>JAFMIU010000110.1 GCA_017853835.1 Pirellulales bacterium | reverse complement strand
TCCTTCAGCACCGAGTGGTTCAAGTATCCCGCCGACCGCGAAGACGACATCGACCGCAAGATCCAGACGACCGGCCATATCCTCGAATGGCTCGTGGCCTCGCTCGATCAGCAGCGGCTCTATGAGCCGCGGATCGTCGCCGCGACCGAGTTCCTGAGTTCGGCGCTCGCCCGGGAGCCCTCCAGAGCCTGGAAACTCGGCCCGCTCGGCCATGCCCTCCACGCCCTCAACATCTATCAGGAGCGGGCATGGGGCACCGTGCTGCCGGGCGGCATCGCCGCCTTCAGCGGCTCGATGAAGGCGCCGCTGCAGCCCGAGCTGATCGCCCGCGAGCCCGATGCGTCGGGCGACGCACCGGCGACGCGCCGCTGATGCGGCAACCTTGAACACGCCCCCATCCCCGCGTAGGCTTCCGCGTGGGACGGCGCGATCGTGCTGCCTGCGCCAGGCGGCCCTCTCGGCCCGCGGCCTCCCTGTCCAGGAGCGGGTTCATGACCGCTGCCAGTGTTTCGCCACAACTCGAACGGCTCCTCGACGCCGCCGTCAGGCTCTTTGAAGCCACGGAGGCGGAGGCGATCCTGCTGCTTGCCGAGGAGCGACTCGACTGGGCGAGGGTGCGCGAACTCGCCCCGTCAGGTCCCGTGCTCGTGGCGGCCGACGATGCCGTTCATCTCGCCGGCGCGGCCGACCATGGCCTGAAGCAGGTCACGCTCGACGTTGCCGGACTGCCAGTGTATGAGCGGCTGGCGCAGGCGTTGCTCGAGTGCGTGGCGGCGGAGATGGTGGCGCCGGAGGCGAAGGTGGTGGCCGTGTACAGCGGCTTCGAGGCCGGCACCATCGACTCGGTCAGTCTCCTGCGGCTCGAGGAGCACCTCGGCCAGCTCACCGTGCGCGACCTGCGCAACCTCGAAACGAAGGTGCCGCTCGAAACGCTCAAGCTCGTCGTCGACCTCGCGGTGGAGATCGGCCGTGAAGGCCGTGAAGGCAAACCGGTCGGCACGCTCTTCGTCGTGGGAGACACCCGCAAGGTGATCCAGTCGAGCCATTCGGCCGGCTTCGATCCGGTGCGCGGCTACGGCCGATCGGAGCGTCGCCTGACCGATCCGCGTGTTCGCGAAGGGATCAAGGAGATCGCCCAGCTCGATGGGGCCTTCGTGATCGGCCCCGACGGCACGGTCGAGGCGGCAGCCCGCTACATCGATGCCTCGGCCGAGAACGTTTCGGTGTCGAAGGGCCTCGGAGCCCGGCACTGGGCCGCCGCTGCGGTCACCCGACGCACCAAGAGCGTGGCCGTGGCCGTCAGTGAAACGAGCGGCACGGTGCGGATCTTCCAGAACGGCGAGGTGGTGCTGCGGATCGAACCGTTCCGCCGTGCCATGAAGTGGAAGGATTTCGAGTACGAGCCTCCGAGCATCGACTGATGCCCCATGATCGTCGCGGGCGGTATGCTGGCCGCGATGACCGACGATCCCTCCGCCGCCCCGATCCCCGACCTCCACGGCAAGACCGTGCTGGCGATCGACACGTTCTCACGTGTCTACCAGCTCTTCCACGCCCTGCCCGAGATGACGGCGACCGACGGAACGCCCGTGTCGGTGATCTTCGGGTTCGCCCGCGACCTGCTCGACATCGTGGAGAAGCGGAAGCCTGACTACGTCGTCTGTGCCATGGATCCGCCAGGGCCCACCTTCCGCCACGAGCGGTTCGAAGCCTACAAGGCCAACCGCGCGGAGATGCCGGCCGATCTGGTGCCCCAGATACCCCTCGTTCGTCGGCTGCTCGAGGCGTTTGGCATCCCATGCCTCGAGGTGCCGGGCTTCGAGGCGGATGATGTGCTGGCCACGATCGCCTCCCGCACCGCCGCCGCGGGGGGCACCTGCACGATCGCCACGTCCGACAAGGATGCCCGTCAGCTGCTCGGTCCGCAGGTGAGGCTGTTGAATCTTCGCACGAACCAGATGCTCGGTGCCCCCGAACTGGAGGCGGAATGGGGCATCCGCCCGGATCAGGTCGTGGACTATCTCGCGCTGGTGGGTGACGCGGTCGACAACGTTCCCGGCGTGCCCGGCATCGGTCCGAAAATCGCGTCGGAACTCCTGCAGCAGCACGGCACGCTCGACGCGGTGCTGGCCAACATCGATGCGGTGTCGGGGGCGAAACGAAAGGAAAACCTCCGCTCCCATGGTGATACCGCGCGTGCGGGCCGCGAACTCATCCAGCTCCAGACCGCGGTACCGATCGAGGTGCCTTGGGAGATGGCCAGGCTCCATCCGCCCGATGTCGAGCGGCTTGCCGACCTCTTTCGGCAGTGCGGATTCCGCAGCCTGCTCGGCCGCATCGTGAAGGGAGGCGGCGATCAGCCTGCGGCGCCAAGGCTACGTGCGTCCGCCGGCTCCCCACCACGGCGGTCGACCGCCCCAACGCTCTTTGATCTCGAGGCCGATCCCGGGGCGGAGGCGGTCGCCAGTCCGCGTGGTGAGGTGCGTGTGGAGCGTCCCGTCACGCGGTCGCAGGCCGACGAAGCCGTGCAACGACTTCGGCATGGTGGTGCCCTCACGCTCTGCGTCGTTCGTGCCGCCGACGGCGGAGTGATGGCGAAGCCGTCGGGCTGTCTGGTGGTGGCGGGGGACGACGGCGTGTGGCTGGATGCCGACACCCTGGCCGGATCGGAAGCGGTTCGCCGGCTCCTCGGCGATGCGGCGGTGGCGAAGCGAGGGCACGATCTCAAGCGGCAGGATGTGGCCCTTCGAACCCTCGGCATCCGTCTTGCCGGCGCTTCCTTCGACACGCTGCTCGCCGCCTATCTGCTCGAGGCGGGCCAGCGAAATCTGGGGATCACGGAAACAGCCTTTCGCCACGGCGTGTCGGGCGTCGATCCGGCCACGGCGGCGCTGATCGATCAGCCTGCCGATGCCGACACGGCCGCGGTGCACTGCCGCCTCGTCCGGAGCCTCGTCGATCGGCTGCCGGAATCGCTCGAGCGTGAGGGGCTCGCAGGGCTGTTCGCCGACGTGGAGCTTCCCTTGGCGGGTGTTCTTGCCGACATGGAGTGGCGGGGCGTGCGGATCGACGTGCCGCGGCTGGAGGCCCTTTCGGTCGCCTATGCCGATCGGCTGGCCACGCTCGAGCGGGAGATTCACGACCTCGCCGGCCATTCCTTTGCGATCGCATCGCCGTTGCAGCTGCGGGTGGTGCTCTTCGATGAACTCGGCCTTCCCGTGGTGAAGCGCGGCAAGACGGGACCGAGCACCGACGCCGAGGTGCTCGAGCAGCTCGCGCCGCTCCATCCGTTGCCGGCGAAGCTGCTCGAACACCGGAAGTATGCGAAGCTCAAGAGCACCTATGTCGACGCCCTGCCGGCGCTCGTGGCTCCGACCACCGGCCGAATCCATACCACCTTCAATCAGACGGTCGCGGCCACGGGGCGGCTCAGTTCCAGCGAGCCCAACCTCCAGAACATCCCCATTCGGACGTCGGAAGGGCACGAGATCCGGGCGGCCTTTCTTCCGGGGGCGTCTGGCTGGCGGTTCGTGGCCGCCGACTATTCGCAGATCGAACTCCGCATCCTCGCGCACCTCTCCGATGACGCCGCGATGAAGGCTGCGTTTATCGCAGGTGACGACATCCACTCCCGGACGGCGGCGGCGGTGGCGGGCGTGGCCGCCGAGGACGTGACGCCCGCGCTCCGGCGGGTGGCCAAGGCGGTGAACTTCGGAATCCTCTACGGGCAGTCGGCCTTTGGACTGGCGAAGTCGCTCGGCATCTCGCAGGGGGAGGCCGCCGAGTTCATCGACGGCTACTTCAAGGCCTTCGCCGGGGCGGCGACCTTCATGGACGACGTGCTCGATCGGTGCCGTCGCGACGGCTTCGTGACCACGATGCTCGGGCGGCGACGCGCGATCGAAGGGGTGCGTGAGCGATCGAAGCGGCGGAATGCGGCGGGCGTGATGACGCTCACGCTTCCCGAGCGCGAAGCGGTGAACACCGTCGTGCAGGGATCGGCCGCCGATCTCATCAAGGTGGCGATGCTGAGGGTGGAGCGACGCCTTCGGCAGGAGGAGCGTCGGGCGGCGCTCGTGCTCCAGATCCATGACGAACTGCTCCTCGAGGCTCCCGAGGACGAAGTCGGCGACGTCGAGACGCTCGTCGTCGAGGAGATGGGGGCGGCGATGACCCTCAGCGTGCCGATCGAGGTGTCGGTGCAGGCCGGCGGCTCCTGGGCGGAGTGCGACTGACATGGCCGTGATCGGGCTCGTAGGGCGCGTCGGGGCCGGCAAGTCGACCGTGGCGTCGCTGTTCGCCGAGCGGGGGGCCGTCGTGGCCGATGCCGATCGGTGGGCGCACGACGTCCTCGACGAGCCAGAAGCCCGGGCGGCGGTGGTGGCTCGATTTGGTCGAGAGATTCTCGGGAGCGATGGCCGGATCCGTCGTTCGGAACTGGCGGCGCGGGTGTTTGGCGGCGGGGAGGAATCGAGGGACGCGCTCGAAGCTCTCGAGGCGATCGTTCATCCACGGGTTCGGGAGCGACTGGCCGCGGCCATCGACGCGTGTGCCGAAGGCCCTGTGGGCGGTGTCGTGGTCCTGGATGTTCCGTTGCTCCTGCAGGCTGGCTGGGATGCGCGGTGCGACCGGTTGGTGCTGGTGGAGTGTGACGATGCGGAGCGGCACCGGCGACTGGCCTCACGCGGCTGGACGCCCGAGCAGGTTGCCGCCCGCGACGAGGCCTGGCAGCGGGGCTACCGGCCCCCGCGAGCCGGACTTCCGGTGGACGTCGTGGATACGACGGGCAACCCGGCATATACTCGGGAGCAGGTCGGGCGAATATGGGATCGGGTGATCGGCTGAGCCGGTCGTTCGCATGCCGTGTCGTCCGGCTCCCGCCTGGGGTTTCTCGTCGTTCGAATCGCCTGTGAGGGATCGTGGTGCGCCGCGATCCCAAGCACCCTGCCGTATCGCATCCTCGTTTCGTCCATCCTCCCTTCCTTCCGCGGCCCGCGCGTGGCGTTGGCCCCCATCCCATCATGACCAACACCAGCCCCGATTCGCCGCGTGACGACGTCGATCAGGAACCGCTGTCACTCGCCGAGGAGATCGCCAACGAGGTCAAGGAGGGGCTGGATGTCACCAGCCACTACGAGGCGCTCAAGAAGGGTGACGCGCTGATCGCCGACCTGCAGAAGATGTCGATGCAGGAACTCGTCGAACTGGCGAGGAAGGAAAACCTCGAAGATGTGTCGAGCCCGAAGCGGCAGGACCTCGTGCTCCGCATCCTGAAGGAGCGGATCAAACTCAATGGTCTGATGTTCGGTGAGGGCACGCTCGAGATTCTGCCCGATGGCTTCGGGTTTCTCCGAAGCCCCGACGCCCACTACCTCTCCTGCCCTGACGACATCTACGTGTCGCCAAGCCAGATTCGGAGGTTCGGCCTTCGCAACGGCATGACCGTCGCCGGGCAGATCCGGCCTCCCAAGGAGAGCGAACGCTACTTCGCGCTGCTGCGGGTCGAGGCGATCAACGGAGAAGATCCTTCGAAGCTCACGTCCCGCGCCTTCTTCGACGAGCTCACGCCGCTCCATCCCGACGAGCGGATCGTGCTCGAGACGACGCCCGAGGAGATCTCCACCCGCGTCGTCGACCTGGTCGTTCCCATCGGGTTCGGCCAGCGAGGGCTGATCGTGAGCCCGCCGAGGGCGGGCAAGACGGTGCTTCTCCAGAAGATGGCGAAGGCGGTGCTTGCCAACTATCCCGAGGCGTATGTCTTCATGCTGCTCATCGACGAGCGGCCGGAAGAGGTCACCGACATGGAACGGCAGGTGAAGGGCCCGTCGTGCGAGGTGATCAGCTCGACGTTCGACGAAAACTCCAGCCGCCACATCCAGGTGGCCGACATGGTGATCGAGAAGGCCAAGCGGCTCGTGGAATACGGTCGCGATGTCGTGATCTTTCTCGACTCGATCACGCGGCTCGCCCGGGCCTGGAACTCCGAGGTTCCCAACTCGGGCAAGATTCTCTCCGGAGGCGTTGATTCGGGCGCGCTGCAGCGGCCGAAGCGGTTTTTCGGCAGCGCCCGGAAGGTGGAGCAGGGGGGGTCGCTCACGATCATCGCGACGGCCCTCGTCGACACCGGCAGCCGAATGGACGACGTGATCTTCGAGGAGTTCAAGGGAACGGGCAACCTCGAGATCGTGCTCGACCGCCGGCTCGTCGACAAGCGGATCTATCCAGCGATCGACATCAACCGCTCCGGAACGCGGCGTGAGGAGATGCTGCTGGAGCCCGACGAGTATCGCCGGATCTGCGTGCTCCGGCGGGTGCTCGGCGAGATGAATCCCACCGACGCCATGGAGCTCTTGGTGAACCGACTGTCGAAGACGAAGTCGAACACCGAGTTTCTCATGAGCCTGAAGTCGTGACGGTGGGAGGACAGCACGCATGAGCGACACGCCGCATCCGCGGATTTTTGAGGGTTCATCGGATCGCCTTCCCGCGTCGACCCGCATGGCCATCGCCGTGGCCCGTTGGAACGACGCGATCACACGCCGGCTGCTCGCCGGTGCCCTTCACCATTTCGCGGGCGTCGGGCTCGGGGCCGACGCGGTCGATGTGGCATGGGTCCCCGGTTCGTTCGAACTGCCATTCGCAGCCGACCGATTGGCGGCCACCGGGCGCTACACCGCCGTGCTCTGCCTGGGGGCCGTGATCAAGGGAGAGACCTCGCATGATCACCATATCGCCACCGCGGCGGCGGCGGGGATCGAGGCGACGGCCCGCCAGCGTGGGCTGCCGGTGATTTTCGGAGTGCTCACCTGCGACACGCTCGCCCAGGCGATGGTACGGGCCGGTGGTGATGCCTCCGACGGCTACGCCGGCAACAAGGGGGCGGAATGTGCCGCCGCCGCCGTGGAGATGGCGGCCTTGGTCCGTCGAATCGATCAAGGAGGAAACCCATGAGCCGTCGCAGCCGGGCCCGCGAAGTGGCCCTGCAGACGCTGTATCGCATGGAAGTGAGCGGCGGTGAGTCTGCCGATCTCGAGGCAGCGCATCGATTTCACAAGGGACGGCTCCAATCGGCGCCGCTCATTGCGTTTGCGGATGCGCTGGTGGAGGGCGTGCTCACGTCCCAGGCCGACCTCGATGCCGTGATCGACGCCAAGAGCCAGAACTGGCGGTTGTCGCGCATGGCGGCGACCGACCGGGCCGTGCTCCGTATTGCCGCGTTTGAGTTGCTGCACTCCGACACGCCGGGCCCGGTGGTGATCGATGAGGCCATCGATCTGGCGAGGCGGTACGGGAGCGAGGCATCGTCGCGGTTTGTCGCCGGGATCCTTGGTGGCATCCTTCAAGACCACGACGGTCGCCCTCGTCCTGCTGCCGGCTGAACCGTTTTCTGGAGAGCATCTGCCATGGCCCTGTTTCGATTTGGTCGCAAGGAGGAATCGACGCCCGTTCCAGCCGAGGCGCCCCCGGCTGCCCCTCAGGGGGCGGACACGCCGCGTGCCGGCTTCTTGGAGCGGCTTCGTTCCGGCCTTGCCAAGACGGCGCAGGTGCTGAAGACGGACGTACGGGACCTCTTCAAGCGGGAAGGCCGGCTCGTTGACGACGGGTTTCTGGAGGAACTCCGGGCGGTGCTCGTGAAGACCGACATGGGCCCGTCGGCGGCCGAGGCGATCGTGGCCGACGTGCGGGAGCGGCTTCGGGCGCGGGTCGTCGATCCCGATGTGGTGCTCGATTCGATCCGCACGCAGCTCCTGGCGAGGCTCAAGCCGGCCGAGGCGGGGATCGCGCGGGCCGTCTCCGGGCCGACGGTGGTGCTCGTCACGGGGGTCAACGGTTCAGGCAAGACGACGTCGATCGCCAAGCTCGCCAGGCTCTTCACCTCCGAGGGCAAGCGGGTGATGCTCGGAGCCGGCGACACGTTTCGAGCGGCAGCGGTGGAGCAGCTCGCGATGTGGGCCGGGCGGCTGGGAGTGGAGATCGTTCGAGGCGAGGCGGGCTGTGACCCGGCGAGTGTGGCCCATCGAGCTGTCGCGGCGGCGATCGACGGTGGCTACGACGTCTGCATCGTCGACACCGCCGGTCGCCTGCAGACCCAGGCCAATCTGATGCAGGAGCTTGGAAAGATTCGGCGGGTGATCGCCAAGTTGATTCCGGAGGCCCCTCACGAAACCCTTCTCGTGCTCGACGCAACCGCCGGCCAAAACGCCCTGTCGCAGGCGAAGGGCTTCACCGACGCGGCTGGCTGCACCGGCATCGTGCTGGCCAAGCTCGATGGGTCGGCCCGCGGCGGGGTGATCGTGCCGGTGGCGGAACAGTTTGGCCTGCCGGTGAAGTTTGTCGGTGTGGGTGAGACGGCCGACGACCTGGAGCCGTTTCGCCCCGAGGCTTTTCTCGCAGCCCTGCTCGAAGGGGCGTTTGCCGTTCCTGGCTGAGACTCCGGTTTTTCCCAGGCGGAACACCTTTCCACCCCGGGCTGCGGGTTGCGAAATCTGTTCCGTTTGTCGTCTGTGACGACGTAGTTCGCTGCTTTGCTTGCCGATTCCCAAGGCAGGGGAGAGGGGCATCGGCTCGGCGGAATTCGATGCCCCTCAGCGGAGCCCCTGATCCCCGCGGTGCGACGTGCGCCCGGGACAACTCCAATGGATTGGGGATTCCTACCATGCGTTTGTTGACGTTTCGCCTGCCGGCGTGGGTGGCAAGCGGCCTGTTGGCCGCCAGCGTGGCCCATGCCACCGAGCCATCGATCGCCTCACGGCTCGACCCGAGCCTCTACGAGCAACTGGCCCAAAACACGCCCGCGGCCCCGGTGCTGCCGGCGGTGCCAGAGGAAGATGCCTACCAGATGCGGGCCCTGCCTCCGCAGGAGGCGGCGGGGGAAATCGAGGAGGGTCCGAACCGCTACCTCGAGATTGCGCCTCTCACGGACCGCGGCATTTCCACCTATGGCTGGGTCGATGCCGGCATCGGCGCCAACAACTGGGGTTCGCCCTTCAATGGCCCGATCACGTTCAATGACCGCAACTGGCAGGGCCAGATGAACCAGCTCTACCTCGTCAACGAGCGGCTGCTCGACGTGGACGAGGGGCGGATGTGGGGCGGGCGTGTCGACCTGCTCTACGGTACCGATTACATCTACACCACGTCCCGCGGTCTCGACGGCAATCTGCTCTATCAGCCAAACGCCGCTGGGTCCGGCGGTGCTCCCTCCTGGGCATCGAGCAAGGACTACGGCCTTGCGATGCCGCAGCTCTACGGCGAGGTGGGGGCGGGTAATCACGCCGTGAAGTTTGGACACTTCTACACGATCATCGGGTATGAGGTCGTGCCGGCCATCGGCAACTTCTTCTACACGCACGCCTATACGATGCAGTATGGCGAGCCATTTACCCACACCGGCGTCCTCGACACGTGGACTCCCAACGATCAGTTGATCGTGTATGGCGGCATCACGAATGGCTGGGACAACTTCAGCGACCCGATCGACTACTTCGGCATCGCGAACCCCGCCTACCCGGGGGCGAACAGCAACGCGGCCTTCCTGGGCGGCGTGACGTTCAAGAACTCCGATGCGACCCAGGCCCTGACGACGACGGTGTCGAGCGGGAACGAGATCGGCTCGTTTACGCAGCAGCGCGAAGGCATCATCGGAAATCGCTCGATCGTGAGCATCGTGTACGTCAATGAGCTGTCCGACAAGCTCACTTACGTGTTCCAGAACGACAACGGCTGGCAGTTCAACGCCAATCCCGTGTCGCAAA
>JAFMIU010000109.1 GCA_017853835.1 Pirellulales bacterium | reverse complement strand
ATTTCCAAACCATTATCACAACGGATCCGTCGTGCGTGTTTGACGGGCTCACGCTGGGCAGCGGGACGACCTACTTCACCGTCACCGCCACCAACTTTGCCGGAGTGAGCAAGGCGGCCGGCCACCAAGTCGATGCCGCCGGCAACACGATTCCGCAACTGCATACGGCTATCGGCATCTCTACCGATGGAGTACCGACCCACGACGGTGGCTTTGATCGCCAGGGCAACACGTATTCCTGGGAGGCGATGGGCAACGCCGCGGCAGGCGGCACTCGCGTCGGCAACACGCTTGGCACGATATTCGGAATTGGCAGCCCCAATCAGCCGAGCCTGACCTGGGCCGCTGGCCAGGAGATTGCCGTCTCGGGAACGGGCAGCATGCTCAACCTCGCCGCCGCTGCGGTGAATGGCACCTCGGCAGGCCAGCACCTGGTGCTGAACTTCTCCGATGGCTCCTCCGCGACCTGGACCCAGTCATTCAGCGATTGGCTCACTCCAAGCGGGTATGCCGGCGAGGCGGTTATCTCAACCCAGTCGTATCGCAACACCGCCTCCGGCGGGCAGGACACGGTCGCCAACTATGTGTATGGCTACAGCTATCAACTCCCGGCACTCCCAGCGGGAGTGACCCTCGAGAGCATCACGCTGCCCAACAACCCCAACCTGCGGATTCTCGACTGGACGCTCAGCGATCCCGTTCAGGTCGGTGCGGGCTACACCGGCTACGGCCTCGTGGTGGGCAACAACAACGTGCCCAACTCAGGCCGTGACGCGCACTATGGCTTCGACGGCAACTCCAACTTCTACAACGTCAACTCCAACGGCAATGCCCTGGGCGTGACGATCAGCGGCCCAGACTCAAACTACGACTATCAGCAGATCACCTGGAGCGGCGCCACCTTCAACCTCGGCCCGGCCCCCAACAACGCTGGCACCGCCAAGCAGACGAGCGGCAACAACAACATCGTGCAGGCCAAGGGCCAGACGATCTCCATGCCGAATGGAGATTATTCGGCACTCCTGATGATCGGCGCAGGAGCCAACGGCACGCAGTCCAACCAGGCGATCACGCTCACCTTCTCCGATGGCTCGATCGCCACCTGGACGCAGACCTTCACCGACTGGCGAAACAACAACGGCAGCAACAACAACCCGCCGCCGAGCCCGCAGCAGCTCGTCGCCACCGGCGAAGCGCTCGTCGCCCAGACGAATGTCGTCAACAATCTTGGCAACAACCAGATGAAGGAAAACGCCTTCGTCTACGGCTACAGCTACGACCTGCCAGCCGGCAAGACGCTCGTCTCAATCACCCTGCCCAACAACCAGAACGTCGGCATCCTCGGGATCGCCCTGGTGTAGGCCCATCCGGCCTCACGCGAGCCCTGAAGCAGGTCAGGCCCATGGCCATTGGGGCAATTCGCTCCACACTCCTGGGGCAATTCGCTCCACACCCCTGGGGCAATTCGCTCCAGCGGAATGCTGAGCGAAATCATTCAAAGCCGTGTTTCACGCAGTTTTGTAAGGCGTAGGGCTTTGGCGCGCCAGTTGCAGGAGGTGTGGTGGCCCTGATGAACAGGGCGAATGAGTTCCATTGTTTGAAAGGGTCGGTTCGATGCACCATATGCCCCTCTGCCTGACGGCGTCACCCCTGTCCTTGAGTTGGACGCCCCCTGCCCAATGGCGGGTGGTGGGCCGCTTTCTGTTGCACGTCGCGGCCTTGTTCCTTTGGTTCGTCGCTGTGCCGCAGTCTGCCCCCGCTGTAACCATGAGCATGGTAACCGTCGGCAATCCCAACAACGCCGCTGACACCAACGGCCGGGGCAGCGTGGCTACCTCCTACCAGATCGGGGCCTACGAGGTGACGATCGGCCAATACGTGGAGTTTCTCAACGCGGTAGCGACAACCTCAGCCCAGACGATTTATGACCCGAACATCAATTCCGCTGACAGTGTCAAGGGTATCACCCGCACGGGCGACGGAAGCGGCACGCCCTACAACTACGCGGCGAACATATCCGCGAACAGCGGCGGACAATCGGCCGCCGATCGGCCGGTGACTTTCGTCAACTGGTTCAATGCCGCCAGATTCGTGAACTGGCTGGCCAACAGCCAGCCAACGGGATTGCAAAGCGACATCACGACCGAAAACGGCGCGTACGACCTCACCGGCAGTCCCTCGACTACCGTGGCGCTCAATGCGATCAATCCGAATACGCTTGCAGCGCCGCTCTATGCCCTTCCCTCGCTCGATCAGTGGTACAAGGCCGCCTACTACGACCCTACGCTCGGGGGCTCGGGCGGGTATTACGCGTATGCAACGCAAAGCAATACCGCTCCCGGTAACACGATTGGCGGTGGGGCTAATCAGGCCAATCACGTCGTCGGCGGGCTCTATGCCGTGACGGGGGCGGCATTCGCTTCGAACCAGAACTACCTGACGAATTACGGAGCCTTTTCTGGCAGCGGTAGCCCGTACGGCACATTCGACCAAGGGGGTAATGCAGGCGAGTGGTATGACCCAGGGGCGGGCCAGGCCAACGCAGGCATCCTCGGCGGCGCCTGGAATCTCAACAATGGCGGCAGCAGCAGTTTCAACGTATCGACGGCGGTCGGTACGGCCAACTACGACACCGGTTTTCGCGTGGTGGCGCCCGTGCCTGAGCCGTCGACGATGATGGTCGTTGCCCTCGCTGCAGGCATGGTTTCGCTCTGGGCTCGTTGCGGACGCCAGGCCGCGTGAGGCGTGGCGGTTTCTGGTGGGGAGCCGAGCGGATACGCTAGGGATCCGCCTACATGGCAGGTTTCCGCCCCTCAGACCGGTGACTCGTGCGCACGATCGAAATCTATGACACCACCCTCCGCGATGGCTCGCAGGGCGAGGGAGTGAACTTCTCGCTGGAGGACAAACTCGCCATCACGCAGCGACTCGACGAGGCGGGGGTGGATTTCATCGAAGGAGGCTATCCGCTCTCGAACCCCAAAGACGCCCAGTATTTCGAGCGAGTGCGGGACCTGCGGCTGAAACGATCGCGGGTGTGCGCCTTCGGCATGACTCGTCGCCGTGGCATGGCGGCGGCCGATGACCCGGGAATGAAAGCCCTGCTCGACGCCCAGACGTCGGTGGTGACGATCGTCGGCAAGACGTCGGCTTTTCATGTGGCGGAGGTGCTCGGCGTGAGTCGCGAGGAAAACCTCGCCATGATCGCCGACACTGTGTCGTACCTCACGATCTCCGGTCGCGAGGTGTTTTACGACGCCGAGCACTTCTTCGACGGTTGGAAACTCGACGCGGCCTACGCGGCCGACACGATCCTCGCAGCGGCACGGGCCGGGGCGACGCGGATCGTGCTCTGCGACACCAACGGAGGAACGCTGCCCGACGAGGTGGCGAGGCTCGTGCGGGATGCGGCAGCGGTGCTTGAAAAGGCTGGACACACGGCTGCCATCGCGATCCACTGCCACAACGACTGCGACCTGGCCGTGGCCAACTCGCTGGCCGCGGTGTCGGCCGGAGCGGTTCAGGTGCAGGGAACGATCAACGGAATCGGCGAGCGGTGCGGAAACGCCGACCTGATCTCCGTGGTGGCCAACCTTGCCCTCAAGGTGCGAGGGCATCAGGTGCTCGGTGGATCGGGCACGTCGCACCTCACGGAGCTGTCGCGGTTCGTCTACGAGACGGCCAACATGACCTATCGGCCCGGACAGCCGTTCGTCGGGTCGAGCGCCTTCGCGCACAAGGGGGGCATGCATGTCCACGCCATCGCCAAGGCGACGGAATCGTATGAGCACATCGAGCCGGAGCGGGTCGGAAACTCCCGCAGGATCCTGGTGAGCGAGCTCTCGGGCCGATCGAACATCGCGGCGATGGTGACACGTCCTGACGTGAAACAGGATCGGCAGCTTCTCGACCGCGTTCTGGCCGAGGTGTGCCGGCTCGAGAATGAGGGATGGCAGTTTGAGGCGGCGGGTGCCTCCTTCGACCTGCTCGTCGACCGGTGTGCCGGGACGTTTCAACCGGCGTTCGAAAAAATCGCCTACAACGTCGCCGTGGAGAGCCGGGAGGGCGACCAGGGCGATGTGCGAACCGAGGCCACGGTCAAACTCCGCGTCGGCGGTGAGGTTCGTCACGAGGTGGCGGAGGGTGACGGCCCGGTGAATGCGCTCGACGCCGCGCTTCGCAAGGCACTGGGTGCCATCTATCCGATCGTCGATCGCATGCATCTGCTCGACTACAAGGTGCGGGTCATCAACGCCCAGGAGGGCACCGCGGCCAAGGTGCGGGTTTCGATCGAGAGCACCGATGGCGACTCCGTGTGGGGCACGGTCGGGGTGAGTGAAAACGTGATCGAGGCGAGCTGGTTTGCACTGGCGGATTCGTTTCATCATGTCTTGGCACGGAGGTGAGGGTGCGTGTGTCGTGGAATCTGACGGCCGCGGCCGTGATCATGGCCTTCTCGACAGTCGTGGTCCGCGCCGAGACGCCGCCTAACACCCTGTCGGAGGCGGAGCGCAGGGCGGGGTGGCGTCTCCTGTTTGATGGCCGCACGACGGATGGATTTCGCGGCTACCGCGGTGATGCCATGTCGCCTGGCTGGATCGTCGAGGATGGTGCGCTCGTGCTTCGAGGCGCCCCCGCGGGCGATCTCGTGACCTCCGACGAGTTTGGCAGCTTCGAACTGCAACTCGACTATCGCATCGGGCCCGGTGGCAACAGCGGACTCATGTTTCACGTGACGGAGGAAGGCGAGAAACCGTGGCACTCGGGACCCGAGGTGCAGATTCTCGACAACGTCGCCGGGAAGGATCCCCAGCGGTCTGGGTGGCTCTACCAGCTCTATGCCCCTCGATCGCCAGGATGGAACCGCACCCTCGAGAAGCAGAGCGAGCGCGGGCTCGACGAGAAGATCGACGCGACACGTCCGGCGGGCGAGTGGAATCACCTCACGCTGCGGGTCACGCCCTCGTCCGGCGAGGTGTGTGTGAACGGCGTTCACTACTACCACTTCAGGAAGGGGTCGAAGGACTGGAACGAGCGTGTGGCCCGGAGCAAGTTCGCGGCCTACCCATCCTTCGGCAAGGCCGACCGCGGTCACCTCTGCCTGCAGGATCACGGCGACGAGGTGGCGTTTCGATCGATCAAGATTCGCACGCTCCCGCCCGACGGCCCGCTCGTGTGGCAGGAGGATGGAACGCTGCCCGTGGTGGCCGTGCCGGCCTTTCCCGGCATGGCGTGGGAGGGATGGGAGCCGGAGGGGGAGGACGGCCGACCGGCGCTGCCCCTGCGTCCCTTGCTGGTGACCCATGCCAACGACGGCACGGGCAGGGTCTTTGTGCCCGATCAGCAAGGCATGATCCATGTGATCCGTCCGGGTGACCAGACGGCCAGGCTCTTCCTCGATCTCCGTGACACGACGGCCCCATGGACCGGATGGAACGAGGAGGGGCTGCTCGGTCTCGCGTTTCATCCACGGTTTCAGGAAAACGGCCAGTTTTTCGTCTGCCGAAGCATTCGTGGTGCTGGTCGGATCGAGCAGGTGGCGCGGTATCGCGTGAGCCGAGACGATCCCGATCGGGCCGATCCCGACAGCGAGGAGGTGCTGCTGCTGTCGGTGGAGCAGCCCTTCTGGAATCACAACGGCGGCTCGATCACGTTCGGGCCCGATGGCCATCTCTACGTCGGCTTGGGCGACGGCGGAAGCCGCGACGATCCGCATGGGCATGGTCAGCGGCTCGACGTGCTTTTTGGGAAAATCCTACGGCTCGACGTCGATCGCCGGGCCGAGGCGCTTCCCTACGCGATTCCCGACGACAATCCCTTCGTGGGTCGCGACGGTGCACGGCCCGAAATCTACGCCTACGGGTTTCGGAACCCCTGGCAGATCTCGTGTGATCGGAAGACGGGCAGGCTCTGGGCTGCCGACGTGGGGCAGGATCTCTGGGAGGAGATCGACATCGTCGTGCGCGGGGGCAACTACGGATGGAGCGTGGCGGAGGGAACGCATCCCTTTGGTGCGACCGTCGGGCACGGGGCGACGATCGATCCGGTCTGGGAATACGACCACCAGATCGGGAAGTCGGTCATCGGCGGTTTCGTCTACCGTGGCGCAGCCATTCCGGAACTCGTTGGGCGATACGTACACAGCGACTTCGTGTCGGGGCAGCTCTGGGCCCTCCAGGTCGATGCCGACGACCGGCCGGTCGCCAATGCCAGGATTCCGTGGAACGGACTGCCGATCTACGGTTTCGGGGAAGATGCCGACGGCGAACTCTACGTCTGCACCGCCTCGCCCGCCGGCCAGGGTATCTTTCGTCTCGCCCCAGACGCCGATCCGTCCCACTAGCCCGCCGTTCCTCCTTCGCCGTTCCGTTTCGCCATGCACGAACTCCCCAAGCATTACGACCACCGCGCCGCCCAAGCCCGTTGCCGCGACCTCTGGGACTCCTCCCGTGCGTGGCACGCCGAACCTGAGGCCGGAAGGCCCGTCTACTCGATCGTCATTCCTCCGCCGAACGTGACCGGCGCCCTCCATCTGGGGCATGCCCTCAACAACACGCTTCAGGATGTGCTCGTGCGGACCCGACGGATGCAGGGCTTCCTCACGCTCTGGATGCCGGGCACCGATCACGCGGGGATCGCCACCCAGGCTGTCGTGGAGCGGCGGCTGCTCGAGGAGGAAAAGCTCTCGCGGCATGACCTCGGCCGCGACGCCCTCGTCGATCGGATCTGGGCGTGGAAGGCCCAGTATGAAAAACGGATCCTGGGACAGCTTCGCGACCTCGGAGCCAGCTGCGACTGGGACCGCACACGGTTCACGCTCGACGACCAGTGTGCCGCTGCCGTTCGGGAGGCATTCTCCAGGCTCTTCCAGAAGGGGCTGGTGCGCCGTGGCAAGCGGCTCGTGAACTGGGACACCTTCCTGCAGACCGCCGTCAGCGACGACGAGGTGTTTCACGAGCAGGTGAAGGGTCACTTCTGGCACATTCGCTATGACGTGATCGAGCCAAGAGCGGGTGAGCCAGAGAGCGTGACCGTGGCGACCACGCGGCCCGAGACGCTGCTGGGTGACACGGCGGTGGCGGTGCACCCCTCCCCTGCTCGCGCCCTCGACGCCGCTGAGGCGGCCCTACGGGAAAAGCGGGCGGCGGCCCCGGCCAAGGAGCATGCCGAGATCACGGCCGCGATCGAGGCGATCGAGGCGAGGCGGCGCGACCTGCTTCCGCATCTCGAGACGCTTGCCGCGATGGCGCGGGACGGCCGAACCGTGCGGCTACCGCTTCTCGGCCGCGCGATTCCGCTCGTGGCCGACGAATGGGCGAAGCCCGACATGGGCTCGGGCTGTGTGAAGATCACGCCCGCCCACGATCCCAACGACTACGACGTTGGTCGGCGGCAGACGCTGCCGATGGTCAACATCCTCAATCCCAACGGCACCCTCAACGCCGAGGCCGGCCCCTACGAGGGGCTGACGATCCAGAAGGCACGGACGCGGGTGGTGGCCGACCTCGAGGCGGCCGGGCAGGTGGTGGAGGTCGAAGATCGCGTGATCGACCTGGCCCATTCCGACCGATCGAAGACCCCGATCGAGCCCTACCTCGCCGACCAGTGGTTCATCCGGATGGACGAACTGGCGCAGCCAGCGCTCGATGCCGTCACCGATGGACGGATTCGGATCGTGCCGGAGCGGTATGCCAAGAGCTACCTCGACTGGCTCTCCGAGAAGCGGGATTGGCCGGTGAGCCGCCAGCTCTGGTGGGGGCATCGCATTCCGATCTGGCACGTGTCGGGAGTGACCGAAGCGGATCTGGCGGGAGCCTTCGCTGGTCGCGAGACCGTCACCTGGCGGTCGGACGATGTCGGTGGATGGTTCGTCTGCTCATCGGACGAGTCGCTCGGCGTCGAGTCGATCGCCGGCCATGCGCTGGTGCGCGATCCCGACGTTCTCGACACCTGGTTCTCCTCGGCGCTCTGGCCCCACTCCACCCTCGGCTGGCCGAAGCAGACGGCCGAGCTCGCCACCTTCTATCCGACCAGCGCGCTCGTCACGAGCCGCGACATCCTCACGCTTTGGGTGGCACGGATGGTGATCATGGGGGTGTTTGATACCGGGGCGATTCCATTCCACGAGGTCTACATCCATCCCAAGATTCTCGACCGCTATGGCGAGACGATGAGCAAGAGCAAGGGCAACGGGGTCGATCCCGTTGACGTGATCGACGCCCTCGGGGCCGACGCACTGCGGTTTGCCCTCGCCGGCATGGCGACGGAAACGCAGGACGTGCGCATGCCGGTCGACTTCCAATGCCCGGCGTGCGGTCATCTGATCGAGCAGACCGTGCAGAACCGCGTGCGACCGCGGATCGACTGCCCGAAGTGTCACAAGGCCTTCCGTACCCAGTGGGCCTCGTCCGAGGCGGATCTTGCCCTGCCCCGCGGGCCGGCGGTGAGCGAGAAGTTTGAGGCGGGCCGCAACTTCTCCAACAAATTGTGGAACGCAACCCGCTTCGTGCTGATGCACCTCGATGGCGCCACCATCGGCCCCATCACCGGCCTCGACGATCTCACGGCGATCCCCCTCGAGGATCGGTGGCTCCTGTCGCGGCTGGCCAGCGTGAGTCGGGAGGCGACCCTCGCCATCGACGACTACCGCTTCGCGGAGCTTTCGCGAACGCTCTACGCCTTTGCCTGGGATGAGTTTTGCAGCGCCTACCTCGAACTCTGCAAGGCGAGGCTGGCTGATCCTGCCCGGCGCGACCAGGCACGGGCGATGCTGCTGCTGGGCCTCGACACGATCCTCCGTCTCCTCCACCCCATCATGCCGTTCGTCACCGAGGAGATCTGGCAGCATCTCGGCGTGGCGGCCGGCGGACGACGGATGCTCTGGGATGGTGAAGGGACCCTCGCCCCGATGGTGATGACGGCCGCATGGCCCATCGTGCCCGAGGCGTGGATCGATCCCCGCACGGAATCGCAGTTTGGAACCTTCCTCGCGGTTGTGGCGGCCATTCGGGAGATTCGCGCGCGGCAGAACGTGCCGCCGAAGACCCGCGTTGCGGTGGCCGTGAGGGCCGATTCGTCGATCACAAGCCTCCTCGAGCCGATGACGGCATCGATCGCGGCGATGGCGGTGGCCGACATCGTGGCCCTCGGCCCGGATGCCGTGGCAGCCCCCTCGGCGGCCAGCGCGACGGCGGCGGGCTGCGACGTGTTTGTCGATCTGGCGGATCTCGTGGATGTGGATGCCGAGATCGCCCGACTCGAAAAGGAAAACGAGAAAACCGAAGGATTCATTCGCGCGAAGCAGGCAAAACTGGCTGACGAGAAGTTCACGGCCAGGGCTCCGGCCGCCGTGGTGGCCAAGGAGCAGGCCCAGCTTGCGGAGTTTGAAGCCAGGCTCACCAAGGGCCGTGAGGCGCTCGAAGACCTGCGGAAACGAAAAAGCTAGACGCTGAGCCTGTCCGCGTCATGCGTCTGGCCGCCGTGCGTGGCACGAGGGCCTTCGGGGCGGTCGGGATCGCCGCTTCGGGACGGTTGGGGCGCCGCTTCGGGACGGTTGGGGCGCCGCTTCGGGGTTGCCCATACCCCGCCGCCGGACGCTCGCTGCGGGCATCCATGCCCTCCGCTCGCTCGGCATTGGCTGGCGCTTCGCCATCCTGGCTGCGCTGGCCAATGACGCCGGCTCACGGGGCATGGGCAACCCCGAAGCTCCTCAACTCACGTGGCGCGGACATCTCTAACGCTCCTCAACTCGCGTGGCGCGGCGTTCCGGCGTCTTGTCCAAGCCCAACGGCGTGAGCCGTGGGACCGGCGAGGTGGATCG
>JAFMIU010000108.1 GCA_017853835.1 Pirellulales bacterium | reverse complement strand
GTAGAGCACCACGTTGCCAACGTGGTTGTCGTGGGTTCGAATCCCATCACCCGCTTCGTCCCGAGTGCCCGCGTCCGACCGCGTCCGTTCCCCGGACGCAACGCGGTCGCCGCCTTTCCGCACGTCGCTCTCCCCCGGGACGTCTCCGTGGGCGGGAGGCTCGCGATTCTCGTATCCGCTCCCCGTTTCGGAATCCTCCATGTCATCGTCCGATGCCCCTGCCGTCGCCAGCCCCGAAGCCCTCGAGGGCATGCCGAAGCCCCTCTCTCTCGAGGTCGCCGTCGAGGCTGTCTCGACCTGCCAGCGTCGGGTGAAGGTGACCATCCCCCGCGCCGACATCGATCGCTACCGTGACGACGCCATCGGCGAACTGATGCCGTCGGCCCTCCTGCCTGGCTTCCGACCGGGCCGGGCGCCCCGCCAGCTTGTCAGCAGCCGGTTCAAGTCCGAACTGGTCGACCAGATTCGCTCGAAACTCCTCACCGACGCGATGACGCAGGTCTCCGAGCAGCAAAAGCTCTCGCCGATCAGCGAGCCCGAACTCGATGCCGCCGCCGTGTTGCTCCCTGACGACGGCCCGATGACGTTTGAGTTTTCGATCGAAGTCCGTCCCGAGTTCGATCTTCCGGCCTGGAAGGGCCTGGCGATCTCACGGCCTGCCCGCGAGATCAGTGAAGCGGACGTCGACGACGCTCTCGGCAGCCACCTTCGCGAACGGGCCCGATTCGTGCCCCATGATGGCGCCCCGTCGGTTGGCGACATGATCGTCGCAAAACTCGTGTTCAAGGATGGCGATCGCGTGCTGTCGGAAGCCGCCGAGACGGAAATCATCGTCCGCAACACGCTCTCCCTCGCCGATGCCGAAGTTCCTGATTTCGCGAAGCTCGTCGCGAAGGCCAAGCCGGGCACGACCGTCACAGCCACCGTGAAGGTGTCCGACGAGGCAGCCCTCGAGGATGTCCGCGGCAAGGAGGTCACCATGGAGCTGACCGTCCTCGACGTGAAGCGGCTCGAACTTCCCGAGATGACGCCCGAACTCCTCGAGGAGCTCGGTGGCTTCGAATCGGTGGAGGCCCTTCGCACCGCCGTTCGCGGCCAACTGGAGCGGCAGCTCGAATGGCACCGCCGCCGCCAGGTTCGGCAGCAGGTGGCCAACGCCCTCACGGCCTCCGCATCGTGGGACCTTCCCCCGGCCTTGCTGCGACGCCAGGCCCAGCGGGAACTGGAGCGGGCGATCCTCGAACTCCGCCAGAGCGGCTTCGACGACGATTCGATCCGCCGCTATGTCAACGAGCTTCGTCAGAGCGTGATGGCCAGCACGGCCCGCGCGCTCAAGGAGCATTTCATCCTTGAAAAAATCGCCGAGGATGAGGGTGTCGGCGACACCGCCGCCGACTATGACGAGGAGATTCGCGCCATCGCCTCGCAGTCGGGCGAATCGCCTCGCCGTGTTCGGGCCAGCCTCGAGCGTCGCGGGCTGATGGATGTGCTCCGCAACCAGATCATCGAGCGCAAGACGATCGATCTGATCACCTCGCACGCCGCCTTCAAAGACACCCCCTTCGAGTTCTCCAAGCCCGACGCCGAGGCGATTGACCATGCGGTCTGTGGCGTGGTGGTGGGCGAGGAGGAAATTCCGACCGCGACCCATGCCGACGCCGGCAGAGTTCCGCGGGCCTAGTTCGGGGGTGGCAAACGGAGCCGCCCCCTTTTCCGATCACCCCTCGATGACCGTCATGCCACGCAACGACCAGTTTTCGTCGCCGCTTTCCTCGGTGACCGCGGCCGCGTCAGCCTCGAGCGCCTACCGTGATTACCAGCGGCAGCGCACGATGACGCTCGGTGATCTCCTGCTCGAAAACCGAATCATCCTGCTGCAGGGTGAGATCTACGACGGCAACGCCAACGAACTGGTGATGAAGCTGCTCTATCTGCAGAGCGAGAACCGTCGGAAGGACATCCACTTCTACATCAACTCGCCCGGTGGCAGCGTGACGGCAACCATGGCGATCTACGACACGATGCAGATTCTCACCTGCCCGGTCGCGACCTATTGTGTCGGGCTGGCAGCCAGCGGCGGCGCGGTGCTGCTGGCAGGCGGTGCCAAGGGCAAGCGTTTCGTGCTGCCCCACGCCAAGGTGATGATTCACCAGCCCTACGGGCAGGTTGGCGGCCAGGTGAGCGACATCGAGATTCAGGCCGACGAGATCATCAAGACCCGTGCGGTCCTCAACGAGATCCTCGCCAGCCACACCGGCCAGCCCATCGAGCGGATCGCCAAGGATACAGATCGCGATCGGTATCTCTCCGCGACCGAAGCGAAGGAATACGGCCTTGTCGACGAGATTCTCACCAAGCCGCCGGTGACGGCCGACGATCAGGAAAAAGACTGAGTCCAGCGAGCCACGCCTCCGAGAACCAATCCTGCCATGCCTTTGATTCCCTACGTCATCGAGAAGAGCGGCCGCGAAGAGCGGGCGATGGACATTTACAGCCGCCTGCTGAAGGACCGCATCGTGTTCCTCGGCACGCAGGTGAACGACGAAGTTGCCAACGCGATCGTCGCCCAGCTGCTCTTCCTCCAGTCGGATGACCCGAAGGCCGACATCCACCTCTACATCAACTCGCCCGGCGGAAGCGTGACGGCTGGGCTGGCGATTTACGACACGATGCAGTTCGTGACGTGCGACGTGGCGACCTACTGCATCGGCCAGGCGGCTTCGATGGGCGCGGTGCTCCTCGCCGCGGGCGCCTCGGGAAAGCGACGGGCTCTCCCCAACGCCCGCATCATGATCCACCAGCCGCTCGCCGGCATGGAAGGCACGGCGGAGGAGATCATGATCCACGCCAAAGAGTTCAAGAACATCAAGCACAAGCTCAACGGCATCCTGCTGAAGCACACCGGGCATCCCCTGGAAAAGATCGAGCAGGACACCGATCGCGACCGCTTCATGTCGGCCGCTGAAGCCCGTGAATATCGGCTGATCGACGAGGTCATCGAGCGGATGCCGGCCCCCAAGGCTGGCTGACGCGGCCGTGCCCTGCTGGAAAGCTGCGGAATCCACGTGGAATCTTGGGTTTCGGCTGCGATTGCGGCGGCCTTCCCCCGTCTGCTAGCGTCCCGCGGCAAATCGCGGTGATGACCATGGTCGGCAGGAGCCGCTCGCCAGGTCGCCCGGTTTGGACGCAAGGAGGCGTCGATGCGGTGCCTGGAATCGGTTGGGAGCGACGCGAGGCGGTGGATCGGCCTCGTGGCAACCTCCTGCCTCGCCCTTGTGGGGTGCAAGAGCGACCTGAGCCAGCAGCTGCTGGAGCGGGAACTCCGCTACCAGGAGGACCAGATCTACCAGCTCCAGGATGAACTCCAAGAGAAGTGTGCCCGGGTCGACTACCTTGCGGGCGAAAATGTGAGCTTGAAGCGACAGCTCGGCATCTCGGAGAGTGACTCGGTGCTCCGGTCACGACCAGGCGCCGCCCGTGCAACGCCGACACCCGCGCCGGCACACGTGCCACCATCGATCGAGATACCCGAAGCGATCCGCGGCCCCGCTCCGAGCGTGCCCATCGTGCCCCCGTCGCTCGACAACATTCCGCCCCTGCCGGTCCGTCCCTCGTCGTCGCCCGTGGAACCGGAACCCCTCGATCTCCCTCCACCGGCGTCGTCTTCAATCGAGCCTGCGCCAGCCTCCGTGCCGGTGGCCTACGAGGAGCCGATGGCCGACGGTCGGCCGGTGCGGCTGGTCGTGACGCAGGGAAGCACGTCGCCATTCGACGACAACGGCGACGGACTCAGTGACGGCATCGCCGTGACCGTCGAGCCACGCGATGCGGCGGAGCGGCTCGTTCCCGCACCTGGCGCCGTGACGATCGTGGTGCAGGACGCAGCCGATCCCGCGTTGGTGCTGGCCACGGCGTCGATTCCAACCGAGCAGGCGGCGGCCCACTTCCGCCCCACCACCCGTCTCCGTGGCCTTCATTTTCGCCTGCCATGGACGGCCGGCCCGATCACCGCAGAAAACGTGCGGGTCACGGTGAGCATCACCGGTCCGGAAGGCGCCCTGCTCGAGGCCGACGCCACGATCCCGTCTCGCTGAGACGGGCCAGCCCCGATTCGCCGGCCCAGAAGCGGCGAGTCCGCCGCAGCCGCACCGAACGGTGCCACTGCGGCGGACTCAGACTTGCGGAGAGGCTCAGAGACCGCGGTCTTCGAGGAAGTTCAGCAGGTCGGCCACGCGGTTGGAGTAGCCCCACTCGTTGTCGTACCAGCTCACCACCTTCACGAAGTTCCCGAGGCCGATCGTGTCGACGGCCGAGAAGATCGAGCTGTGCGGATCGCCCTTGAGGTCGGTCGACACGAGCTCCTTGTCGGTGTAGCGAAGGATGCCCTTGAGCGGACCCTCGGCCGCCTTCTTCATCGCCGCATTGATCTCGGCCGGCGAGGCATCCTTGCCGAGGATCGCGGTGAAGTCGACCACGCTCACCGTCGGCGTCGGAACGCGGAACGCCATGCCCGTGAACTTGCCCTGGAGGGCCGGAATCACGAGGCCCACGGCCTTGGCGGCCCCGGTGCTGCTCGGAACGATGTTCATTGCCGCGGCCCGGGCGTCGCGGAGATCCTTGGCGGCGGTGTCGACCGTCTTCTGCGAGTTGGTGTAGGCGTGGACTGTGGTGAGAAGACCGCGGTCGATGCCCCACGTTTCGTGCAGCACCTTGGCCACTGGAGCCAGGCCGTTCGTCGTGCACGACGCGTTGGAGATCACATGGTGCTTCTTCGGATCGTACATCTCGTTGTTCACGCCGAGAACGATCGTGAGATCCTCGTTCTTGGCGGGGGCTGAGATGACGACCTTCTTCACGCTGTCTCGCTTGTGGGCGACAGCCTTGGTGGCGTCGGTGAAGAAGCCGGTGCTCTCGACGACGATCTGGACGTCCTGGCTGCCCCACGGGATCGACCCAGGGTCTTTCTCGGCGAAGACGTGGATCTTCTTGCCGTCGACGATGAGGTCGTTGCCGTCGTAGCCCACCGAGCCCTTGAACGGGCCGTAGTTGGAGTCGAATTCGAGGAGATGGGCGTTGGTCTTCGCGTCGGTGAGGTCGTTGAGGGCCACGACCTGAACGTCGCCGTTGAGGCCGTACTTCTCGTAGATGGCGCGGTAGGTGAGGCGACCGATGCGGCCGAAGCCGTTGATGCCGACGCGAATGGGCACGGCGAATCTCCTGGGACGAGTCGTTGGGGGCCGGCCGCTCCGCTCCGTTGCGGACGCCGCGCCCTTGGGTGGGGCCGGGATGATACACGCCGGAACGGCAGCCGCTCAATCGACCACCGCGTGGCTGCGGAAACACCCGCTAGAATCCCTGGCATGCCCACTCCTGTCATCGAACTCGAGCATGTCCAAAAGGCCTTCGCCATGCCGGGGGGCGAGACGGTGGCGGTGCTCGACATCGATGCCTTCACGCTCCATGAAACCGAGCAGGTTGCCCTCACCGGGCAGAGCGGATCGGGCAAGTCGACGCTTCTCCACGTGATCTCCGGGATCATGCGGCCCGACGCGGGGAGGGTCCGGATCGCCGGCCGCGATATCACACGGCTCGGCGAGGCTTCCACCGACCGCCTGCGGGCCGACACCCTCGGCCTCGTCTTCCAGCAGTTCAACCTGCTGCCCGGATTCACGGCGATCGAGAACGTGCTCGTGGCGATGTCGTTTGGCAGCGGCAAGCCCGACCGCTGGCGGGCCGCCGACCTTCTGGCATCGGTCGGCCTCGGCCACCGGCTCCACCACAAGCCCGCCGAGCTCTCCATCGGCCAGCAGCAGCGGGTGGCCGTGGCGAGGGCGCTTGCGAACCGTCCGCGAGTGATCCTCGCCGACGAACCGACCGCGAGCATCGACACAGCGCACCAGGATCAGGTGATCGATCTGCTCACGACCACCTGCGCGGAAAACGACGTCGCCCTGCTCGTCGTGACCCACTCACCAGACGTGGCAGCCCGTTTTCCAAAGCAGCTCCGGCTGGAAGACTTCAACCGCGCCGCCACGCACCCCGCCTGAACCACACCCATCATGTCACTCTTCGGCATCGCCTGGCGCAACATCCGGCAGCGGCTCCTCACGAGCGGCCTGACGGCCCTGTCGCTGGCCCTCGGCGTGGCCCTCGTCGTCGCGACGCTGGTGATCGGCAACGTCGTCACCGAAGCCTTCAAGTCGGGATCGGGGCTCGGCTACAACATGATCGTGGGGGCCAAGGGGAGCCCGCTTCAGCTGGTGCTCAACAGCGTTTACCTCGTCAGCAAGCCGATTGAAAACGTGGCGTGGTCGTTCTACGAGGAGTTCCTTCCGGCCGATGCCCGGCCCGACGGCGTCGCAGGACGATTCGCCGGCAGTGTGCAGACAGCCGTGCCGATCTGCATGGGCGACTACTTCCGCAGCTACCGCGTTGTCGGCACGAATGCGGCCTATTTCGACCGGCTCTCCTTTGGCGGCGGAGGAGCGTCGGGCCTCGCGCGGTGGTGGGCCTCCCTCCTCGGACAATCGGCCGGGGTCACGGCGCCGCGGCCCTTCCAGTTTGCCGACGGCCGGAACTTCCGCGACGACGAATACTTTGGCGGCGTGCTCGGCAGCGAGGTCGCCTCGCGGCTCGGGCTTCGCGTGGGCGATCCGTTTTCGCCGACCCACGGGGCCGACGACGGCCTCGTGCACGATCCCTTCACGGTCACCGGCATCCTCGCCCGCACCGACACGCCCGTGGACCGTGGGGTGTACGTCAACATGGAAGGCTTCTACCTCCAGGAAGGACACGCCAAACCCATCGACGGCGCCCCCGTGGTGGCACCGGCTCCGCCTGCCGAAGGCGTGGCCACGCCCCTGCCACGCGAACAGCGCGAAGTGACGGCGATCCTCGTCGAGACGGCGTCGATGCCGGGGCTGCCGGCGGAACTCACCGCGATGGGGCTCAAGACGGCCATCAACGAGGGCCGCGACGGTCAGGCTGCCGAGCCCATTCGGGAGATCAGCGTGCTCCTGGGACTCTTCGTGCGGCCGCTCGAACTCCTCCTGCTGCTCGTGACGGTGCTCGTGGTGATCGTGTCGGCGATCGGCATTCTCGTGAGCATGGTGGGCTCGTCGCTCGAACGCAGCCGCGACGTGGCGGTGATGCGCGCCCTGGGTGCGAGCCGACGGCACGTGCTGGCCACGGTGCTGATCGAGGCCGTGATTCTCGCCCTCGGTGGTGGCCTGGCCGGCTGGGCGCTGGGGCACCTGCTCGTGGCGGCCATCGGCCCCCTGATCACGACCAACGCCGGTGTCTCCGCGACGCTCGTCTCGTCATCCCCGACGGAGCTCCTGCTCGTGCCGTTCCTGATCGTGCTGGCGGTGCTGGCGGGCCTGATGCCGGCCCTGGCGGCCTACCGAACCGACGTCGCGAAGTGGCTGGGCTGACCGCTACACTACGCCCATGAATACCGTCGTGCGTTTGTGCCTGATGGCGGCGTCCATCGCCCTCGTCGTCGTGATGCCTTCCATGGCCCGAGCGTGCCCCTTCTGCTCGGCGGTGTCGCTCACCTTCGCCCAGGAAATCGCCCAGAGCCCGGCCGTGGTGATCGCCCGGCTGGTCGAACCGCCCCCTCCCGCATCGCTCGGCCCCGGCGCCGACGGCCCGCTCCCGAAGGGAAAGCTCGCGGTCGTGGAGGTGCTCAAGGGGGCCGATCTGGTTGCCGACGCCGGCCACGCCGGTGCTGACGCAGCCCTGATCGAAACGATCATGCTCGAGGAGAAGCCCGTCGGCACGCTCTTCTTGCTGATGGGCATCGAGCCTCCGAACCTCGTCTGGTCGAGTCCGGTGCGGGTCAGCGACCGTGCCATCGCCTACCTCCGGCAGCTTCAGGGTCTTCCCGAGCAGGGGCCCGAGCGACTGGCGTTTTTCCAGGACTACCTCGAGGACGACGACGAAACCCTTGCCCGCGACGCCTACGACGAGTTTGCCGTGGCTCCCTACTCGGACGTCAGGGGGCTCAAGGATCGAATGAAGCCCGCCGAGCTTCTCGCGTGGATCGAAGATCCGCGGGTTCAGGCCACCCGTCGGCGGCTCTACGCGACGATGCTCGGGGTCTGCGGATCTCCCGGCGACGCCAAGCGAATCGAAGTGCTTCTCGAGGGCGACAACCTCTCCCCCGACCTGGCCGAGGCTCGCTCGGGGCTCGACGCCCTCATCGCGTGCTACGTCGCCCTCACGGGCCCGAAGGCGCTTGATCTGGTCGACCGACTGTTTCTCGATCGTGCGGGACGGGACGTGCCCTTCACCGAAACCTATGCCGCGGTGATGGCCCTGCGGTTCCTCGGCGAGGAATCGGATCTCGTGCCGAGGGATCGCGTGCTGAAGTCGCTCCGGCTGCTGCTCCAGGAGCCGAAGCTCGCCGATCTGGTGATCGCGGATCTCGCACGATGGCAGGACTGGTCGGTGATCGATCGGCTCGTCACGCTCTTCAAGGAAGCGACCGCCGACAACATCTTCGTCCGCGAGCCGATCGTGAACTACCTCCGGGCATGCCCCCTGCCCGAGGCCAAGGAAGCGGTGGTGGAACTCGAGCAGATCGACCCTGAGGCCGTGCGTCGCGCTGCGACCCTTGCCGGGGTCGCTGGTGTGCTCAGCGGTGCGTCTGCCACCACCGACGACGAGGATGACAACTCGGGCCGCCTGGCCCCGAACACGTTCGTGCCGGCCGGCGATGCGGGCAACTCGCTCGTCCTCCCGCCCGTGCTCGGCGACGAGGAAGCCACCGACGACGTGCCGGGACGCGACGTGTCGAAGCCGGCCGGCGATGCAGCCACCGAGAGTCGTCGCTGGAAATGGTTGGTCTGGGCGGCCGTGGTCATCGCCATCGGAATGGTGGCCCGCG
Organism: Pirellulales bacterium; assembly: GCA_017853835.1. Classification (GTDB taxonomy): domain Bacteria; phylum Planctomycetota; class Planctomycetia; order Pirellulales; family UBA1268; genus QWPN01. The sequence continues at coordinate 1,327 of JAFMIU010000108.1, read as the reverse complement.
CCGCCATGCGACCGACGCGATCCGTCGAGCGTTGACCGACATGGGCAACGGGCTGTTCGATTCTCCGCTCCGATCCCCGCGTGGTGACCGCCCGTCGCCCGGCGACGCCGACGACTACCGGTCGCTGTCCGGCGCGGCGATCGCCGCGGCCGCGGTGGCGCTCATCAGCCCGGTCGCCTTGTTTGGCTGGTCGCTGTTGGCGGTGCCCGCGATCGGCGGCGTGCTCGCCACCGTGGCGCTCCGGGAGATCGCGCGACGGCCTGAGGCGCTCACGGGCAGGCCGTTGGCCTCCGCCTCGCTCATCGTGTCAACGCTCGTGCTGGTCACCAGCGTCACCGTCCACGCCCGCGAATACACGATGGAACTGCCGGAGGGATTCGAGAGGCTCTCCTACGCGTCCCTCCAGCCGGCCGAGGGAGAGTCGGCCGCCCACGTGCCGGAAGCAGCGCGGGGTTTTGATGGCCGCCGGGTGCTGCTCAAGGGCTACATGTATCCCGGGAAGCAGCAGGCCGGCATCACGCAGTTCCTGCTCGTGCGGGATCAGGGCGACTGCTGCTTTGGCGGCAACCCCAAGATCACCGACCGCGTCCTCGTGCAGCTCGACGATCCATCTCATCCTGCCGGCATCGAGTTCACACCCCGGCTCACGAAGGTGGCCGGTCGCTTTCGGGTCGAAGCGGTGGGCAGCTCCGAACTCGCCGGCGGCGTGCTCTACCACATCGATGACGCCTTCATTCGCTGACACCGCCGCTCGTCGTCGCCGGCACGTGCTGTCGGCGGTCGCCCTCGTCGCCCTCGCCGGCTGCGGATCGCCGCCCGACGCGCGGCAGCAGGATGTCGCATCGCCGCCGGTCGCCGCCCGTCCCACCGCCACGGGTCGGCCCGCCGACATCACCTTCGACGATCTTGCACTCGACCTTCAGAAGAACGAGCCGTTTGACCGCGATCGGCTCACGCCGCGGGTCACCGCCCTCGACCGGCAACGCGTGCGGCTCCGTGGATACATCCTTCCGAGCTTCCAGCAGTCGGGGCTGACGCAGTTTGTGCTCGTCCGTGACAATCAGGAATGCTGCTTCGGCCCCGGGGCGGCACTCCACGACTGCGTGGTGGTGCGGATGACGGCCGGACGTACCGCCGATTTCTCGATTCGTCCAGTCGCGGTGACGGGCACGTTCCGCATCCACGAACTTCGGGGCCCCGACGGTCGCCATCTGGCGATCTACTCGCTCGATGGCGAGCAGGTCGACTAGAGCGCATCTCCGCTACGTGTAACGACGAGTTGATAATCCTGAGCGGGTAGGCGAGGGGGTCGGCGAACGCTCGAGGA
>JAFMIU010000107.1 GCA_017853835.1 Pirellulales bacterium | reverse complement strand
AACACGCTCGGCATGGCCTGAATCAGCGACCGTCGACCAACGCTCGCCGCCGATTCGTCCCACACTTTGGCGGAATCGTCCCTCGATGAGCCCGATTCGTTCCTGCCCGTGCCCGATTCGTCACTTTGTGGGCGAACGCGATTGCCGGTGGCACTTCCTACGGATATGCCATCGATCAGTTGGAGAGGCCAACGATCGGCACCGAACGCCAAGGCCGTCTCGAATCGTCAAGCTGTTTATGGTTCGGAGGAGGGTCAACCTGATGGCAATCACACGGTGGTGGACAAGCCTTGGGCATGCGTCGTTGATGGTTCTGGCGATTCTCGCCAACTCGGCATTATCAGCGACGATTGTTTCGCTCCAAACGGTCAACCCCGGCACGGAAACCGTCACGCTCGTTCCGAACGGCAGTTTTGAGTCGCCGAATTCGGCGACGGCGTTTCCGACCGGTTGGACCCGTCTGGGGGATGCTTTTTGCGCGACGCCCATCAATGGTTATGCCGCTGATGGATCATGGGCGGCCATAGCGAACATTGATGCCGGTGCCCCGAATGGGGGTTATGAACAAAACGTGACCGTCACCGCAGGCCAAACGTACGTCTTGAGCGGCTATCTGTGGAACTTCGGCGATGCGACCCACCACGCCCTCGTCAACCTCGATTTGGGCGACATTCCTGGCGAAGCACAGCTGAGCATCGCCTGGAACACCCTTCCCAACGTGGTCAATGGCGTGTTCGCCTATGAGTCGTTTGTTGCGCCGGCCGGTGGACAGGTCACAGTACGAGCGTTTTACGACGCCCCCGTTGGTGGGACCACTGGCTGGCCCGTTCAGCCAAACGTTGGCCAATGGGACAACATTGCCATTACTCCCATCGGCACGTTTGTCGCGCCCGTGCCCGAACCCGCCACCTTCGCCATGGCCGTCATAGGGGCAGCAGGCGGTGCCTGCTTGATCCTGCGTCGTCACAGGCAGCTCTGACACCTTCAGGCCGGCGGTGATTCCCACGCGATGCAGGATGCGCTGAGGGACGATCCAAGGGCGGCAGGTCTGAAGCCGCCCTCACTCGTTCGGCGTGCAGGCGATGGTGACCACGGGCTTTCCGAGATCCCCAGGGGGAACGAGAGTCGCTCCCCAGGCAGCCTGCGGCTGCGGGCCGATGGGGAATCGGTTGCTCGCCACGGTGAGCCGCTTGGTGGACGTGCAGAGGATGCAGGGAAATGGCACGTCTTCGAAGCAGTTGCCCTCGATCTGAATGCCGGTGTGGCACCCCGCGGGAGCGACCCGGCCGTCCCTCGCCATGGACGTGACCACGATTCCCGGAGCCCTCACGTGGCGGATGACGTTGTTCGTGATCGATACCTCGCTGGCTGAACCCGCTTCGAGCCACCAACGATCAGGGGATACGAGAATGCCGGCCTGCCAGCATCCCTCCAGCACGCAGTCGCTGATGATGCCGTGACTCGCCTTGATGATGATGCCCCTCGATCGCGTGAAGCCGAAGGTGCACTGTCGTATCTCGAAGCCCCGTCCCATGTGGCGAGTGGAAGCCACGAGTGAACCCCTGGGCAGGGTGGCGGTGCGGTCCAGGGTCACCTCGAAGCCGCTGACGAGGGCTTTGCCGGAGTTTGTTCGTAAGTCGTGGTCCATCCGTTGCTGGCGAAGCCAATGCCGTTCCTCGGATGTGATAGGCACATCTGCGCGGAGCTTCTCCACCCGCGCATCCGGCAGACGATCGCCGTCAGAGGTGACCAGCTCGACCACATCACCCACCGCGAGATTCATCGCCCTCTTCGCGAGCACCCTCAGGGTCGCTCCCGAAGATTTCATGACGAGATGGTAATCGCCGCAGATGTTGATGCCGTCGTCACCCATCGATCGGCCCACGCAGGCGAGATACCGCGGGCCAATGGTCGCCGATGTGCTGTGGAACGCGTCGGCATTCCCCGATCGGAGCCGAGGGTCGCGAGGCTCGAACTCGGTCTCCGGCGTTCGGCGGTCGTACCGGCATCGGCGATACGTCGTGGCCGCGCAGTTCGTCTCGAAAAAACCAAAGCAGTTCGAGGAATAGAGATCGATGTCTTCAAGAACGACGTTTTCCGATTCGGCGCATACGACGGCGTGGGGCAGCACGCCGCCCGGGGCATGCTCCGCCGCGATCGCGACGAGGTCTCCGATCGTCTCGTGGTGATCGCTGCGATGCGAAGACTTCGTGACGCGAAAACGGTCGTCATCGACCACCTCCAGCCGTGTCATCACCGGTGAGAGGCAGCGCAGCCGACGGGTTTCGGGGTCAAACACCTCATATTTCAAAAGCCGTGCAGTCGCGGCACGGGGATAGCCGTCGAGGATCGCGATCTCGTGGGTGAGGCTGTCTGGAGAAATGCGAGTGATGCGGCCCTGGGTGAACGGAAGCGGATCGTAGTCGATCACGAGGCCTCGGAGCGTCAGATCCTTGCATTTGGCGATGGTGATGGCCCGTGTGGTCTCCGAGCAAATCATTTCGACGCCGGTGCAGTCGATCACGACATGCTCCAGCCCGCGCAGCACCAGGTGCTGCGCGTTGTGCGGATGCACGCGGTATCGCCCCGGTGGAACGCGAACCTCCTGGCTGCCGCTGGCGAGGGCATCGTCGAGAAAGCCCTGCAGATCGAACACGTCGGCAGCACCGATGGCAAACGCATCCGCGGCAGCGTCATGGCGATGGCACACCGCAGGCAGCAGGACCGCCACCACCAGCGCCCACGGCGGCGCGGCACTTCGTGATCGGCTGCGGCAGCCACTCGTCATCCGCATGAGGATTCGCCTACCGAAGCGTTGGAGTCGTCCATGTCGGCCAACCCGTGGCACGACGGCAGGCCTCGGGCGGTGACTCCTTCCGCTGGGTTACGCAACACGGCCGCGCGATGTCCTTTGCCTCGCCACTCGGAGGCAGACGAGCCACGCGACCGGGGCGACCATCAGGGCGAGCGTCGACGGTTCCGGCACGGCGGCCAGGCCTCCGGCGGTGCCGGCGGGTGGGTTGTAAGGGCCGACGTCGAAGAGCCCTGTGCCGAGGTAGAGGGCGACGTCCGTGATGTCGACGAGACCGTCATACGTGTAGTCGCCCTCGGCCCACGTCGACGGTTCGCCGGTGTCATATTTGCCGGCGGCGAGGTAGGTGCCGATGTCGAGCAGATCGATCGTCCAGTCGAGATTGGTGTCGCCCGGGGCGGCGTAGGCGAAGGTGAGCGTGCCGTCCCCGTTGTCGAGCCAGCCCACGGCTCGGGAGGTGCCGAGAGCGGCGTCGGCTGCGGCCACACTCGAGGTGATGCCGGTGGTGCCGTTCCACGAACCGTCGCCCAGGCCGCTCACGATCGCCGTGACGAGATCGGTCGACGAGAGACCGCTTGCCACGGTCACGAGGCCGTTGCCCACATCCACGAGGCCGCCCGCGTTGGGATCGAGCCCGCCGATGACGGTCGTCTGATACGGCGCGAGCGTCATCGTGCCGCCCGCGACAGGAATCACCCGGCTGAACTGCAGGGCCTGGAGATTGGCCACCTGGAGCGCGCCTCCCTGCACGGTGGTGCTGCCCGAAAGGGTGTTGGCCTGATCGACCACCAGCGTGCCGTTTCCGGTCTTGAGCACGGGAATCGAGCCCGAAAGCACCGGGAACCCAGCTCCCGTCTGCGTCTGGGTGCCACTGGCCACGGTGATCGTGATCACGGCGGGTGGGCCGCCGGCAGCCGTGAAAACGAGATTGAGGTCGTTGCCGCTCTGGGCGATCGAAAACGTGCCCCCGGCCAGGCCGTTGGCAAATCCGCCCGTCCCGTTGGTGGCAGTGGTGGTGATCACGAACTTGTCGGCCGAGAAGCCCGTGATCCCTCCCGAAGCCCGCACGATCGTCCAGGCGGCGTCGGTGTTCGGGTCAAAGTTGGCAGCCGATCCGCTCACGATCGGTGACACGCCCGACAGCGTCCAGAGATCGATGGCAAATGGGTCGGCGGAGGTCGCGTCGATCGACACTGCGCCATTCACCGCCAGGAGATCCCACGCATCACTGGCGCCCGCCGTGCCGGTGGCCGAAAGCATCTGCCAGGCATACCTTCCGCCGGCCGGCATGGAGAGCGATGAGGAGAGCGTAAGACTTCCAACGCCCCATCCCGGCTGGAGCGTCGCCGCGGCCGCCAGCGAGACGGCCCCGCCGATCGTGCCCGAACCGCCCAGGGTCGTTCCGGCGGCGACCATCACCGGGCCGGTGGCAGCCGACTGATCGCCATTCACGTAGAGCGAGCCGGTCTGCACGCTCGTCGTGCCGGTGTAGGTGTTGGCCCCGGCGAGGATCAGCCTTCCCGACGCGCCGGTGCCGGTCTTCACAAGCCCCCCTGCCCCAACGAACGCGCCCGAGAGCGTCACATCGGCCACGGCACTCACGCCGGATGGCGACGTATCGACGGCAAGGTCGCCCGTGAGCGTTCCACCGGAAGATATGGTGAGGCTTGCCGTGACCTGGTCGTCCCTGTTGAGAACGATTGAACCAGACGACGGGAAGATGACGTTGCTGAATGTCACCGCACCGGCTCGCGCTGAAATACCGCCTCCGCTGTCGACGGTGATCGCATTGCCAACCGTCCCAGTGGCTGATCCGGTGCTCGTCAGTCGCACGAGGTTGCGAACGCGCACGTTGCCGGTGCCGAGCGCATCCGTGCTGTTGAAAAAGAGACGGGTGTTGACGCCGGTGATGTCCCAGTCGACGTCCGTCGGGATGCCGGTGTTGTTCGTGAGGGTCAGTCCCGCATTGCCGCTCGTCGTGACGGTTTGGCCTGCACCGCTGAAGCGGCCGAGATAGCTCATGGCGCCCCCGTTGAGGTTGAGCTTCCCGCCCCCGGTGCCGATGGTGACGCCGCGGTTGCGATCGAGCGCCAGGCCGCTGGTCGTCTTGAGCGTCGCCCCGTTTGAAATCGTCAGTTGATCGGCGGTGAAAGAACCGGGCGGTTGTCCGAGTTGCCCCGCGGTGCTGATCTGGAGCGTGCCGTCGATGATCGAGAACTTGCTCGGCATCGAGTTGGTTGCCGCGGTGTGCGACAAAACGAGCGTTCCGACGCCGTTCTTGACGATGGTCGGGGCGTTGATGGTGCTCGAGATGATGCGCGAGGCGATGGTTGCCGTGGCATTGGTGCCGAGATTGCCCACCGTGATCGTGGCGTTGTTGGTCAGATTGTTCAGGGTCATCGTGTTGGTGCCGCTGAGGATCCAACTGGCCGCGGTCGACGGGTCGGCATCACCAAAGACCAGCGTTCCCAGCGCACGGTTCGCGGTGCCGATGTCGACGGTGAGGTCGGACGTGATGTCGCCGGCGAAGGTGGCCGTCTCGCCGCTTCCATTGGCGACCGTGTTTCCCACCCAGTTTGACGCCGTGCTCCAGGTGCCGCTGGAGGTGGCAGCCCAGGTGCCGCTGGCAGCCAACGACTGCCTGCCGAAGCCCAGCAGCAAGGAGGTGATCACGACGCCCACGGCCGTGGCCAGCCGAGGCCCCAAACGCCCACCAGGCATCCGATGAAAGTGACTCAACGTGTTCATGCATCAGCCTCGAGGAGAAGTTTTCGTCGAGAACCCCCGTGCGACCTGTCCAGCGGAGAGGCCTTGCGCCCCCCTTCCCAGGGGTCATTGTGACACCCGGGAACCCAAACGGACGGCTTCATCGGTATACCTTAGTTTCCCCCGTCGCGCATGGTGTGCCAGGGATTTTCGAGGGAGGCTGTTCGTATGTGTGGCTTGAAGTCGGCGTGTGTGATGCTGGCCGTTCCGGCCGTTTGGTTCGGGATCATGACCGCCACGGGTGTCGGGGCCGAGGGCACCGCGGCCGGCGTGGTGCCCGAAACTCCGAACGCGACACCATTTGGAGACGACTTCCGTCAGCTCGATCACTGGGCGACGGGCGCGTGGTGGCGCGGTGATCAGGCCGCCTTCGGCACGGCTCAATCTCCGAATGGCAAGCGACCGCCGGGCGGACGGCCATTTCGGCTGAATGTTCCGAGAAGCGACGTCATTGCCTTCGCGGTCTATACCGTGAGCCTTGACCCGGGAGCAACCACGGGAGTGCTCAAACTCACGGCGCAGCTCTTTCCGCTTCTGGCGGGCGAGCCCATGGAGGCGCGACTCGAGGTGGATCGCGGTGCGGGCTGGACGGAGATTGGCCGGGCGCCGGTGCTCTACCCAGGCTGGGACGCACACTTCCGGATCGAGGCGTGGGATGCATCGCACGATGTGGCCTACCGTGTTCGTCATGGCGAGAAGGCCGAGTTCACGGGCGTCATCCGTCGTGATCCGCACGCGAAAGAGCGGGTGAGTGTCGCCGTCTTGTCGTGCAACTCGTCGAACACGACGGGGCCTCGCGACGAAATGGTCGCGAACCTCAAGGCGATGGATCCCGATCTTCTGTTCTTCGCCGGCGACCAGACCTATCGCCACACGCAGCATACGGTCGGGTGGATCGAGTTCGGGCTTCAGTTTCGCGACGTGCTCCGCGATCGGCCCACCATCACGATTCCCGACGACCACGATGTCGGACACCCGAATCTCTGGGGCGCGAATGGGAAGCGAGCTCTCGACAAGGAAGGAGCCGATGGAGGCTACTACTACCCCGCGGCCTATGTGAACATGGTTCAGCGGCAGCAAACCTGGCACCTGCCCGACCCGGTGGATCCTGCGCCGGTCGAGCAGGGTATCTCGGTCTACTTCACGCGACTCGTGCTGGGAGGCCTCGACTTTGCGATCCTCGAGGATCGCAAGTTCAAGACGGGACCCAAGGGCACGATCCCGCAACTCGGCCCTCGCCCGGATCACATCACCGATCCTGCATACGACCGGGAAGCGATCGACCTTCCGGGCCTCGAGCTGCTCGGCAGCCGACAACTCGCCTGGCTGGATCGCTGGTCTCGAGACACCGTGGGCGTGCGGGCCAAGGTTGTGCTCTCGCAGACCGCGTTTTGTGGAGCGGTTCATATGCACGGGGGCATCGACGATCGACTGCTCGCGGATCTCGACTGCAATGGCTGGCCGCAGTCGGGCAGGAACGCCGCGCTTCGGCTCATCAGGCAGGCGTCGGCGATCCACCTCTGCGGCGACCAACACCTCGCCGTCGTCGTCCAGCACGGCATCGATGAGTATCGGGATGGCCCATGGGCGTTCACGGCCCCCGCGATCGTGAACACCATCTACGGCCGCTGGTGGCACCCGGCCGATGAACAGCCGGGCGCCCGTCCGATCGAAGGCTCGCCGCTGCCGTGGACCGGCGACTATCAAGACGGCCTTGGCAATCGACTCACGATGGTCGCCTATGCCAATCCCGAAGATGTCTCCGACGAGCGCACGCGAGGCGATGGTTTTGGCACGGCCGTCTGGGACTTTCCGGCAAAGACGATCGAGTTTCACTGCGTTCCACGATTTGCCACCTCCGACCACGGGACGCTCGAGGAGTATCCCGGGTGGCCGGTCACGATTCCGTTGGCAAAGCCCTAGCTGACGCAGGCAGACGCTGAACAACGGCCTCTCGCACCTCCAGCTGCGGACCGTGGCGTGGACTCACTCGTTTCGAGGATCAGGTGCCTCTCCGGGATGGTCCATGTGGGGCTCCTCCACCGTCACCCGATCGGAATCGGTGATCTCGAAGAGTTGTGCGAGGCGACCCGCGGGTGCGGGATAGTCCGTCGTGCGTTCGAGATGATTGCCAACGAAGGTCAAGCCGTCGACGGAGAAGATGGAGAGCAGCGGAAGCGGGCTGAAGACCCGGAAGCGATTGTTCTCGATCCGGATGTTTCTTTTGTAGCGGCTGGTCTTTCGAAACTCCTCGGCGATGCCCGAGCCGGGTTCCGGGCTTGATGAAGTCGATCCCCGCCTGCTGCGGATGAACCATCGTGATCTCAAACTGATCGGGAGCGAGGATTCTGGTGATCTTCGCAGAGAGGCCGTGGATGTTTGTCGCGTCGTCCTTCTGCTGTTCGAACAGGCAGTTCACGATCTCGATCGTGCCTGTGCAGTTCACGAAATGGGTTGCATCGGCGGTCGTGCTGACGATCCGTCGGCCCCCGGGAGGCGGCGAGACCATGATCGATCGGAGCGAGAGGTTTCGGCTCCGCTGGGCAATCACCCCCATGCCGCCACAATGGTGAATCGTCAGGTCAGACAGGCCGTTTCGCGTCGCGTGGGATCAAACTCCAGAAGACTCCCGTAGGGGTACAGCAACTCACCGCCGCCGGCCGAGGCTGACGCCCCGGCCGGCTTCTGGCCGTTCGTGAAAACGAGCACGCCATTGCGAACGTCCCAGGGAAACTCTCCCGAAAACTCGACATCGACCGAATCCTTGGAGGCATCGATCACCTGCCCCTCCGAGTGGAACGGCCGATCAAAGTCGACCGAAAACCCTCTCGCCGTCACGCGGTGCGAGTCCTTGATCAGAAACGGATCAGAAACGGCACCATGGGGCCATGAAAGACGAAGGTCGCGCCGCCGCCGTCGATCTCCAGATCGGTCATGTCATCCAGGAGAAAGGCGATCCGCTTGAGCCCTTCGTCGTTGTTGCTGACGAAGAGATAGCGCTCGGCGGCGGAGTCGGGCCAGAAGTCGTATCGCCCCGGGCCAAAGGTCAGCGTCACCGACCCGCGGTCCCGGAGTGACTCGGTGCCGTCCGTGATGTCCGCAAATCGCGCACCATATTCAACGAAGAACGGCGCCTTGCATTTCTGGGTCCAGTAGTTGGAGTGGCCCCAGTTCAGGCCGTAGTTGCCCTTGCGTTCACCACCAGGTCCTTCGGAGCTGTCCATGGTTCTCGTGGTGTCGCTGGCGCACTGAAAGGCAGGGATCGCTTGGCCGATGACGTCAACCTGCGACTGCCAGTTTTGGTTGAAGTCGTAGAGGTCGGCCTGGCTTCGCTCCTCGAGATACGGAAGCAGAAAAGCCACGGTCGGCGACTCGCGTACAGGCGTGGGGGCCACGCCCGTCTTTGGATCGCGACCCACGGATCCCGGGGGAAGCCGGTTTTTGGCCGTGTGGTAGGTGTGCAGGGAAAGGCCGAGTTGTTTGAGGTTGTTGCTGCACGAACTGCGACGGGCGGCCTCGCGCGCGCTCTGAACGGCCGGGAGGAGAAGGCCGATGAGGGTGGCGATGATCGCGATCACCACGAGCAGTTCGACGAGTGTGAAACCATGACGAAACGACCGCTCTCCGCGACGCCGCGCGGAGCGTCTGGTACCGCGGTGCATCAACCCCACCCAATGCATGTGAAGAAGACAGCAGGCGGATTCCGCAGCAATACCCCATCTCTGGGTGGGAGCCGATCCCGCAGTGCTCGAGTCCGACAGAGTCTATCTCCCGCGCGCGGCGTGGCATGCCAGCCCGCCATCGGCATCCGAACTCAATCATGCGTTCCTTACGAATCGCTCATGCACCGCACCGCCGGGAAACACCACGAATGAGGGATGGCTGCCAATGGCGTGAGTGCGATAAACGCCACGAAAAATCACAATTCAAATAATTTGAGTCGGTTGTGGCACGTTTTTGGGCACAGAGGGAAATATTCATGAGTGGGGAATCTTGTGCCGAAGGGCCACTCCTCACCGATGGACGTGGACTGATGGGTGATTCGACGAAGGGGGGCTGACAATGCACGGTAGGACAATGCAACTCCGAGCGAACCAGCGGGTTTTCGTTCGATGCGTGTGTGCGGCGGTCCTCCTCTTGGTGTGTGCCCTGTCGGGCCGGTCGGCCTTGGCGGTGAGCGGCAGTTGGAACGTCGATGCCGATGGAAACTGGAGTAGCACCTCCAACTGGCTGGGAAACGTGATGGCCTCTGGCTCGAGCTTCACGGCAACCTTTTCCAATGACATCACCGCCAACCGAACGGTCACCCTCGACGGTGGCCGCACGCTTTCGGCGATCGTGTTTGGCGATGCCAATCCCTCCTCAGCAGCAAGTTGGATTCTCACGGGTTCAAGCGTCACTCTGCAGGGGCCAACGACGGGAAATGCCACGATCACCGTCGGTAATCTCGGTACCAACGCAACGGCAACCCTGTCGGGAACGCTTGTGGTCACGAACAACGGCGCTGTTTTCGTCAAAGATGGCCCGGGAACCCTGATTCTCGGCGGCGGGCCTGCGGGCACCAACACGATAGCCGGCAAGACGTCCGTTCTCGCCGGCACACTGCAGATCAGTGCGAATGGCCAGTTGGGAGCAACCCCCGGTACGTTCACGGCCGACCAACTCACGCTGAACGGTGGCACGCTGCGAACATCTGCTTCGGTCACCATGGGCACCAATCGCGGCATCACCATTGGCTCGAGCGGCGGCACGCTCAACCTCAACGGCGGGGCGATGTCCTACGCCGGCCGGTTTACCGGGCTGGGCAACACGGTGACCACCGCTGGAGCTTCCGGCTTGACGTTGACCAACTCCACCGGCACGGCATCGGACGTCAACTGGGATGTCACCGGCCCCGCCACTCGTCTGTTCTTCACG
>JAFMIU010000106.1 GCA_017853835.1 Pirellulales bacterium | reverse complement strand
GACCCTGGGATTAGAAATCCCATGCTCTATCCACCTGAGCTACGGGCGCGAAGGGGTTTTTGAGGTTCCGTGTTGATGGTTTTGTTGAATTTCATCCTCGTGCGGGGCGGCTACCGGTGAAGCCGTGCTCTGCCGGGGCACCCGGCTCGCAACATGACGCTCGTACGCGTCCCAGCATACATCGGCCGTTCGCTCAGCATTGGCGCCCACATAATACCGGAGAGTCGTCTCAATCGACTCGTGCCGCATGAGCTGCTGGAGATGGGCGGGCATGATCAACGCCGCCCACCGCTCGCCAAACGCCCGGCGCAAATCGTGGGCCGATGCGTATTTCACCTTGCCGGTCTCGGGGTGCACCTGCACTTTGACCCCGGCCTTCTCCCCGATTTCCGAGATCTTTTTGCCCACGGACTCCTGCCGCCGTTTCTCGGTGCGGCCGCTGATCCCAGGCAATTTGAGTACCGGGCCCTTGCGGTCCGCTCCCGGCGTCTCCATGAGCATCATCGCGAACTCCGGCGCCAGTGGTAATAGGCGATCTGTGTGCCCCTTCTCAAGCTCGCCTGGGACCCGGAGTACAGGTCGCCCATGTGCACCGAAAACAGGATGCAGACGGTCCTGGCGATCCCAGTGGAGCTGAAGGGCTTCGCCCCGCCGAAGCCCACCCAACCACAGGGCCGTGAGAAACCGCCGCCACTCCGCCGCCGCGTCCGGACCAACCACGGCCTCGGTCGATGCCAGCATTCGCTCGAACTCCTCGCCCGTGATGGGGCGGCCCTTCATGGGGACGTTTTTCGTCTTCTTCTTGCGCTGGACGGTGGGGAACTTGGGGCACTTCGGGAGAAGCCCCTGGTCGACGCCCCAGTTCAGTGCCGCCTCCAGCGTACCGAGATAGCCGTCGATCGTGCTCTCGCTGAGTCCCTTCTTGCGCATCCCTGCTGCGAAACGGGAGATCGCCTCGGCGGTCATCGATTGCAGCTTCGTTGGGTTGAGAATTTCCTCGACGTGATTCATCACGGTGCCAATCTTGGCGACGGAGCCGTCCGAAAGGCCTGACGCATGCTCATCTTCGTAGCGAGTACGGAAACGCTCCCAGGTGATGTTGCTCGGAATGAGATCCTCGTTCAATTTCTTCTCGTACTCGCGGGCGAGGCCAGCCGCTTCGTCGCGTGCCTTGCGGCCGCCTGATTGCGGGATGTTGGTGGTGAGCGTGCGAAGCCTGCCGGTTACGGGGTCTTTCCACTGCAGGAGGAAATTCGGGCGATCGGAATACTTGCGGACGTGAACTTTGATGCGGTGGTCCATGATGTGGACTCCTGTGTGAATCAAAGGAGGCGGGGAAAGAGGCGACGGTCAGTCGTCGCTCACGGGTTGGTTTCGCAGGAACTCGTGCCAGTCAGTGCCGAGCACGTAGCGGTTGCGGCCGCACTTGCGAATTGGCAGGCCTTTTTTTCGGGCAGCTCGTAGGCCGTTTCTCCCAAGGCCGGTGCGACGGCTGAAGTCCCCGAGTGAGTAGGCGTGGTCCGATCGGATTGGCGTGAGGCTTGTTGTCTTTGGCGGCAGGCGAGAACCGTCTTCGCTGTTTCCGGCAGTGCCGGGAAGCGACGGGTCGGCGTCCGCTAGCCTGTTGTCGGAGGAAAGGTCAGCTTGTCGAATCATCGGAGACCTCGGTCGAAAACTAGATCGGGAAGCATCGTGATTTCTTGGGCAATGTGCAGTTTCAGAAGTACCTGTGCGGTTGCGGTAACCGCTTGCCGACGGTGCGGCGGGTGAGGGCAGGTGGGAGCCGGCGGGCGGAGTCACAGGCTGAGCGCCGGGCCTCGAACTCCGTCACCGCGGCCAAGGCGATACGGAACCGTGGGCGACGTGAGCGCGATGAAGCCACGTTGAACGCCGCAAGCTCGCCGGTACGGATAAACTCCAGAACCTTGTCATGCGACACTCGCCATATCGCTGCGAGCTCGGCGGGCGTGAGGAAGGTTGGCGGCTTGGTTTCCAGCGGTACGAGCTTGGCTGGCCGCGTAGCTATCGCCGTCGTCTTTTCAGATTCATGTTTTTTCATGGCCAAGTCTCTGTGATGGAATGTGATCAAGGGAAAAGTGATGGTGATTGCGGGTTGGCTATTTGGGCCCGCCGGTTTGTGAAGCGCGTAGTGCTGCTCGGGGCCGTCTCTGGGCTCATCTCCCGCCTCTCCTGCGACGGGCCGCCGCGGCGTTGAGATCCCTGGGCGTCCTCATCGGGAATGCGTTGCGGGGAAAAAGGGTTGCTACGGTGTCAGCGGGTTTTCTTCTCTTGTTCATTTGCAGCGACCCTTCCGTTTACCGCGTTGTACGGCACACTTGGCTTTCTGAAGCTGTGGAAGGATTTCAAAAAGCACTTTGCAGTACACCTTGGCGTATGCCCGTCCCCAGGCAGCATCGTGATCAATCGGGCCGCGGATCGCGATCGGCTGCCACCGATATGAACAGCGGCTCTGGCCTCGGGGCCACGACAACGCGTGTGCCCATTCGTGAATCAAAACCTGGATAGCGAACTCTTCCGGCAGCCGGCTTGATACGCGAATGCGAAACCGTGACGGCTCGAGGGTGCAATCGCCGTATCGACGGGCATCGCCTGCACCGAGACACACGTCAATTGGCAGCCGGGCTGGAAGCAGCTCGTGAAGAAGGGTCACGATCTGATGGAAGAGCCGGTACTTGGGTCTCCGGTGAATTCGTGCTGCTGTCACTCTTCGGGTTGTCCCCGAACTCCCTCTATTCATCACTGCTCCTCCTCCTCGGGATCACGAAGAGTCTCGATATAGGTGTTCCTGATGCGCGGGATCTCGCGAAATGTCTCACGGTCTTCTTGCGAAAGCAGTTCGGCAAGGTGCGAGGGCCCATAGACTTTCAGAGTGCTCTGGCAGACATTCGGCAAGGTTCAACGGCGTGTGCCGCTCCCGTAGGGAAAATCGACATCGGTTCGTCCATGGTGATCTCGTTTGTGGTGTCAGACGGCCCGGTGCTCGACGATCCGGCCGTCGACGGCCCGCAGCTGCCGCCGCCCGCCGGTGTTCAGATCGTCGTATTCCAGCACGACCGTCACGGAGGGCACTTGGGCAACGAGCCTGTTGAAGGCCGTGAGCGCCGGCGCCGCCTCGGTCGTGAGCTCCATGCTGCCGGCGACGTAGCTCTCGGTGCCATTGGTCGTGTACTTCACGCCGGGACGACTCGCCGCGGGGATCGCGTCTATCGCCAACGCCCGGCACCGTTCAACCTCCGCAGGCAGGCCGTGGAAGATGAGCCGGTTTCGCACCTGCGGTACCGTGCCGAGCGTCACAGGCTGCTTGGTACCCGGCCGCCTGGTGCCCGTGCCGCTGCCGCCCTGGCAGCCGGCCTTCGTCCCGCGCCGCCGCTGTGAGCGCCGGCGACGCTTGCTCGTGCTGACATAACGCTGCTCGATCCGCACGGCGTTCAGCCCGACCGCATCTGAAAACAGTCGCGTCTTCGACATCCACGCCCCGCCGAAGCCGATGTTCAGCGTCATCCGATCCGTCTCGCAGGACAGGGTGTAGCAAGTGAACATCATGCCGGGGTTGCTCTTGGCGGCCCTGCGAACCATGTCGATGTCGGCGTCGAACTGGACGAGGCAGCGGAAGCCGGTGCCCGGGTCACGCTGCTCTTCCCAGCCAGCCTGGACGAACTCCGCGAATGCCTCGTCGACCGATGCCGTGCCGAAAGATTGGGTGGCGGACACGAAAAGTCTTGTCAGCGTTTTTCCGTGGTCTTTTGGCATCGTGTTGGCTCCGTGGATTTGGGGTGTGAGGTCGCGCCTCTCATGAATAAAGGTCCCACGCGTCTGGCCCGGGGCCTCCGTCAGCGGGAGGCGGTGTTACGGGATGTCCGGCGATGAAGGGCGGCGTTTTGTGCGCCGCTATCTCCGCCTCGCTGACGAGTCCGGCATCAGTCCGCGACCAGAATTCGCTTTCTGCTTTCTCGCACCGGAAAACCTCCGCCCGCACGGATGCGATATACCGGTCACGAATCTCGATCTGCCGCCGAAATCCGTGCTGATCCTCTGGAGGCAACAGGTCTGCCAGGACGTGAGAACGGGCGTCATGAATCATGGATCGCACCGCCCACTCCTTCTCGGCCAGCCCGTTCCAGGCATAGAACTCTTCCCAGTCCATGGCGGTGTTCAAGTGACGCTGGGCAAGCAACTTGACCTCCGCACGGGTCAGCGTGACCGCGATCGCAGGCTCCTCCGAGTAGTCGTACGCCGGCGGTTTCCGGGAGTAGACGCCAGCTGCTTCGCATTCGCCGATCCAGCTGTCATGGACCCACGGGAGCGACTCGTCGGGTGCTGCTTCGCTAGCCCACCCGCCGTTTGCGCGCTCCCTGGCCCGTCGCAGGATGCTCTCAGCTGATTCACGAGCGTGTGGTATTCCGGGGGTGTTGTTCGTCGGGACTGGCTTCTGACTGTCGGACTGGTGCATGGGATTTCTCCTAGGTTTCTTCTCTTTCGGAAGAACACCAGACCACGGCGGCCTGGTGCTCGACGAGCTGGCCATCGGTCAACGATTTCCCGCCCGCAACATCGCCTCAAACTTTTCGAGCGCTACGAGCAAGCCGGGGATCTGCAGCAGATATCCCGTGGCCAGCATCCGGAATTCCGCGAGCATCTCCGGGCTCACGGCGGTTTCGAGGTCATCGCGTGAGTAGCGTGCCGATGAGTCGGGCTCGCCACCCTGGCCGTGCCCATCAGCCCGGCTCCGCGCCACGGCCTCCTCCAGGAACATGGTGAACTGCTCGACGCCCCGGTGACCCCAGCGCAGGTCCTGGTCCCAGCCGGTCAGGCGTCGGCTCAGGTAGTCGAGAATGTCTGTGTCTGATCGCATAATCTTTCTCCTTTGGTTTTGAATGGCGAACCTAGTTCTCGTCGTCGTTCTCGTCACCCTCGTCCACGGCGGCCATGACAGCCTCCATGGCCTCGACGGCGTATTCGGCCTGCTCTTGCAAGTCCCGAAGATCGTCAAGAAACATCTCGAGCTCGTCCGCATCGACGGCCAGCAAGTCGGTGCGGGTGAGTTCGCCTTCGGCCTGGCCGCGGTCATTGAGCCAATCGAAGAGCCGCTGGGAGGCTTCGTCGGCCGCGGCAGCTCCACGCAAGATGTCTGACTTCCACTGCCGCAAGATGGGCGGCAACGGCGTGCCGGTGTCCGCGTCGCCGTCCGCGCTCTTGGCCGTCGAGGTGGGCGTGTTGTTCATCGGGCTATGGGGGTGACTGTCGGAGTGGTACATAGGATTTTTCCTTGGAGTGGAGATGAACAAGAGCGTCGTTGGTGAATCGGGGGTCATGGTCGGGGGAATCGCGTGAGGGGTGGCGGCGTTATGGGGCCGCCGATGGCTCATCGCGTTGGCCAGCACCGTGCTGCCCATACCCGAGCCCATCGACATCCAGGGACGCCGCCGCCACGGCGTGTCGCATCGCCTCGGCACGAGCCTTCTTCACCGATGGCCTATCCGCCTCGCACGGCCAGATCTCCTCCGGGAACGCGTTCGCAAGCGCAACAAGGTAGGCAACCTCCACGGGGGCCTTGGGCTCGTTGGTGATGGGTGCCACGCGGACGACGACCCCGCCGGAGCGAAACCCACAGCCTCGGTCGAACCAGTCCGCCTTCACGCCCATGTCCTTGCAGTCGCGGGCAAATACGCCGGCCGGATCCTCGCCGTAACGCCAGTACTTGGCCACCAGCTTGCCCTGGTGCTTCCCACAGGCGACGACGAGGACGAGATAGAAGTACGGCCGATACGCTCCCCGCTCTTTCAGCTTGACGAGCCCGCAAAACAGCGGCCTGCAGACGTACCGGCCCGCCGGCACCTCGAGCTCAAGCCGGCCCTCGTACTGACGGCGACCGGTAAAGAACGGCCGCACCTTGTCCCACACGTCATAGGACGCGTCGATCTCACGTTCATGGGGCTTGATGTATTCCCGGGACGGGAGCGGGCGATAGGGAGGGACCGTGCCTGGTGAGGGCATCGGTTGAAACGAGAAACTCTTGAACGCATTCGGGTCGACAGAGTGGGACATGAAAAGGTTCCTTGGAGGTTAAAAAGGTCAACGGTCGTTCACGGTCGGGTTCGGTGCGGCGGGCCCACCCTCGCGCCCTGATGGCAACGGGTAGACGCCGCACGCGGACAGTCACGTCAGCAAGGCCACTCGGCGTCAGGGTCAGCACGGAGTTCCAAGATCTGCTCGACCGTCTGCAGGGCCTGGTGAACCTGGTCGAGCAGGTCTTGCAGGTTGTCCCGGGCGACTTCGAGCGGCTCCTGGTCCGCAGCCTTGAGGTCGGCCGGAGTCAGGCCCTCAGCGAGCCCGTAGAGGGCGTCGTCCAGATCCTCCGCGAGCGACATGGCGTCGCTCGCCGCCGATCCGAAGGCCTCGGTGTACCCCAGAAGCATCTCGGCCACGGGGCAGACGCGTTTCTTCGTGGTGCGATTCACTGCTTTCATTCTTCTCTCCTGCTTCATGTGCGAAGCGTTGAAGTGCCGGAGTCGTGACCACGCGATCACGACATTCGCAAGGGTAGAAGCAGTGTTTCGATCGGGCTAGTAGCACAGTTGCTCATGTTCACGATCGACTCCCGCGCAGAAGAGGAGTCCAACTCCCGACATGTGAGGAGTCGAATCGTGATCACGAGTGAAAGAGCAATTGCTGTCTACGAAGCACGCGTCATAACGAGATGCAGGCGTGCGACGTGGGATCGCACGCCCACCAAGGAGACATCGAATGGCGAAGCAAATAGCACGCTCGAAGCCGTCAGCTGGCACGCCTCCTGCACGGAAGCGATCAAGAGCACGGCAGGCTTTCTCTAGTGCGGCAGCGGATCGGAGCAGCGGGGATCAGCGCCCGCAGGATGCCCTTGTCGAGCACGGCAGCCATGAAGAGCGCGGGGCAAACGACATACGCGAGTCGCTCGTCAACGACCGCCGGCGGGGCACGAAATACGAGATCACGCCGAAGGTCGATGAGGTCGCGGCTATCCACGGCTTCATGAACGACCTCGACTGCAAGGTGTTCGACCCGGCAGTCGTGGGCGTGGAGTGCGTCGAGTCGGCCGAAGCTTTCTATAGCCAGCATGTCCGGCTGTGGCTCGATCGGGATCCGGTGCTCTCCAAGGCCGAAGTGCGGGACACCGGCGGCGGGCTCCACACCATCTTGTGGCTCGACGAGCCGATCATCGTTGCCCCCGGTGAGGCCCGGATCTGGGACGACATCGCCCGCGGTATCTGCAATGCCCTACCAGGCGACCCAAACCTGAACGGCATTATCGCCCTGACCCGGCCCGTCGCGGCGTTGAACACGAAGTACAACCCGCCCCGGGAGGTTCGGCTCCTGCGGCCCGGTGAGCCTGTCTCTCGTGCCGAGATCCTCGAGCTCAGCCGCCTGGTGGCTGAGCAGCCGGCACGCCTGTGGATGCGGCTGTTCTTCGGCGGCGAGCGGGCGGAGCCGTGTCCGTTTTGCGGCAAGAAGTCGCTGGGCGTTGCGGGCTGCTGGCAGGTCCGCTGCTACCAGTGCGGCCGCGCCAACGCCGCGTCGCTCGTCTACCGCTTCTACTCGCCCGAGTTCCTCGATAGCTGCAAGGAGAATCACCATGGTTAGTTTCGCAGAGTTCAACAGCCGCGGTCGGCACAACTGGATTGCACGTGATCTCCGGAGCGCGCTGCGGGCAGTGACGGCGCTCGAGCGGGGCTACAGTCGGCCGCGGCTGATCTCGAACGTCACCGCCTCCGGGCAGTTCATCGGCGACGCGGACGAAACGCTGCAGCGCATGATGGAGAGCCTTCGTGACAGCGGTCGGCTCTACCGGCAGGGCAACACGCTGATTTTTTTGCAGGGGGAAAACCGCCCTGGCGGCGGCTGCAGCCCGACGCCGATCGTCGTGGACGGCGTGGTCTCCAAGATCGCCCCCGCGATCGTGCGCAACGTGGTGATGTGCCGTGAGCTGCGCAGTAATCCATCCGGCAAAGGCAAAAAAGTCGATCAGCCGATCGAGTACGAGCTGCAGTTCGCCGTGCCGCAATCCGTGCTGCAGCAGGTGGTCGCCACGGACGGCTTTGTCGACCAACTGCCGATGGCTCAGTACATCATCAACCACCCGGCGTTCGACAAGGACTTCAACTGGCTTGACGTTGGCTATCACCGCGCGCAGCAGATCCTCGTGTGCGGCGAGTCGTTCGAGCCCGCGATTCTGGACTCGCCGATCGTGCGGGGCCCGATACGCGCGGTCGCAGACGCCCTGGACCGGCTGCCGCCCCTGACTCGCCGCATGGTCGAGGGGTTTTATTGGGCGGGCCCGGTCGACGCCATCAACATGATTGGCGCCGCGCTCATGACGCCGCTGATGCCGATGCTCGTGGAGGACAAGCACCCGGGCGTGATGGGGTGGGCGAACAAACACGGCATTGGAAAGACGCTCTCGTGCCAGTGCCTCGCGATATTGAAAGATGGCGAGCCGGCGGGCGTGACGTCGGTCGAAGGGGGAGCACGAGAGGTCGAGAACCAGATCGCGTCGGAAATGAACGACGGGCGGACGGTGGTATTTCTCGACAACCAGAAGGGCAAGCTCGACGTGCCGGTGCTCGAGGCCAACATGACGTCCAGCCAAGTGGCCATCCGCGGGTTCCAGATCCAGCGAAAGGTACGACGGCCGAACGATCTGCTCTGGCTGATCACGACCAACGACGCGGTGCCGAGCGACGACCTTTTGTCTCGCTGCATCCATATCCGCCTGCATTACGAGGGCGAGCCGGATAGCCGGGCATTCGCGATGTCGGATGGCGAGCTCCTCAACTATGTACGCGACAATCGGGCCGGCATCCTGGCCGAGCTGGCCGGCATGGTTGTCCGCTGGTTGGACGCCGGCCGCCCGCTTGCGCCGGCGCCCTGCCGCTTCACCGTCTTTGGTCAAGTCGTCGGCAGCGTTCTCACCTACAACGGCCTGCCCGGCTTCCTGTCGAACACCAGGGAGGAGGTGCGGCAGCATTCGACCACGCACCAGCAGCTCGTCGCGATCGCGGAGCGGCTCCTCGACGGCAGGGACCGGTCGCTGGTTTGGGAGGTCGAGGGGGATATCGAGGCGGCCGACGAGGCGTTCAAGAGTGGCCCCCGCCCCGAGAATCCCCGGGAGCAGAGAGACTGGGTCCATATCTTGACCAGCGCGGGCGTCATCACGGCGGCCAGCTCCACGCCAGAGAAACAGAAGGCCGCCGCGACTCAGTACCTCAACAGCATCGTTAACGTCCCCGTCGACATAGATGTCGGGGAGCACACGATCCAGGCGAAAATCGTCAGTCGCCCGCTGGGAAAGCGCCGAGTGGCCTACGTGCTCGCCGTGAAGGGGCTGTCGGCGGCGATCGCGGCTGACGGGGGAGATGCCGGCTCGGAAGACGCCCAACCGGCGGGCCAGGCCGGCACTACCGACCCGGCCGCCGCCCCCAACCCGACCGTCGACGACCAGGCGGCGGGCGGCACGACGGCCTCGGGCGGCACGGGGTTGATCGCCGAGGTGGAGCAGGAAGACGACCTCTGGGGGCCGACCTCAGGGTGAAGAGGTGAAGCAGGGTGAAGTGCAAAAAAATTCACTTCACCCTCGTGTGGATCTAGAAAACAAGGCACTTTCGTGCGGAGGGTGAAGAGGTGAAGTCAAAACCAGAATGGGAATCGGGAAAATCAAAAAGTCTTGAAAGTGGTGTCCAAGTTGGGCCTGTTGGAGGGGGCAAACACAATCCCAGCAACCAACCAGATTTCACTTCACCTCTTCACCCAAATGCAAAAAACACTGGAAAACAAGGCCCAAATGAGGGTGAAGTGCCCCAAAACGGCACTTCACCCTGCTTCACCTCTTCACCCTCCGAGCCCGCGTTCCTGCTCACGCTTGGGACCGGCCAGTACCCGTTCCGCCGCTGGTTGCCCGCCCTTGGTCGCGTCATCACTGGCCCATTCGCGCTGGACACCGAGACCACGCTGATCGACGAAAAACGGCCGGCCCACATCCCCCTCCTCGTGCTCGGCATGGCCTTCGACGGGCGGCAAGGGTGGTTCATCTTGGCCGAGGACATGCCGGCGTTCTTGGCCAGCCACCCCGCCAACTCGCTCGTATTTCACAACGCGGCCTTCGACTTGGCCGTCATCCAGGCGACCCACGACAACCGGGAACTGGATTCAGATATTTATGCCCGCGCGGAGGCCGGAAAAGTAGCCGACACGATGATCCTCGCCCGGCTGCTCTCGCTCGGCACGGTTGGTCATTCAGCCCGCAGCCAGTGCTCCCTCGATTACTGCGCCGGCCACTATCTCTCTCTGCCGCTCCCCAAGGACCTGCAGACTCCGGGCGGCGAATCTGTCCGGCTCACGTTCGGCAGGTACTTGGGCAAACCCCTCGAAGCGTTCCCAACCCAATACCTTCAATACGCCGCAGGAGATCCGGTCGCGACTTGGCTCTTGTTTCAGCACCTCAAGAC
>JAFMIU010000035.1 GCA_017853835.1 Pirellulales bacterium | reverse complement strand
GTCCCGGCGTCGGCTCCGGCTTGAGGCCGCCGTGCGTGGCACGACGGCCTTTGGGCTCCGCTTCGGGGTTGCCCACACCCCGCCGCCGGACGCTCGCGTCGGGCATCCATGCCCTTTGGCTCGCTCGGCATTGGCTTCGCTCCGCCTATCGACTGTCGCGCCGTCGCCGCCGTCCCGGCGTCGGCTCCGGCTTGAGGCCGCCGTGCGTGGCACGACGGCCTTTGGAGCTCCGCTCGCCACTGACGCCGGCTCACGGGGTGTGGGCAACCCCGAAGCTCGTCAACTCGCTGGGCGTGGGCACTCCTGACGCCTGCCAACTCTCGGGGTTTGGCCTTCGTGCGTCCTGTCCAAGCCCAACGGCGTGAGCCGTGGGACCGGCGTGGGCAATGACGCCGCGTGTTGGGCTTTCGGCCCGCAGAACTCCAGAACACGGGCGCTGCACCGTCGCGCCGGAGAGGGATGGGCTTGCCGAGCGTGCGCCAGAGACGCCGGTTACCGCACGAGGCCCGTCGCCTCGGCACGATGCGCCATTTCGGCATAGGTGCGCGACTGGGCGTCGTCACCCTCCTCGGCATACATCGTCGCGAGGTTGCCGTAGGCCACCGCCAGGGCGCGTTCCTCGAGCTGGCTTCGATCGACGGCGGCCACCATCAGGTCGACGCCATGACGGCTGATCTCCACCGCATCCTCGCGGCGGCCCACCTGCCAGTATGAAATCGCCATGCTGACGTACGACTCCCCAAGCCGGCCGACATCGCCGTCGCGATCGAAACGATCGTTGTCGTGCCAGAGCGGAATGGTCCGGTCAAACCACGTGACGGCCGTCTTGTGGTCGCCGCGCTGAAGGCTGTGGAGAATGCCGATACGAAACATCAACTCGCCCAGTTCCTTGCGCTCGGCATCGGTGAGGTCGCGCTGCTGCGATCCTCGCTCGAGGTAGGCTGCGGTGAGCGTGGCATTGTCGAGCATGTCGGTGGCATCGCCACGCTTCTGGGCGGCGGCGAGCGCATCGGCGAGGCCTCGGCCCACCTCCCAGTCGAGCTGGCGGCGTCGCCAGGGATCACCGATCCCCTCGCCCATCTGGTCGCGGAGTTCCAGGAGACGCTTCACCCACGGCAGGGGTTCGACGGCCTCCGAGGTGCTGGCGGCCACGGCGAGCACGCCGCGGCAGAGCTCGAGTTCGAGCACCTGACGCTCCTTGTCCTCGCCGGTGAACTCGGCGGTGACGGCGTCGGCGCGACCGATCCATTTGGGGATCACGCGCGCCTTCTGCTGCCACGACCCCTTGGCGATGGCGAGCGCCGTGCCGAGGTGCGCATCGAGCACGACCTCACGGGCGGCTGCCTGGACCGCCGGTGGCTGCTTGTCGGTGAGCAGGGGCGTGCCGCGACGGATCGCCTCGGCAAAATACTCGACCGCCTTTTGTTCGTCGGGATTCGTTCGCGTGAGGCAGGCGCGGCCGGAGAGCTTCGCGATCTGGGCGGCGACCAGCGGCGACGACGGCGCCAGTCGCGCCGTCCGTTCGAGCACCACCGCCGCCTCGTCGGCGCGGTCGAGCGCAAGCAGCACGCCCGCGTGCTTCAGCTTCGTCCAGACATCCTCGGGATCGAGTCGCCCGGCCGTCTCCGCAAGACGCAGGGCCTGGTTCCACTTGCCTTCGTCGTAGCACAGCGCGAGCAGGAGGCGGTGGGCGCGAAGGTGCTGCGGATCGAGTCGAATCGCCTCCTGCAGGTCGGCCGTGGCGTAGGCCGAGCAGGTTTCGATCGCCGCTTCGGCCCGCATCACGAAGGAATCGGCGTCGAGGGGTTCGATGATGATCGTCGCGGCGTTGGCGGTTTCCGGATCGATCCCGAGAATCACACCACGTTCGGGATAGACATTGCCGACGACGACGTCCTGCTCGTCCTTGACCGCAACGGAACGAAGGTCGGCCATCTCGAGCTGCTCGGTGAGATCGGTCACCGGCACCGGTTCCGACAGACGGATGCCGATGGTGGCGACGACGTCGCCGTCGAAGATGGCCTCGACCCGTGCGAACTGCTCGGAATCCCAGCCGATTCCCTCGGTGCCGTCGTCGCGGGTGAAGGCCTCGCCTGCACCCCACGTCGCGGTGATCTCGGACCGGGTCGTCTTGCCGGGAATCGCGCCGCGAAACGTCGCCTGATCGATCGACAGAGTGGGCATGATGTCGGCGGTGACCGCCACCGGCTCGGCCTTCGGCGGAGTCGTCTCCTGCGGCGGCACGTCATCGGCCTGGGGTTCATCGCTCGGTGACGTGGGCTCGGTCGGTGACGGCACCATGGCCAGGCGGCTGGGAAGCATGCGGCGGCGCACCGGTGTGGGCTGCTGCGAAGCCGGCATCCCGCCGGCGGTTCTCGGCGCCCGGGTTTCCGAAGCCATGTCTTCCACCCAGTCGGCCACGGGCACCGTCGGATCGGCCGTCTCGGGTGCGGATGGCGCCTCATCGGCCAGTGGGAGTTCTTCGTCGCCCATCGACTCGATCCAGGCCGGCAGACGCATCAGCGTGCGAGGAGCCTGGTCGATCGGCTCAGCGGCCTGAGCCAGGCATGGCATCATGCCGACGACGAACAGCGTGATGGGAAGGAGGGATTTCTGCGGCGTGGTCACGAGGTGACTCCTTCAAAAGCGCACGTGGCCGGTCTCGAGGGACAGCCAATCGGGGGGAAGGGTAGGAACCGATGCGATGCGGGTCCAGACCAGAAGGTGCCCGCGTCAGCCCATCTCCCCTCATGCCCCAAACGTCCTAGTGTGAAGCAGGCGATGGCAAAACCCGCTAGCATTCAGTCTCCCGCTCCCCGTTCTGGCCGCCCGTGCATTCCCCTCACCGTCCGCATATCGTCGTCATCGGATCAGGTTTGGCCGGACTGGCCGCCGCCGATGCCGCCATGCGTCAGGGCGGTGGCGGGGTGGTTCAAGTGACGATCGTCGCCCCATCCGATCGGCCTGGCGGCGTGCTCGGCACGATCCACCGCGATGGATGGCTCATCGAACGATCAGCCGACTGCTTCCTGGCATCCAGGCCGGAGGCGATCGCCATGGTCGAGCGGCTCGGGCTGGAACGTGAACTCATTGGCGTTGAGCCCGATGCCCGGCGTGCGCTCATCTGGCACGCGGGCCGCGCGGTGCCGGTCCCTGCGGGGTTTCGGCTGATGGCTCCGGGACGAACCATCGGAATCCTCACCTCACCGCTGCTGTCGCTCGGCGGAAGGCTCCGCGTGCTCCGTGAGCGTTTCGTGCCGGCACGAGGCGAGTCGGAGAGCGACGAGTCGCTCGAGCATTTTGCGGTGAGGCGTCTTGGACGCGAAGCCTTCGATCGGCTCGTGCAGCCACTCGCGGCTGGAATCTGGACGGCTGATCCGCAACGGCTCAGCATGGCCGCGGCCTGTCCCGAGTTTTTTGCCATGGAACGCGACGCGGGCAGCCTCACGGCAGGGGAGCGGGCGCGACTCACACAACAACCGGCTTCGGCGGCTGCCTCGGGGGCACGGTATGGGCAGTTTGCGACGCTGGCCTCGGGCATGGAGCAGCTGCCTCGCGTGTGGGCTCAGGAGCTCGCACGGTGTGGTGTGCGCTTCGTGAAGGGAACCGTGCGCAGTCTCTGCCGCGACGAGCAGGGGGCGTGGCAGCTCGAAGGGGCCGGCCTCGATGACGAGGCATCCCGGGCAAACGCCGTCGTCGTCGCCACGCCTGCCTCCGTGGCATCGGGAATCCTCAGGGCGACCGACTCCACGCTCGCCAACGATCTCTCCAGCATCGACTACGCCGGATCATGCGTCGTGTCGCTGGGGTTCCCTCGGGATCGGGTGGCACATCGGCTCGATGCCGCCGGCATGGTGGTTCCGCGGATTGCCTCACGGCGAATCTTGGCCGTGAGTTTCTCGAGCTCGAAGTTTCGAGGTCGGGCACCGGATGGCGGTGTGCTGCTCCGGGTGTTTCTCGGGGGCGCCCTCGATCCCGAAGTGATGGAGCTTTCCGACGCGGCGATGGTGGAGTGTGCGGTGTCCGAGGTGGAACAACTCCTCGGCACGCGTGGCGAACCCCGCATCACCCACGTTGAACGGTGGAGCCATGCCATGCCCCAATACCACGTGGGGCATGTCGAGCGGGTGGCATGGATCGAGGCCGCCGTCAGCCGGCATGCTGGCCTCGGTCTCGCGGGTGCGGCCTACACGGGTGTCGGCATTCCTCAGGTGATCGCCTCGGGGCAAGGAGCAGCGCTGAAGGCCGTGCGGGCCGTCACGCCCTGACGCACCTGCCGGGCGGATTCGAAGAAAAAGCCACCGTCGCGCGGAAGAAGACTACTTCTTCTTGGCGGCCGCGCCCTCGGCGGCTTCTTCCTTCTTGACCTTCTTTTTCTTCATCGAGAGCTTGAGCACGCGCACCTTGGGCAGGCCCAGCGGGCTACGGCCTTCGCTCCAACGCTCCTGCTCCTTGAGCTTGGCGATCCGCTCGGCGCGGGTCAGCACGCCACGAACGTTCGAGGAACCCTTGCGCACCCGAAGGCTCTTGTCCATCGTCATGAGATACGATCCTGCATGGCTGGGGGGGCCGACCTTCCGATCGGCGAAGTCACGAAACTACGGAGAAATGCCGGCCGCTTCAAGGGTGGTCGCCAATCCGCCCCGGGGAGCCGTTTTTTCAGGGGGGAACGATGGTCAGAGCGTGACGCCGGCAATGGCCCCGAGAAACCGCTCCATCGTGGGTGGCCGCGCGTCGGGTTCGGCGGCAAGGCAGGCCATGATCGCGGTGGCAAGTGGCGCCGGGATGTCCGGCCATCGCTCCCGGATGTCGGTGGGTGGGGTGTCGTGTGCCATGGCGGCCTTGCCCGTGGAGCCTTTGGGCCAGGGTGACTGCCCGGTGCAGATTTCGTAGGCGGTGATGCCAAACGAGAAGATGTCGAGCCGCTTGTCAGCCTGCCGTCGTCGCACCACCTCGGGGGCCATGTAGTTTGGAGTTCCCACCCGATTGCCCGGCTGGAGAAATGCCGGTCGGTCGGGCACCGTCAGTCCGAAGTCGATCAGCACGAGCCTGCCGTCCGGACGAAGGATGAAGTTGCGAGGACAGATATCGCGGTGCACGAATCCGGCGTCGTGCACCGCCTTGATGGCCGTGGCCGCCTGTCGCACGAGATCGAGCCGCTGGGTTGGAGAAAACTCCTTCTTGGACGTGATGAGCGTGTGGAGGAGGCTCCCTTCAACGAACTCCTGCAGCACGTAGGGGTCGCCCGTGGTGGCGGTGCCCCATTCGACGATCCGCACCACATTGGGGCCGACGATCTGCTGGCCGATCGCCCCCTCGGTCGGCTTACCGAGCGACTTGTAGCGGCCTTCGACCGGCGCCTGCTTCTCCACATCGACGACCTTGAGGCCCATCACCTCACCGGTTTTGAGGTCGCGGACCTTGTAGAACATCGACATGGTGCCGGAGGTGCTCTCCCGCATCCGTTCGAAGCGCTTCCAGAGATCGACCTTGCCGCCTCCGCCGAAGAGCGAGGCGAACCAATCACCGAGGCCCATGCCGCCATCCTCTGCCGGTCAGTGCTGCTTGAGTGCGGCCAGCTCGGCGTGAGCGGTCGCCAGTTCTTTCTCGAGGCGGGGTGCCTCGGCCGGATCATCCGGCTGTTTCTTCGCCGCCGACAGGAGTTGCTGGAGCTTCTGAATCTTGTGCTGGAGCACCTCGATCCGCTTCTTGTCCTTCTTGTCCATCGGCGTCCGACCCGGCCTCACGGCGCGGCTCCTGCTCCCGTAGTTCGATCGTCTCCTCAATCATCACGCCGCCGTCACCGGCGACGATTTCATTTGGTCCGGTGTGAAGCTGTCGCATCCAACCCGAGATCATGACGATCACGACGGCAAGGCCGATCGTCACGGTGAGCCACAAGGACCGGTTGGCCCGAAGCCACTGCGTGGCCGACCCCCGGCCCACCAGCCCACTGGCGAAGAAAAACACGATGAGCGCCAGCAGAAACTTCACGCCGAAGATGGCGTGGTAGTGCGTGGCCCGCATCCAGGCTCCGCCAGCCCAGCCTTCCTCGCCAACCCGCACGTTGAACAGCAGGAAGTTCGACAGGCCGCTGGCCAACAGCAGGGCGATGCCACCCGTGACCCACGGGAGCCAGTGACGGCGAATCCGGTCGTGAACGCGTTGACGCGACTCCTCATCGAGCTCCGACAGCCCGGGCAGCAGGGCGAAGCGGGCGAACACGAGGCCCCCCACCGTCACGATGGCGGCGAGGATGTGGGCCCAGCGGAGGGCAAGCAGGGTGGGGTCCATGAATGGTCCTTCTCGGGAGGCGGCTGCCACAAGACTACTCCATGGTACAGTGCCGCTCCATGGACGACTTCGACAATCTCGACGACGACGATTTCGAGTGCCTTCCGGGCGGCCAGCCCCATGACCGCTGGATGCGGCTCGCCCTCGACGAGGCCCGAATCGCGGCCGCCGAGGACGAGGTGCCGGTCGGGGCGATCGTGGTGGCCGGAGGCCGCATCGTCGGCAGTGGGCACAATCAGCGAGAGCAGCTCAACGATCCAACCGCCCACGCCGAGATGATCGCCCTCACCCAGGCGGCCGCCACGCTCGGGTCTTGGCGGCTCGAGGGCTGCACGCTCTACGTCACCTTGGAGCCGTGCCCGATGTGTGCGGGAGCGATTCTTCAGGCCCGCGTGCCGATGGTGGTGTGGGGGGCTGCCGACCCGAAAGCGGGCGCCGTACAGTCGCTCTACCGCCTCTTCGAGGACGCGCGTCTCAACCACCGCGTCGAGCACGTGGGCCATGTGTTAGCCGACGAATGCGGCAGGATCCTCACCGAGTTCTTTCGCGGTAAGCGAGGCTGAGCAAGTCGCTCGCGCCGTCGCCGCCGTCCCGGCGTCGTCTCCGGCTTGGGGGCGCGTGCGTTGAGGCTACGCTTCGGGATTGCCCACACGCATACTGTCGCGCCGTCGCCGCCGTCCCGGCGTCGTCTCCGGCTTGGGGGCGCGTGCGTTGAGGCTACGCTTCGGGATTGCCCACACGCATACTGTCGCGCCGTCGCCGCCGTCCCGGCGTCGTCTCCGGCTTGGGGGCGCGTGCGTTGAGGCTACGCTTCGGGATTGCCCACACCCCGTCGCCGGACGCTCGCGTCGGGCATCCATGCCCTTTGGCTCGCTCGGCATTGGCTTCGCTCCGCCATCCTGGCTCCGCTCGCCACTGACGCCGTCTCCCGGGGTATGGGCAACCCCTCGCTGGTCACACGGCGGGACGCTTCGATGCGATGCGATGCGTCTGGTCCTCCGTGGAAGCCCAACGGCGTGAGCCGTGGGACCGGGCCGGGCGGATCGCGTGGCGTGGTTTGCGTCGTTAACGCGGTTGGCTTCTGCTCGTCGAATGGCGTCTGAGGAGATAGCGAGGCGTGTCCCAGGCCTGACGGCCTTGGGCTTGGACGGGTCCGCGGTGCATGTGGCTCCATGGAAGCCCAACGGCGTGAGCCGTGGGAACGGCGTGGCGGTTCCGTATGAGACCGTTGGTTCGGGAAGCGCCACGGCGCATGCTGAACACTCCGCCGGCGCTCGTCTGGCTTCCGGGCAGCCCACGACCGCTCGCTGGCTCGTCAGCCGCGCTGGTTGATCGGAACGAACTCGCGAAGATTCTCGCCGGAGTAGACCTGACGCGGACGGCAGATCTTCTTCGTCGGAGACTGGTGCATCTCGATCCAGTGGGCGATCCAGCCCGGCAGCCGACCCATCGCGAAGAGCACCGTGAACATCTGCACCGGAATGCCCATCGCCCGGTAGATCACCCCCGAGTAGAAGTCGACATTCGGGTAGAGCTTTCGCTCGATGAAATAGTCGTCGGCCAGCGCCACCTCCTCGAGCTGCTGCGCGATGTCAAACAGCGGATCGTGCCGCGCGATCTTCGCCAGGAGCTTGTCGCAGATCGACTTGATCAGCTTCGCCCGGGGATCGTAGTTCTTGTAGACGCGGTGGCCGAAGCCCATCAGGCGGAAGCCCGAGTCCTTCTTCTTCGCGAGATCGACATATTTCTTCACATCGCCGCCGTCGGCCACGATTCGCTCGAGCATCTCGACGCACGCCTGGTTGGCGCCGCCATGGAGGGGGCCCCAGAGGGCCGAGATGCCGGCGGAGATGCTGGCAAACAGGTTCGCATCGCTCGAGCCGACCATTCGCACCGTCGACGTCGAGCAGTTCTGCTCATGATCCGCGTGCACGATCAGGAGGGTGTCGAGCGCCTCCGTGAAGTCGGGGTCGACTCGGTATTCCTCACACGGCACCGCAAACAGCATGTGGAGGAAGTTCTCGCAATACGAGAGATCATTCCGCGGATACATGAGCGGCTGGCCGCACGACTTCTTGTGGCTATAGGCGGCGATCGTCGGCAGTTTGGCGAGCAGCCGGTGCACGCTCACCTCCACCTGACGAGGATCGCGCACATCGAGCGAATCCTGGTAGAAGGTCGAGAGGGCCCCCACCACGCTGCCCGCGATCGCCATGGGATGGGCATCGCGAGGGAAGGCGCCATAGAAGCTTCGCATGTCCTCGTGGATCATCGTGTGGTGCGACAGCGATGATCGGAAGGCGTGGAGCTCCTCGGTCGTCGGGAGCTGGCCGTAGATCAGGAGATAGGCCACCTCCACGAAGTCGCACTTCTCGGCGAGCACCTCGATCGGGTAGCCGCGATACCGCAGGATGCCCTGCTCGCCGTCGAGGAAGGTGATCGCGCTCGTCGTCGATCCGGTGTTGACGTAGCCCTCGTCCAGCGTGATCAGGCCGGTCTGGGAGCGGAGTTTGGCGATGTCGATCGCCCGCTCCCCTTCGGTGCCGACGATCACCGGCAGCTCGTGCCGAGTGCCACCGATCTCGAGCCCCGCCATGCCGTCGGCCCGCGTGCCAGGCCACGGCGGCGCCGGCGCGGCTGGGGCGGAAGGAGACGTCTGGGTGGAGGAAGGCATGCGGGGGGCTCCGGCGAAACGACGCTCGAGACCATCCGGGGCGGGAGGATGGCTCTCATTCTTCGCAGTCTAGCCCGCGCCTTCCGAGCGGGCAATCAGCGCGAACGCGGCACGAGGGGCACCGTTCACAGGCTCGATTCGAGCCGGTGCGTGGTCGCGTCAGCGAGCCGTGGATGCCTTGGGACGACCGGCGGTGAACTGCGGCGCCGAAGAACTTCCGCCCGGGTCGTCGAACACCGTCCACACGGGCGTGCGGTCACGGAGCTTCGCCAGGTATTCGTCGGCGGCCTGTTCGCGCCGCTCGGCCAGAAGTGTTTCGCGGATCTCCATCTGTGCTTCCACAAACGACGTGCGACCGGCGTCGGTTCGTTCCACGACGCGAACAATGTGAAGGGTTTCGCCATCTTCGATGATCGTGCTGAGCTGGCCGACCGGCAGCGTGAAGATGGCCTCGTCGAGCTTCGCTGAGGCAAGGCTGCCCTTGGTGGTCCAGTCGAAGGCACCGCCGTTCGACGCCGTGGGCCCCTCCGACCGTTGCCGCGCCACCTCGGCAAGCGGCCGGCCGGCGAGCACCTCGTTGCCCATCTCAGCCAGCATGTCCCACGCCTGCTGCCGGGATCGCTTGAGTCCCATCTTCACCGTCAGCGATTCGAATCGGGCCTTCGCCGCGAAGTCGTACTCTTCGAGGTGGTTCTGATACCAGGCGATGAGGTCGGCGTGGGGAATTTCCTCGTCGGGATTGACGTTCTTGCGAAGCCACTCCTGGGCCAGTCCCCGCTCGAAAAACATCTTCCGCATGCGGTCGAGCGACATGCCCTGGGATCGGAGCATCTTCTCATACTCCATGGAGTTGGCCGTGTTGGTGTCCTTCATGAGTTTCGGCAGCTGCTGCTCGTCGAAGGCACGGTCGACGTTCTTGCGGATCTCGGGGAGTTTGTCGGCTGGAATTTCCCGGCAGGCGTCGACGTAGAGCAGCAGGGTTTCGACGTGTGAGGGCAGGATCTGCTGGCAGATCTGAAGCCTCAGTTCACGGACTTTTTCCGGCGGCAGTCCGGAGGTGTTCTTGGCGAGCCATTCGAGCGCCTTGGGGGTGAGCAGGTCGGCCTCGAGCACCACCTCGGGTCCCACGCGGGCCACGACCATGGCCGCGTCGAGCGACTGGTACGCCGATGGGGAACTCTCCGGCTCCGTCGCCGGGGATTCGAACGCCGTCTGCACCACGCCACCAGACGTCTCGTCATCGGGCATGCCCGAGGCCGTCGTCACCGAGTCCCGGAGGTCTTCAAGCGGGGGCAGCGGCTCGCCCGGGTTGGTGCGGATGCTCGACAGCACGTGGTTTTCGTCGGATGAAGGCCCCTTGCCCGTCGGCCACGCGGAGGGGCGAGTCGGCGAGGCTGGCATCGTGGGAACCTGCCCCGGCGCCACGGCGCCACGGGGAGTCGCGTTTTGGGCCGTGGCCGTCGTCGTCATCCACACCACCAGCACCACGGCGGCAAGCCGCGGGGGCATCGAACGGCGAAGGCATGGCATGGGCACTGGCATCGCGTGAGACCGTAGGGGGGCGGGACTATAGAAATGCCCATCGGGAAGCCGCAAGAGCGTCCCTTCCCCTCAAAAACGGGCCGTGCCGCCCGAATTTGTCAGTCGCGGGTCCAATAATCGACCACGCACACCTTGTCCACGTGCGGCCCCACGACTTTTCCAAATGCCTTATGTGCCGGATGGGGCAGGTAGGCATCGCGATCGGCGGCCGTTTTGAACGTCAGCAGGAAGCAGTGGGTGAATCCCTGGGCCTTGCCTTCCGGCGACACGTCGGTGCCCCACTCGAACCCGGCGATCTGCTCGATCTTCCCGGGCAGGCCACGAAACGCCTCGACGATCCGTGCCACATCTTCAGGAGAGGCGGTGTCCTTGAACTTGAAGAGCACGACATGACGCAGCGTTCCGGAGGCTGGGGCATCGGAGGCGGTATCGGCCGCCAGGACCGATGAACCGACCAGGACGCACGCGGACAGGACGAAGGCAACACCCATCAGCTTGAACATGACGGCTCCTCGGTGACAGGGGGTTGGGGACTTTCCGGTGAAGGCTCCCGAAACGGCACGGGGGCCGGAGGGTCGGCCGCTTCGCGATGCGCGGCGACGAGCAGGTCTGACCGATCGAGCGGGCACCCGGGGGCCGTTCGTGAGAGGATCGTGACGAACTCGAACACGGGCGTTCCCCAAAAGCCCTCCTCCTTGAGTTCGGTCGCGCCGATCGCCGCCAGATCACTGGCGATGAGTCGGAAGCTCGACGGGGTGAACACCCAGCCGTGGCAATCGCGGTATTCCTCGCGCACGGCGTAGCGTTCAAACGCCCGCGCGGCGGCTGCGATCGGATTGGAGAGCGCAAAGGTGGCCGGTCCCGCGACCCCGGTGCCCTGGCTCCCGTCGAAGGTGCAGAAGTTGGCGATGAAGTCGAAGGCTGATCCAGCTGAATGGAGCGTGCGCTTTTCGTGATGGGCTTGGAGTACCGCTCCGGTGGTCGAGGCCGGGCGGAAGAAGTCGAAGCAGCGGCGGCGATCGGGCACCACCAGCACGAGCCGGCCTTGGGGCGACAGGGCCTTCTCGCACTCCTTCACGAAGCCGAGCAGGTCGGGGGTGTGTTCAATGACATGCGAGGCGACGACCACGTCGAACCGGCCGCAGCCGACCAGATCGGTGAGCGGCTCGCCCTGCCACACATGATCGACGTCCTCGATCTTGCCCGCATCAACTCCCGGATGGTTGTCGTATTTGGCTCGGAGCGTGGTGGCGTCGCAGTGGTCGATCGTCTCGACGCGATACCCCGACCGCTTGGGAAGAATCGGGTTGTAACTGGGGCCGATTTCGAGGCAGAGGCCGGAACCGTCGAACAGGCTTCGGATCGCGTCCTCGCGACTGACGGAATAATCGAGGTGGTTCATGGGCGAGAGCCTACCGCGTGCCGCCCCCGGGGTGCACCCCCGATCGTCGGGCCGACGACGACGGTTTGAGGAGCGTGCGGACGGCGGCGAGGAGGCGGTCGGGGTTCGAGGCGGTCGAGTCGTGCACCGGCATCACGGCCGATCGCTGATCGACGATGCGGACAACGCCGCCGCGCATGCCGGCTGCGACGCGGATTTTCTCCATCGCGGACTTGTTGTGATGCCCGATGACCACCATGCCCGGATGCCGCGTGATCGAGTCGATGCCGTGTCCGACGGCCAGCACCTTCAGCCGGGCAAACTCCAGCAGCCTCCGGGCTTCATCGGGAAGCGGGCCGAACCGGTCGCCGAGCTCGGCCGCCAGTTCGTCGATCTGGGTTTCGGTCGTGGCCCGCGAGAGACGACGGTAGATGTCGATCTTGGCCCGAAGTTCCGGGACGTAATCACGGGGAAGCCACGCCTCGCCCGGCAGGTCGATGTTCACCGGGGGCGGCTCCGACGGCGGGAGCGACTTGATGCCGCGCACCGCCTGCTCGAGCAGGCGGCAGTAGAGTTCGTACCCGACCGTGGCGATGTGGCCGCTCTGCTGCGTGCCGAGAAGATTGCCGGCTCCCCGAATCTCGAGATCCCGCATGGCGAGCGAGAAGCCCGCGCCCATGCTGGAAAACTCCTGAATCGCCCGGAGACGTTTGGCCGCCGTCGATGTCAGGCGGGCTGCTTCATCGACGAGCAGGTAGCACCACGCCCGGTGGTGCGACCGTCCGACGCGGCCGCGGAGCTGGTGGAGGTCGGCGAGGCCGTAGTGGTCGGCCTCGTCGATGAAGATGGTGTTGGCGTTCGGGATGTCGAGTCCGCTCTCGATGATGGTCGTGGCGAGGAGAATGTCGGCCCGTCCGGCCACGAATGCCAGCATCTGCTCCTCGAGTTCCGACTCCGACAGCCGGCCGTGCACGATCGCGATCGTGGCTTCGGGCACGATCTGCTGAAGACGATGGGAGACCTTGTGGATGTCGTGGATCCGGTTGTGCACGAAAAAGACCTGACCGCCCCGAGAGAGCTCCCGCTCGATCGCGTTTCGCACGAGCGTGTTGTCCCAACGGGCCACGCGGGTTTCGACCGCGATGCGGTTGGTCGGCGGGGTCGTGAGGTTGGAGATGTCACGGATGCCGAGCATCGACATGTGAAGCGTGCGAGGAATCGGCGTGGCGGTCATGGTGAGCACGTCGACGCTCGCCCGCAACGCCTTCAGCCGCTCCTTCACGTCGACGCCGAATCGCTGCTCTTCATCGACGATCACGAGGCCAAGGTTGGCGAAGTGGATGTCGGCCTGCGCGAGCCGATGGGTTCCGATCACGATGTCGACACTTCGACGGGCGAGCCCTTCGAGCGTGTCGCGTTCTTCGGCGGTCGGCGTCAGTCGCGACAGGCAGCGGATCGTGAACGGAAACTCGGCGAACCGTGCGGCAAAGGTCCGCCGGTGCTGTTCGGCGAGGACGGTGGTGGGAACGAGCACCGCCACCTGTGCGCCCGATTCCGCGGCCTTGAAGGCGGCCCGCATCGCCAGTTCGGTCTTGCCGAAGCCGACGTCGCCGCAGAGCAGGCGGTCCATCGGCTGCGGGCGTTCGAGGTCGTCCCGAATCGCCTCCATGGCCGTGAGCTGGTCGGG
The DNA here is from genome assembly GCA_017853835.1 of Pirellulales bacterium. GTDB lineage: Bacteria > Planctomycetota > Planctomycetia > Pirellulales > UBA1268 > QWPN01. The sequence goes on along the minus strand of JAFMIU010000035.1, from coordinate 22,943 downwards.
CGTTTCGTCGAAGGGAAACGACTCCTCAAACTGCCGCTGCCAGGGCGTGTCGGCTGGGAAGGCGATGCCCGGGCGGCTCTCGCGCACCGCCTGCAGCCGAATCATGTCGGCCGCCATGTCGGCGACGGCCTTCTGCACCGCCAGCTTCTGTTTTTCCCAGGACGTGCCGCCGACCTTTGCGAGCTTCGGCGCGAGCTTCGTGCCCCCCACGTATTTCTGGACGAGGTCGATGCAGGAGGCCGGCACGTAGATCCGCGTGCTCTCCGCAAACTCGATGTCGAGAAACTCCTCCGTGCGGCCGTGCTTCTCGAGGAGCTTCAAGCCCTTGTACCGGCCGATGCCGTGGGACACGTGAACGACGTAGTCGCCCTCATGCAGGTCGAGGAACGTGTCGATCGCCCGCGACAGCCGCTGCTTCGTCGGCCGTCGAGCCACCTCCTCGCGACGGAAGAGCTCGCCGCTCGACACGAGGACGATCTTTTCGGGCACGAGCCGGAATCCCGAGGAAAGGTGGCCTCGGGCGAAGTGCAGCCGGCCGCTGCGGGCTGGGGCGGAGTCCGCAAGCAGTTCGCCGAGCCGCTTCTCCTCGGCATCGGAGGGGGCGACGACCCACACCTCCTGATCCTTGCCGACGGTTTCGAGTTCCTCGCGAACCCGATCGAGCACGCCGGTGAATCGCTCGACGCTCTCGACGGCGAGCGTGGCGGTGGCGTCGAGCCCGGTCGATGCCAGGGCGGAGAGGGCCACTGATGGCAGGCGGTGCAAGCGGGCGAACACGTCTTCGGGATGAAATAATCCCGCCGATTCGCCGAGCCGTTCGTGCATCCGCTTGGCTTCTTCGGCCACCTCCCCGGGCTCCACGATGGCCAGGACCGATCCGCCTGGGAGAAGGTCGGAGAGATGGGTCTGGCGGGTGCCTCCGTCGGCCGCGAGGGCGGTGAGGTCGATGCTCTCGACGGTGGCGACGCTGCGCTGGGTGACGGTGTCGAAGGTGCGGAGCGACTCGATCTCGTCGCCGAACAGGTCGATGCGAACCGGTCGATCCCAATCGGCGGCGAACAGGTCGATGATCCCGCCACGGCGGGCGAAGCAGCCCGGCGTATCGATGGCATCGACGAGTTTCCAGCCTCGGGCCGTGAGCCACTCGGCGAGCTCGTCGGGATCGAGCCGTCCACACACGGCGAGCCGGCGGGTTCCCGCTTCGATGGATCGAGGGTCGGCGAGGGGGGCGAGGAGTGCCTGGATGCTCGTGACCACCACGCGCGGAAGGTCGCCGCCGGGGAGAGCGAGCCGCTTCACCACCGCGAGCCGCTCCACTTCGGCGGGGTCGGCGTCACCGCTGTCGTCGTCTCCAAAACTCTCGATCGCGGGAAGAAGCACCGCCGGAATGGTGCTGAACAGCGCGAGATCATCGACGAAGGCATCGGCCTCGGCGGCATGCGGCATGAGCACGACGAGGGAGGCGTCGTTCGCCACGCCCGATTCCACGAGCGCCACGGCGGCGAGCGCAGACGCCGATCCCCAGGTTCCGCCGACGCTGCCCCCATGTCCTGCCTGGAGGCTGGCGACCACGTCGGCGAACCCGCGATGCGATTCGAGCGTGGCGGCGAGTCCGAGCAGGCGCTCCGACGGCCGTCGTGCGGTGTCTGCCACGACGGTGTTGTACCCGATGGCCGGGCCGGGCATCCCCCGCCCCCGCCTCCCGCCCCCGCCGCGACCGTTGGGCGGTTTTTCTGGCTGTTTTCATGGTGTATGGTTAAGGGTCTGTCTGTCGGTCCGCGCCCACCCCCCCCGGTTCCATCCAGGAGTCACTCATGGCCACCGCCTCCCGCCCCTCGTCTGCCACCGAAGCCTTCGTGTCGGGCGCCGATGTGGTCGTCGAGTCGCTGGTGCGTCACGGCGCCGACGTGATCTTCGCCTACCCGGGCGGGGCGAGCATGCCCCTTCACCAGTCGCTCACCCGCTACAAGGACAAGATCCGAACGATCCTCCCACGGCACGAGCAAGGGGGCGCCTTCGCGGCCCAGGGCTACGCCCGCACCACCGGCAAGCCCGGCGTGTGCATGGGCACGAGCGGCCCGGGTGCTCTGAATCTGGTCACGGCGATCGCCGATGCCAAGCTCGACAGCATTCCGCTCGTCGTGCTCTCGGGCCAGGTGGGCACGAGCGTCATCGGCACCGACGCCTTCCAGGAAACGCCGATGGTGGAGGTCTGCCGCGGCATCACCAAGCACCACTACCTCGTCACCGACGCCAACGACATCGCTCGCGTGATGAAGGAAGCCTTCTACATCGCCACGACGGGCCGCCCCGGTCCGGTGCTGGTCGATCTGCCGAAAAACATCCAGCTCGCCCAGATCGTGCCCGACTACGACTGCCCGATGAATCTCCCGGGCTACAAGCCGGAGCAGCGAAAGCCTGCTCCCGCCGAGCAGATCGCCCAGGTGGCGGCGGCCATCAAACGGGCGAAGAAGCCGGTCATCTATGCCGGCGGTGGCGTGGTGGCCTCCGAGGCCTCCGAGGAGCTTCGAACGCTCGTTCGCAAGACGGGCATCCCCGTCACGATGACGCTCATGGGCCTCGGCACGTTCCCCGGTGACGATCCGCTGTCGCTCGACATGCTCGGCATGCACGGCAGCGTGTATGCCAACTACGCGGTGGACGAGGCCGATCTCCTGCTCGCCATCGGGGTTCGCTTCGATGACCGCGTCACCGGCAAGGTGGAGGCGTTCGCCGAGCACGGCTTCATCGTCCACATCGACATCGATCCCTCGGAGATCAACAAGAACAAGATCGTTCACGTGCCGATCGTGGCCGACGTGAAAACGGCCCTCGGCCAGCTCAATGCGGTGGTGGAACGGCCCGCGGCCGACCTCGCCCCCTGGCACGCGACGATCGCCGAGTGGAAGAAGGAAGACCCGTTTGCCTTCGACACCGACTATCCCGGGATTCTCGCCCAGGAGGCGATCGCCGAGCTTTCGAAGCTCGCCGCCTCGCGCGACACCGTGATTGCGGTGGGTGTCGGCCAGCACCAGATGTGGGCGGCCCAGTTTTTCACGTTCCGCGAGCCTCGCACCTGGCTGTCGTCGAGCGGCCTGGGAACGATGGGCTTCGGCCTCCCGGCCGCGATGGGGGCGAAGGTGGCCCGCCCCGACGCCCTCGTGGTCGACATCGACGGCGATGGCAGCATCCTGATGAACATCCAGGAGTTTGCCACCTGCAAGACGGAAAACATTCCGGTGAAGGTGCTGCTGCTCAACAACCAGCACCTCGGCATGGTGGTGCAGTGGGAGGATCGGTTCTTCAAGGGGAATCGCGCCCACACCTACCTCGGTCCGGTCGATCATCCCGAGGCCTCGGGCCAGGGCGACGGCATCTCGCCAGGAAGCCGATACCCCGATTTTGTCGCCGTCGCCAAGGGCTTTGGCTGGCAGGCCGAGACCATCTCGGAGAAGAAGGAGCTGATCCCGGCTCTCACGCGGCTGATCGAGGCCGAGGGGCCCGCGATTCTCGATGTGCAGGTGCCGTATCAGGAGCACGTGCTGCCGATGATTCCGTCGGGCATGACCGTGCGCGACATCATCAAGAAGTAACGCGCCGAGCCGTGGAAGCCCTCCGCCGTCGTGCGGCATGGCCGGGCGTGTCCCAGGTCTTCCGGCCTCGGGCATCCCTGATACGGAGTCGCGCGTTGCTCCGGTGAAAGCTCAACGGCGCGGGGCTCGCACCCCGTCGGAGCGGCGGTCAGTTGGGGGCGCCGAACGGGTCGTTGCCGCGGGGTTGGGCAGCGGGCGGAGCCTCAACGGCAGCCGGGGAGGCAGCCGCCGCCGGGGAGGACGCTGCGGTCGGCTTGGTGACGGGACCGATCTTGGCGAGAGCGTCGACTGCGTCCTTCATCGACGCCGCACCACTCCATGCGTCGGCCGCGGCGGCGAGGTTCATCGCCCACTCGCGAAGGGCGCCGGCGAGCCTGGTCGCCGTGGCACCGTCAGACGTCACCGTCACGAGCCCGGAGGAACCGTCTCCGGAGGCCGTCGCATTGGCGAGCGCGAGCAGTCGCCAGGCATCACGACGCACGATCGCAAGATCGATGGGCTCGGCCGGGGGAAGCATTTCGCCGTTGGGGCCAACGGCGCCCGGCATGCCACCATCGATCCCGCCGCGTTCGTAACTCCCGGGGCGGCCGGTGGTCGGCACACCTGCCATGCTGCCGATCAAGGCACGGGCCAGCGTGGCGTCGATGTCTGACTGGATCGCCTCGATGGCCAGATCCCGGATCGCAAGCACGGCCGCAGGGCCATCGATGGCGGAATCCGGCGCGATGATGGCCCCGAGGGCTGCAGCCGCTCTCACCCGCACATCGATCGTCCTGGTGCTCGCGGTCATCAGTTCAGTCAGGGCCTTCGCGGTGGCCGGTGACGCCTTCTTTTCCGCCACCGGCAGCATGTCGAGGGCCCGTCCAACGAGCCACTCGCTCGCCGAGGGCTCCGTCGCCGAGGGAGGCGCCGCGATGATGGCGAGAAGGCACGATGAGAGGGCCGACTGGGTTTTCTCATCGATCTCCGACTGTTTTCGCAGGGCATCCACATGACGCGCGAGCCCCGTCATGGCGGCGGCACGGATGCCGGACTGGAGTTTGTCGTTGCCGGCGAGCGACGTGAGGAATGGAACGGCCCCATTCCAGGGCGAGCGGCCATCCTCGCCGCGAAGCTCACCGAGCAGGAGAACGGCATTCACCCGTCCGCCCGCCGGATGGCTGATGTCGGAGGCCATGGAGACCAGGGCCGCGGCCGCTGCGGCGTTGGCCTGCTCCCTCGCCTTCGCATCCCCCTTCGAGTCGAAGAGCACCTCGAGCATTCGGCGACGCGTCTTGGAGACCGTGTCGAGGCCGTCGCTCGAGACGAGGATGGGGAGCGCCGTCTGCTCGAGAAACGTCTTCGAGTCGCCGTCGAACGTGCCCTTGCGGAGCTGCTCGACGTAGCGTTTGGCCTCGTCAGATCGCTCCACCGCCGACCAGCTTTCCGCACGGACGGGCAGCGATGCCCCGGCCATCACGGTGAGCAGCAAGGCGGTGACGAGCAGTCGAGAAGCGTGTTTCATGGCGTCGGTCGCTGGTTCGGTGGCAGGGCAGTGCTCAGCGGCCTCGGGGCGGCTGGAAATCCATCTGAAATCCTTCGAGGCCCGTCTGTTCGGGGGTTTCGAGCGTGAACAGGTACCGCTCCCAGAATCGCTGCGACTCGGCTGCCGAGACCACTTCAGCCGTCCCGTCGGGGCGGACAAACAGCATCTCGAACGGCTCGACAGGCGGGGCGCCCTCGACGGGCTCGACCTGGCTGCCTCGCACGTCTGCCAGGACGCGATTGGTCTCCACGGTGTCGCGGTTGGTTCGTGGATCGACCACCTTGTCGGGACGCGGCCGTCCGGTCGTCGGTTTCTCGGGAGTCTTGGTGACGTTGGCAGCACTTCCCAGTTCCACGTCGGTGAAACCGAGTGCGAAGTTGCCGGTCTGCTCGGCGGGGGCCATGACGAGCACTTCGTAGACGTCGGCCTTCACCTTGAGTTCCTTGATCCGATCACGGGTGAGTGTTCGAACAAGGAGGGTCTTCGCATCGGGGATCACGACCGGAGGCGTCTCGTTGCTGGGGGCCGATGCGACCAGTTCGCTTTTCGCCGAGGCTGGATCGTCGAGTTGCCGTCGGTCGAGGCCGAAGTTGGGGTTATGGAGTGAGAGCCGCACGCGATACCGGTAGCGCTGGCCCGGTGTGACGTCGGTGTCGAGAAACCGGAAGAGCCGGTATTCCGTCCCACCGGCCATCTCAGCCCCCTCTCGATACCCACCCCCCATGCCCATTTCTCCGGGCATCGACACCATGTCGCCACCCAGCGGGAACGGGGCAGGATCGGCCAGCTCATCGGCCGCTTCATCACTGCCGGTGTCGTAGGCGATGCCGAGGATGTGGGCGATCGGTGTCGTTCCCACCATCTCCATGCGAACCCGAAGGGTGCACGGGGTGTCGACCTTGAGTTCATTGTAGAGCGTGATCGTCCGAGCCCATTCAGGCGACATGACGAAGATCACCTTCTCCGTCATGCCGAGCTGGCTGGTGGCAAAGGCGGCCGACCCATCCACCGCGGCAGCGGAAACGACGGCGATGGTGGGAACCGCCTCGTCGCGCTGCGGCTGACTCGTGAGCTTCATGCCGCTGATCGACCAGAGCTGATTGGCAAACTCGTCGGGCTTGCGTGGATTGAGCGATTCCAGTTGCTTGATCGAGACCGGCTTGGACGCTGCTTCCACGCCCGTCGCCCCGGGCAGCGTGTCGCTCAGGAGTCGCCTGAGCTTGGCGCGAAACCACGGATGAATCGCCTCGAGGCCCCAGGGTTCGTCGATGCGCTGCGGCAGCTGGGCGACATAGCCGATGTCGGTCTCACCGCCTCCGAGGAGGAAGGTCGGCGGGATCGGGTCTTGCTGCATGGCCTGCATCGAGTCGGCGGCCCGACCGGGCTGCGTCGACATCATGCCGGCCTCTTGGCTGTAGGAATCGACGTTGACGATTTTCAGGCGCTGCCATCGTTCGGTGCCCGCCGCCGCACGCTCCACGATGTATTGGCTCCAATGGGGCAGGTCGAGCTGGGGGTCGCGCATGCCGGATGCGCCAAACGCCCGCTCATACGCGGCCCGTTGCTTGTCGACCGGAACGAGCCCGGTGAGCAGCACGTAGGGCATGGCTTTGCCTCGGTCGCCCAGCATCGGCTCCGGCTGCATCGTCCAGTCGGGCGGCGGCTCTTCCGTGCCACGGCGTGGTGGCTGACGGCCTCGCTGGCCAGGCCGGGTTGGGGCCTCCGGTTCGGGGCGATCGGGCGCCGGACCACGCCCTGGCATGAGGGTTGGATCGGTCAGATCGGCCAGCATCGCCACCCCGGCGACAGCCTGAAGGTCCTCGATCGGCAGGATCTCGGGGGTGCCCCGCTTGGCAGACGCCTGAACGAGCGGTCGATCGAGCACGGCCATCGAGGGAGGATCGGCGAGTTTCAGTTGCGACGGCCGCCATGGATCGAGCATTTTTGTGAGCGTGGGGGTCGAGGGCACGCTTTCGGCCGGCGGCTTCTCCATCTCGTCGATGTGGCGAAGGGCCGTCGAGGTGAGGTCGGACACCGCCTTGGGCGTTGCGTCCGTCGATACCGACTTGGTTCGAAGCGCCGAGAGGCCGTTCCAGGCAAGCACGAGGCCGAGAATACCGACGATCACCACGACGACCTTCTCGCCGTGGTTCAGGAGGCCATCCATGATGGAGGCCTTGTCGAACTTGAGGCCAGGCATCTTCATGCGCCGCCACCCTCCATTGGTGCCTCACCGGAGATGGCACCGGGATCAGGCCGCGGGGCCAGTCCCACCATGCCACGGATCTCAACGGTGACGTTGAAGGTCGGGATGCCCTCCATGTCGCCACCCACAGGCATCGACATCTCTCCCGGCATGCCGCCTCCCATCCGGCCACCCCCAACGGCACCCATCGTCTGCTGGCTCGGATTGATCCGCACCTGCCGGACATCGATCGGAATCGGGTTGGACGCCAGGTCGGCGAGGAGAGCGTCGAGCTTTCGCTGGTCCATGGTTGCGCGGAGCACAAACGGCATCAGATGGACCATTCGGGCGACAGGCGTCGTGGCAAGTTCTGCGGCGGTGAGTGGCTTGCCGCTCATGTCGACATAGATCCACTGCTTCAGGGCGTCGTCGGGCGAGACCTGTTCGACCGGTGCCATTCCCTCCTCCATGCCGAAGCCACCAGGAGCCCCTCGCATCATTCCCGGCTCGCTTCCCGCGCTCCCGAATCGCGGATGAGGAGGTCGTCCGGCCACTCCGCCGCCGGCCTCGCCGAAGAGACCGGGGCCCTCGGTCATGCCCATCTCGGGCCTCATGCCCCCTTCGCCCATGCCGCCATACTCGCCGGCCGATGGGTCTTGCACGGGCATCACGATGCGACCGGTTCCCTGGCCCCCAACCTGATCCTCCGCAGCCGGGTAGCCGACCGCCAACTCCTGCACGAACGTGATCGGGGCGCCGAGCCCTCCGGCTTCGGCGCCATCGTTGATCCGCTTGATCGTGTCGCAGAAGAGGCCATACACCCAGAGTTCCTCCTGGGCGAGAACCACACGCGTGGTCGAGGGCGCTTCCTGCCAGGTGAACGACGCCAGCACGCGCCGCTGGTCCTCCGCAGCCCACTCCACAGGAGCCATGGTGCCCGCCCCCGTTGGCCCCATGCCTCCGCGCATGCCGGGTGGGCCGAGGTCATCGCGGAAGCCACCCCGCATCCCCATCGGGGCCGGGCCTTCCATTGGCATCCGTCCGGTGGCATCGCCGTCGGTCATGAGGACGTCGGCGCCCATGCGCTTGGGAAGTTCCCGCACCAGTTCGGGCACGGTGTTCAGGTAGCGCCGCAGCAGCGCGTTGTTGAGCGAACGGCCCGGCTTCATCGTGGCCACAGCTTTGAGGAAGTCGTCGCCGAGCTCCTTGGGCCACACCCGAAGCGACTCCTGATCCTTCCAAAACCGCTCCCATTCGGCGAGCGTCTCCTTCTGGACCTTGTCGGTCTTCCCCTCGACCACCTGCAGCCAGCCGTCGTTGGGATGTTCGGCGATGCCCTGGATGCCCCGGAGGGCCGAGACGCGGCCGTCGATTTCCGATTTCTGCTTGCTGATGCGGTCGTTGAGGGCGGCCGTTCCCTGAAAGAGCATCGGGATGAGCACGAGCGGCACGATCGCAGCGAGCATCCAAAAGTGATACTTCGCGATCACGTTGAATGCGGGGCGCAGTTGGTCGGGAATCTGTGGCATGGTGCGGTGCTCCGGCCTAGGGGGTGACGCCCATGGCGGCGGGATCGGTTCCTTCAGCAGGGGCCGGTGGCGGCGGGAGTGCCGAACCGGGCGTGGTGGGACGCCACGCGAACTGCAGCACGAAGTCGTATCGCTTGAGATCAACAAGGCCGGCGTTCGGGTCTTCGATGCCGCCGGGCACACCACGATTCATCGAAGGCTGGCCGGCGGTGGCATCCGTGCGTACCTGCACCCGCTGCATGGGGGACGACACGAGCAGTACGGGATACCCGAGCCCCAGTTCCTTGGCAGGAAGTTGCTTGCCCTTTTCAGGGCCGGCCGAGACCGTCAGCGAGTTGGCCTCATCGAGCATGCGGTGCATGATCGTCGATCGCACGAACTGCTCTCCCTCTTCCCCCTGCTTCTCGTTGTAAAAGTGGTGGCCCACGATCTGCACGATCCAGCCTGGGCCGCTGGGGCCTGGGTCGTCGGCCATGCGGCGACGGCGACGGCCACGTCGGCCGCGTCGGGGGCCCTCCTCCTCGCCGGCGACCGCTTCCGGAGCAGCCTCCTCCGTCGGCGCGGCAGCCTGGTCGCCTTCGGCATCACCCTCGGGCGGCGCTGCCTCGTCGGGTTCGTCGGTGCCAGCCACATCGGAGTCGAGGGTTTCAGCCCACTTGTCCTTCACGCCCGCATACCACGTGCTGAGGTCGGGGAAGAACTGCATGTCGAGGCTGTCGACGTGAATTTCCCGTCGGGCGGCGATCGACTCCGGCGGAGCGCCCTCATCGCGGGGCAGGAAGGTGCCCACGGCCCGCATCAGGTCGAGGGCCTGCGTGCGCTCCTCCTGGACTTGCACGAGATACTTCTGCCAGGCCGCCGCCGCATCGAGCTTCTGCTTGGAGGCCTCATAGGCCGACACGGCCGCCGCGGAACGCGTCTTGGCGTTGTCGGCCGCCCCGAACGCCTGCGAGTACTTGGCGGGAGCGTAGCTCTGCCATGCGAGATACATCCCGGCGAAGTTCACCAGCGCCGCCGCGAGCAGGCCCACGAGCGCCCCGACAGCCCATGGCTTCTTGGCGGCGATGAGACGATCGCGGACGATCTCGCCCGGCACGAGATTGGTGGCGATGGCCGCACCGCCGGCCGCCTGAAGGGCGAGGCCATAGGCCGTGCCAAATCCGAGCCTGTTTTCACGGAAACTCGACGAGGCGACGACCGGCCCCTCGAGCGACTCGAACTTCTCGAATCGCTGCACGTCAAGCTGAAGCTGCTTGCCGACAAAATCCGACAGGCCGCGGAGCTTCGCGGCGTTGCCGATGAGCAGCACCTTTCCGATCTTGGCCGATTTGTCGGTGCCGGTGAAGTAGTTGAGCGATCGCTGCAGTTCCGACGCGAACTCGGTGAAGACCGAGCGCATGGCCTTGAACACCGCCTTCGGATCGGCGGCGCGAACGGCGTTTCGCTTCTCTTGCTCGGCCTTCTGGAAGGTGTACTGCATCTCCTTCACGAGCGCCTTCGTGAAGCTGCTGCCGCCCAGCGGCATGCTCCGAGACCAGATGCGAAGACCGTTGGTCACCACGATGTCGGTCGAGTCGACGCCGATCGACACCAGCACGATCGACGGCGGCGGGTCGTCTGGATCGATCGAATCCGGTGGCGGCAGCTGGTCGAATATCACCATGTTCGCGAGCGAGATCGGCTGCAGCTGCAGCACGTCCACGTCGATGCCGGCATTGGTGAACGGAGCCAGGGCCTTGTGGACCTGTTCGCGTTTCATCGCGAACAACGCCACCTCCGCGTCCATGACGAAGCCGCTCTCCTCGATCCCTCCGGCGAGGCGCTGCCAGTCCCAGATCACCTGGTCGAGCGGAAAGGGAATCTGCTGATTCGCCTCGTAGTGGACGATGTCGGGGATCTTCTTCGCCTCGATCGGCGGAAGTTTGATGAACTTCGAAAGTCCCGACTGGCCCGGGGCCGCCACCGCCACGCGGTCGCCCTCGAGCGGATGCCGTGAGAGCAGCTCCTCGATCGCGTTTCGCACCAGTTCGACCGGATCGGCGTCGGACTGCGTGAGCATCATCGGGTATTCGATGTACTCGAACGCGTCGGCGACCAGTTTGCGTGGGTCGGTCGGAGAAAGCTGGCAGCGGATGGCCTTGAGGCCACACTTGCCGATGTCGATTCCCCAGGAGTACGGACTGCGAGCCATAGGGGGCCGTGTTCCCGGAGGGAGGTGGTGGGTGTGGGGGTTGGGAACGCGCGCGGGGGTTTTGGGGCTCAATCCCGCCCGAAGTCAACTTTACGAACGTTTTCCGGGGGGTGTCAAACCGTCTCGCGTGCTGCCGCCGCCACACGAGCCGCGAGTACACTCGTCGTCATGCCGCCCCACCGACCGACGGTTTTTCTGCCCTGCCATACGCTCGACGATTTTCCCACCTGGCTCGACGATCAGGAATCGGACGCCCTGCTCGCGGCGTGGGTGGCCGTGTGGCATCCCTGGCTGATCGCCACGACAGGATCGGCCCCGTCGTGGGCGAGCGTCGACCTTCCCGCTCCCGGTGAACCCGTGGTCGGCATCGTGCCGGTTCCATGGGATGACCGTTTTGCCGGGCAGCTCGATGCCAGCGTCCTCGATGGGTCGATCTACGTGCGGGGCCAGACCGGTGAGGAGGCCATGCGTCAGGCAGTGGCCACCGGGCTCGGCCTCGAGCTTCCGCCGTCCTCGCCGTTCGCCGACGATTTTGCGGCGCTCGGCCTGGGCGCGCTCCTGGCGGAACTGCTCGCCCGACGCATGCGTTCGCAGGCCGACCTTTCCAGCACGGGCTTCGACGCCGCGGTGGTGGCCGCCGCCCGTGCCGCCGTGGAGGGGCGCGATCAGGATGCCAGGCAGGGTCTTCAGGAATGCTTCGACACCCTCTCGGCGACGCGTGCCCGCTACTACCCGGTCGACTCCTATCTCCTCGACCTCGTGCTGATCGCTCCCACCACGACGGTCGCGGCGATGGCGGCCACCACGGTCGCGGCGACTGAATCAGGAGGGTCGGTGGCGGTGGTGGCGGAAGGGGGCACGCTCGACGCGTTGGCCGTGGCGCAGCCAGAGGTGCTGCGGTGCATCCGCGAGGCCTTGGCGGCGGGAACCATGAGCCCGTGTGGAGGCCGCGACGACCATCGCCCCATCGACGCGACCACTCCCGAGCAGCTCATGGAATCCTTTGCACGAGGGCACCGTGCCTGGGACGTCCATCTGGGGATGCCGCCGACCTGCTTTGCCCGGCTCGGTGGTGGCGGCTCGCACCTCCTGCCCCAGATGGCGTCGTTTTACGGTCAGACGGCGGGGATCTGGTCGTCGTTCGACGGTCGTCCGCTGCCAGACGTGGGGGGCGGCGTCATCTCGTGGGCTGCCGGTGGGGCCCACCTCGACATGCTCGCATCGCCCCCGCTCGACGCCCGCTCCGCGGCCGCGGTCCTTCGACTTCCGGAACTGCTCGGTGACGCGATGGATCGCTACCACGTTGCCGCTTTGGCGATGGCGTCCTACGCCGGCACGGCCAGCCGCTGGCATCGCCTCGTGCGGCGACTCGCACGCCGGACCAACCTCCTCGGCACGCTCGTCTCCCCGCAGGAGCTTGTGCAACGCACGAAAGACTCCGCCACCTCCGTCACGCTCGAGCCGGACGCGTTTCCCCCCACGCCACCGCCGACAACAGCACCGGATTCGCTCGGTTCCGCGGTCGCCGAGGCAGAGGCCACCGCCCGAGCGATCGTGGAGGCAGCCGCTCGTTTTCGACGACCCGACCCGACCGATCCGCGTGCATCCGTCGGGCCTGAGGTCGCCGGTGTTTCGGTCGCCCGTCCGTGGTGGTCGCGGTGGTTCGGGCGAGGGAAGGCGCCGCGCGACGAACTCGTGCTGGAGCACGGGGCCATTCGGGTCGAGGCCCACGCAGGCACCGGCGGCATCCTTTCGATTCGCCGGCCGTCGGATCGTGGCAATCGGCTGTCGCAGCAACTCGCCTTCCGAACGGCCACCTCCCCGACGATGACGAGCCGGATGGTGGCCGATTCGGTGCGCCGCACGCGGCGGCCGGATGGCCGGGAGTCGATCGTGGCCCGAGGACGGCTCCTGGGAGCCACCAACGAATCCGTCGCCACGTTCTCCCAGACGCTTTCGCTCGTTTCCGGCATGCCGATCGTGGAACTCGATCTGGCGATCAGCCTCGAGCGGGCGTTCGAGGGGCCGCTTGCCGAGAGTCACGTCGCTGCTCGGTTTGCGTGGCACGAGAATGAAGACGTCGAGATTCGTCGCAGTCTTCATCTGCAGTCGATCGCCACCGAGCGCACCCGATTCACGGCGCCCCACTTCGTCGAGGTTGTTCCGAACGGCTCGCGATTCAGCGCCGGAGACGACGCCGTCGCCATCCTCACGGGCGGACTGCCGTGGCACATGCTGTCGTCGCCACACGTGCTCGATTCCTTCGTTGCCGCCACGGTGCCAGGCACGGTCCGGCGCCGCATGGCGATCGGGCTCGGGCTCGAGCGGCCATGGGAGGCCGCGATCGCCCTGCTCGCCCAAGGTTTCTCCTCGGGCGTCGTTCCGGGGCTTCCGACGAACGTGCGGCTGGCGGTGCGCGACGTGACCATGGCGGAGGGGCGCGTCGTGGTGGCGCGGGTGGCCGTCGTCGAGTCGGCGGGCCGGTCGGGGGAGGTGGTGATCGACTGGGGACGGCCGGTGTGGCGGGCGGAGGCGGTCGATTCTGGCGGAACGCCGCGGCCAGGTTCGGCCATTGCGATCGACGGCACCGAAACCGTACTGTTTCTCGAACGCTTTCAGTGGCTCGCGATCGACGTGGAGTTCACCGCATGATCATCACGCTCGACGGACCGGCCGGTGCCGGCAAAAGCACGGCGGCACGGGCACTCGCCGCCCGTCTTGGCTGGTGCTACATGGACACGGGGGCGATGTATCGCGCCGTCACGCTCGTGGCGCTCGAACGGGCGATACCCCTCGATGATGCTCCGGGGCTGGCCACGCTCGCCGAATCCCTGGCGATCACCTTTCGCGACGGCCGCGTGCTCGTCGGCGAGCGGGACGTGTCGGTCGAGATTCGCACGCCGGCGGTGACCGCCGCCACGAGGCCCGTCGCCGACGCCCCGCCGGTGCGGGAGGTGATGAAGCGGCTCCAGCGCCGGATCGCGGAGGGGATCGATGTCGTCACCGAGGGGCGAGACCAGGGATCCGTCGTGTTTCCACACGCGGAACTGAAGGTGTTTCTCACGGCATCGCCCGAGGAACGTGCCCGGCGCCGACACCGCGAGGAGTCGGCCCGGGGAGGCGGCACGCCTCTGGAGGAGATTCTGGAGGCGCAGAACCGTCGCGACGACGGTGATCGCACCCGGTCGGTCGGCGCGATGAAGGCTGCCGATGATGCCGTGCTCGTCGAAACCGACGGGCTGTCGCACGACGAGGTGGTCGAGCGGCTCGTGCAGCTCGTGGAGGAGCGGCGGCGGCCGCTGACGGCATGAGCAGGCCCGCGGAAGGTTCCGCCAGCCCCTCCGGCGGCGGTCACAGCACGTTTGGCAAATGTCTCTATGCCGTGCTGTGGGTGCTCTCTCGCACGCTCGGCGTGTCGTTGTTCGGTGTTCGATCACGATTCGTGGAGCCGCTCCCGAAGGAGGGAGGGCTGATCGTGCTCTCGAGCCATCAGACGTTTCTCGACCCGTTGCTCCTCGGCCTCGCCACCGATCGTAGGCTGTCGAGCCTCGCCCGCAGTTCGCTCTACACCTTCAAGCCGTTTGGTGCCGTGATCACCGCGCTCGATGCCGTGCCGATCGATCGCGAGGCCTCGGCGCTCACGGCGATGAAGACGGTGATTCAAAGGCTCAAGCGGGGTGCGGCGGTGATCATTTTTCCCGAGGGGGCGCGCACGTTCGACGGACACCTCGGCGAGTTCAAGAGCGGCTTCGCCCTGATCGCGAAGCGTGCGGGCGTTCCGGTGGTGCCCGTGGCCATCGTCGGGGGATTCGAGTGCTGGCCGCGCACGCGGCTCCTGCCCAGGCCAGGCCGCATCCGGCTCGAGTTTGGGAAGATTCTCACGGCCGACGAGGTGGCTGCGATGACCGAGAAGGACGTCTTCGAGGTCTGCTCCCGACGGATCGAAGAGCTCGACGCCAGGGCCCGTGAGGCCCTCGGTGGTCATTGGGCCGATTCAGCTCGCCGCACGAGGTCGAGAAACTCGGCGCGATAGCCGCCAGGGTCGCTGCCCAGCGCCCCACCGGCGATCCGTGCGATCATCGGGAGTGTGGCCTCCCCCCGATGCTCGCTGTCGCGCAGGATCATTCCAAAGGCAGCCACCGCAGCGGCAAATCGCAGGTCGCTCGATGCATCCTCGAAGCTCCCTCCGCGGTCGGCAAGCGGCACCTCGATGAGTTCGCTGGTGTCGCCGTCCGGCCTCTTTGCCCGAAGCTTCACGGTGAGAAGTTCGCGGCTCGTGGCCTCATCGATCGGGAGCGATGGAGGGGTCGGCCGGGTAGGCTCGGGCTGATACTTGAGCGGCTCGGCCCCGTGACGGATGGGATCACCCACGAGGACAATTTCATAAAGGGCGGTCACGCCGTGGCCCGCCCCGATCTCCCCGGCGTCCTTGGCGTCGTTCCGGAAGTCGTCGTTGGCCAGGGCGCGGTTTTCATAGCCGAGCAGCCTATATGACGCCACCACGGCCGGGTTGAACTCCACCTGGATCTTCACGTCCTTCGCGATGGTGATCGTGCTGCCGGTGAGCTGCTCCACGAGCACCTTGCGGGCCTCGCGGGCACCGTCGATGTAGGCATACATTCCATTGCCGTTGTCGGCGAGCTTTTCCATCTTCTCATCCTGGAGGTTGCCCTGGCCGAAGCCGAGCAGGGTGAGGAACGTGCCCCCCTTCGCCTTGGCCGTGATGAGATCGACGAGCGCCCCATCGTCGGTGATGCCGACATTGAGGTCGCCGTCGGTTGCCAGAATCACACGATTGGCCCCACCGGAAATAAAATGCTCGGCGGCCTGCTCGTAGGCCAGCGTGATGCCGGCACTGCCATGTGTCGAACCGCCGGGCGACAGTGAGTCGATTGCCGCACGGATCCGCTCCTTCTGGTCGCCGCTCGTCGACGGGAGCACCAGGCCGGCGTCCCCGGCGTAGGTGACGATCGCCACCCGGTCGTTTTCGGTGAGTTCCTCCACGAGCATCGTGAGGGCCTGCTTCACGAGCGGCAGTTTGTTGGGATCCCCCATCGATCCCGACACATCCACGAGAAAGACGAGGTTTCCGGCCGGGCGTGCATCCCGAGCGACGTCGCGTCCCTTGAGCCCGATCCGCACGAGCCTGGCCCCGCGCCGCCACGGACACGCCGCTGCCTCGACCGTCACGGAAAAGGGAGCGTTCCCCTTCGGTTGCGGATCGTCGTAGCGGAAGTAGTTCACGAGTTCTTCAATCCGAACGGCATCGCGAGGGGGTTTTCGGCCGTCGTTCAGAAACCGTCGCACATTGGCGTACGACGCCGTGTCGACATCGATCGAGAATGTTGAGAGAGGGTCGCTCGGGGTGCGTTTCGTGGGATCCTCCGTGATGGACCCGTAACGTTCCCGTGACGGCGTTGCCATGCGGAGGTCGTGGTTCGATCGCCTGAGTTCAGGCTCGCTGATTCCACCAAAGCCCCCCATCCACACCCCCGGGGACGTGATCGGTGCTGCGGCCGTTGGCGGCGACGCAGGGGCTGCATCCAGCGTGACGATCGCGTGTCCCGCAACATCTCCGAGCGGCATCTGACCATCAGCCTGCTCCTTGGCACGAGCTGGGCCGGTTGGCTGGGCCATGGCTTTTGGGGAGGACGTCAGTTGTTCCGCACTCGCCTTGGGGAGGGATACTCGTGTGACGGCGACCGGCGTGGACCGCATGGCCACCTCGCTGGACGTCGACTCCATCAGCAACGGCATCGCCGCGACCATCGCCGCCGTGGCCAGCCCAAGGATGCCACCGAGCATCCACCATTGGTTGGTGGAGCGGGGCGGGCGAGGCGTGGGGGCGGAGGCCGCCGCGGCGAGCACGACGCGGCGAAGCGACGCGGAACGTTCGGGAAGATCATCGGCACCTTCCTTGAGCAAGGCTGCGAGGGCACGAATCTCTTCGATCGTGCGACTGACGGCCGATCCGTCGGGGCCATGAAGCATCGCCTCCACGTGCGTCCGTTCGTCGGTCGTGCATTCGCCGAGGGCGTAGGTGGTGAGCAGGGTGTCGAGGTCGGGAGCGTTGTCATCAGGCGTGGTCATGGGTGGTCTCCCGAAGACTGAGATGGTGAACCATGGGATGTTTGCGCAACGCGGCGAGGCCGCGATGGGCGAGGACCCGCACGTTGCCTTCGGTGCGCCCCGAGATTTCGGCGATCTCGCGATAGGAAAACCCTTCGCACCACAGATCGATCGTTTCACGCTGGGCGGCAGGCAGGCTTTTCATGAGCAGGCGAAGTCGCTGTGCGAGTTCACGGGCTTCGGCCGCCGACGACGGATCAGGGGCGTGGTCAACCGGATCGAGGAGTGCCTCGGTGGTCGTTTCCGCCGCGAGGAGCGGCATCTCACGGCCGGCACGCCGAAGGTGATCAACCGCCCGATTTCGGCACACGCGAAACAGCCACGGGGCGATCCGGTCACCGACGGTGATGCGCGACTGCTCGCAGAGCTTCACGAAGGCGTGCTGGACCGCATCGGCAGCGAGGTCGACGTCGCCCAGCAGTCGCCTGGCATACCGCGTGAGCGGCTGTTCAAACTGATCCACGGCCTCGAGGACCCAGCCGTGCGGCTCGCTTCCAGACGACATCGTGGGCTCCTCGTGACGCGGATGCCGGCGAGCGTGTCCGATCGACGCCCATCTGACAACGTCGAGAGCCCGAATGTGTTACGGCGAACCGTCGGTAGGCCCCGACGAGGGGCCCCGCGCCCGCTGGAAAGGATCGACCGTGCCGCCGCCGACACTGGGGGGAGGATCGTTGGCCGAGCCTCCAAACGGCACGAGGCTGGGCCATTCGAGATTCATGGCGGGCCACGCATTCGACGCCGGTGGCACGGTGCGGTTGACGGTCGGGGGCGTGGGCTTCGGCCCGAGGAGTTCCTGCGGTGAGGGGAAGCTGCTGGCCCCCGGGGCCGAAACGAGCGTGGCCGGCACGCTGCCCGGGCCGCTCCGTTCCACCGCCCGCACCGAGACGTCGTCGAGAAACGCCTCGCCGATGCCCGAAAGCGCGAATGTCACGGTGAGAGGCTCATCGGTTGAGTCAGCGGGCACGATGCGATAGAGCACCAGCCGCCGCCAGCCCTTGGTCGCCCCAACCCGCTCGCCGAGCGCCGGGCCGCCGAGCGAGTCGAACACAAACAGGCCATCGACGCTTCCGGCGATGGGTTTCGGCACCGACACCTGCGCGGTGATCTCGATCAGCTTGCCGGCCGGGGCCTGGATCGGGGGCGTCGTGATCCACACCGGCGGCGTCTCCACCACAATCGGTGGCTCGTCCTTGTTCTGGGGCCGTGCGATCATGCGGAGGCAGCCCTGCCCCGAGGCCGGCTTCGTGAGCGAGATCTCGAGCCCCGTGCGAAGATCGGAGTCGGGGTGGGCGAAGTGCCGCCATCCCGCCCCGGCAAGTTCCTCGATGCGATCCATGCCGCCACCGCGGAGGAGTTCGGGGCCTGCGGTCGTGGATGTGCGGGCCGACACGAAATTCCATTCCTCAGCGAGTGCGGCGTCGGAAGCCGTGAGCGGGCTGGCCACCATCGACCCTTCGGCCTTCACGCCATTTTCCCAGGCGCGTCGCTCGAACTGGCCGGCGATCGCAGCCGCGCGCCGGAGGCGTGCGATCGCCGTGGTGGGATCGGAAGCGGCGAGGGCTTCACCCTCGGCCGCCAGTCGGCCTGCCTCGGCGAGCATCGGCACCGCACTGATCGGCGGCGGGCCGGAGAGCGCCTGTGGAGGCAGGCGTCCGAGGAGATCACTGGCGCCGGCGAGTGCCGTGGCCGTGGAGGCACGAGCCGACGAGAGCTCGAGCGGCACCTGCTGACGAAGCCGTTCCTGGACGTGCGCCGTGACGGCTGGTTCGCCACTGAAGAGGATCACCGAGTGCGTGAGGAAGTCGTCGAGCGTCACCGACACGCCGCCGGTCACCCGCTGCTGCCGCAGCGGCTTCAGGCCACCGGGAGCCACCTCCCAGGCCTGGTGGGCTTCCGGCACGCCGGGCACGAGGATCGTCAGGGGTGTTTCGTTCGGGGGAATGTCGCCTCCGGCATAGCGACGGGCGACGATCTGCGAGCCCTGCACGCACCGCCACGCCACCACCATTCGCGCCCTGGCGGCTTCGAGCACGAAGGCCTGCACTTCGTTGCTGCTGGTCTGTGCCTGCGCGGCAAACCGGCCGGCAGCCCCCCAGGGTTCGAGCACCTTCATGCGCACGTTCATCTCGTGCGCCGCCGCGGCCCGGGCCTTCGATTCGCGATCGTCGCCATCGAGCCTGCGGGACGATGTGAAGAGAATCCCCCGGGTGCCGGCGGCCAGGGCGGAGAAGGCCGCGAGCGAGAGACTTTCGCCATCGACGGCGAGTCCTCGGCCGCCGATGCCGGCGATCGCGGCGGCCTGACGGGCGGCACGCGGATCGATCTCGGTGGAGATCGTGGCCACGAGAGGCGTGCCGGGCCGTGTGAGCCGAGGACGTTCGCGGAGCCAGGTGAGATAGTCGAGGAGTTCGAGGCTCGTGCCGAGCACCGTCTTTCGGGCGACGAGCATGTCGAGGTGGCGCGAGACGGTTCGCAGGCCCGAGTCGGCGGAGCCGATGATCGGTCGTCCGGCACGAGGGTCGCACGCTCGAAGGCGGCGTCCCTTCTCGGCGAGGGTTTCGACGTCGGCTTCGGAAAGACCCGTGCCGAGATCCCACATGAGCACACGATCCCAGTTGCGAAGCATCGGTACCGACTCGGGCTCGCGGAGATCGACATCGGGGATCGGTGGCGGAGGGCAGACGACCCAGAGCCCGGTACGCCGCGCCGTCGTCAGCTGGTCGGACGAGGCCGGCTCGGCAAGCCGAACGCAGTTGAAGCCGAGGGCGGCGAGCGCCTCGAAGGGTTCGCCGTTCCAGTCGATCGATCGCGGAAAGAATGGGAGCCCGTCTACCTCGAGCACGCCGCGCGACAGGCCCGTCGGCGGATCGATCTCGACCGGAGCCGTGGCCGCCACTGGCTGCACGTGGGGGTCGTGGACGGCAACCACACCGGTGGCCGGGAGGAGATTGGCCACGTGAAGGTCATCGAGTGCAATCTCGACCCGGCCAGGGGATGGCGCCGCGTCGAGCACGAGGTGGGTGATGCTCGCCGCCTCGATGCTGCCAGGGCCGTGCTCCATCCGAAGTGGAGCGAGGCGACGGCCAAGCGCGGCGGGAATGCCGTCGACCGAGATCCTCTCCCACCGGCCGATGTCGCGAGACGCCGTTCCGGGAACGAGCACATCCACCGGTTTCCCCGTGCGTGCGGAGATCCAGTGGGGCATGACGACGCGGGCGGCGAGGCGGATGTCACTTCGACTGGCCCGCACCCACACGCTGGCCGAAAACTCATCGATGACCGCAGCCTGACCGACGGGCAGTTCGAGCCTCAGGGGTTGGCCCGGGCGGGCCTCGAGCACGAAGCGCTCGCATCGGCTTCCCCGATGGGGCGATTGCGTGGTTCGTTCCCTGACCACCACCGCACCCGCCCCGGACGGCACGATCAACGACGGTTCGGGGCCCTCGAAGCCCTCTGCAAGGTCGCTGGAGAAGGCTTTCGTGCCCACGCCACACGCGAGCCCTGCGAGAATTGCCGCGATCAGGCACCAGTCGGGCGATCGATGGGTGCGGCCGATGGTGCGCATGGACGAGTGGCGATCCGGGGGGCAGCCGGGGAAAAGTTCGCGGGGCTTCTAGCAGGACAAGGGGGGTTGGCTCCAGCCGAGATCGGCGAAATGGGCAAGACGGTCGCAAAATGGTCAGTTTCGTGGTTTCATGGGGGGATGGCCGTGTTCGAACGGCGCGTCCCGATTCCGTTTGAATGCGCATGAAGCCGACGACGGCCGAAAACATCCTCCTGCTCGCGGGCGATCTCGATCTCGTCCCCGCCGCCGCCCTGAGCACGGCGTTCTCGGAATCGGGAGGCCATGCGCTCGATGCCGAGGCCTTCGGGCAGGCGCTCGTCCGACGGGAACTGCTCACGGGCTTTCAACTCGAGCGACTGCTCCGTGGCGATCGCGGCGGCTACTTCTACGGACGGGCGAAGATCCTCTATCAGATCGGTGCCGGCTCCTTCGCCCGGGTCTATCGCGCGATCCATCGCGACACCGGGGCAGTGCTCGCCGTGAAGGTGCTCCGCAACCGTTTCACCAACGATCAGGAGAAGTGCAAGGCGTTTCAGCATGAAGGCGAGATGGGGCGGCTGCTTCGGCATCCCAACATCGTGGCCATCGAGGATGTCGGCCAGGAGAACGGCGCCAGTTATCTGACGATGGAGTTCGTGGAAGGGCAGACCCTTCGCGAACTGGTCAAGATTCGCGGGGCGGTCGACGTGCCGCGTGCCCTCGAACTCATGCATCAGGCGGCATGTGGCTTGGAGTATGCCCACCGTCGAGGCGTGACCCACCGCGACATGAAGGCATCCAACGTGCTCGTGTCGTCAACCGGTGTCGCCAAGATCGTGGACTTCGGCCTTGCGGGTGTCGATGAGTCGGGAGACAAGGCACTGGCCCGTCTCGAGAAGCCTCGCACGATCGATTATGTCGCCCTCGAAAAACTCACCGGTGTGCGCGACGACAGCGTGCGAAGCGACATCTATTTCTTTGGCACGGTGGCGTATCTCGCGCTCGCCGGTGTTTCGCCGCTGACGGAAACCCGTGACCGGAGCCAGCGGGCCGACCCGCGCCGTTTCACGCAGGTGATCCCGCTGGGCAAGCGGTGCCCGGATCTTCCACGAGACGTCGTCGAGATCGTGTCGCGGATGATGCACCTCGATCCGCTGGAGCGCTACCAGACCGCGACCGACGTGAAGCTCGCATTGGAGGCGGCGATCGCCCGCCGGGCCGCGGGCGAACCGGCGGCTGGTTCGACAAGCACCGCACCGAAGACGCAGGCATCATCGGCCTCGGCCACGAAGGGCACGGTGATGCTGGTTGAGTCGGGTGAGAAGGCCCAGCAGGCGCTCCGAGAGTTTTTCGGAAAACTCGGCTATCGCGTGCTGCTCACCGAAAACCCTCAGCGTGCACTGGCAAGGTTTTCATCGGTGCCACCGCCGGCCGATTTTCTCGTCATGAGCACCCGCGAACTGGGGATGACGGCGGTCGAGGCCTTCAATCGCCTGACGGTTGAGCAGTATCTGGCGGACGTGCCCGGCGTGCTCCTGGCGGCGGCGAAACAACCGGCCTTTGCCGCCGCGGCGAAGGTGGATGGAAAGCGCAAGGTCGTGCCGCTGCCGCTCCAGGCCGCGGAACTCCAAAAGGTGCTCGCCGAGATCCTGCCGCGCAAGCGCTGATCGTCGCCGCCATCCCGGCGTCGTCTCCGGCTTGAGGGGCGCTGGTGGGCGATTGTGTGGTGGCGCGCTTCGGGGTTGCCCACACGCTAGTTTTCGCGCCGTCGCCGCCGTCCCGGCGTCGGCTCCGGCTTGAGGGGCGCTGGTGGGCGATTGTGTAGTGGCACGCTTCGGGGTTGCCCACACCCCGTCGCCGGACGCTCGCGTCGGGCATCCATGCCCTTTGGCTCGCTCGGCATTGGCTTCGCTGCGCCATCCTGGCTCCGCTCGCCACTGACGCCGTCTCCCGGGGCGTGGGCAACCCCTCGCTCGTCAAACGATGGGCGATTTTGGATGGCGGTGTTTCAGGTGCCCGTGGAAGCCCAACGGCGTGAGCCGTGGGACCGGCGTGGCGAAACGTGAGGTGTGGTTTGGCGTGGTGAGCCGAGTGTGCTCAACGGCGTTTGAAGGCGTAGCCTGGCGTGTCTCAGGCCTGACGGCCTTGGGCTTGGACGCGACGGGGCGGGGCGGTGTTTCGGGTGCCCGTGGAAGCCCAACGGCGTGAGCCGTGGGACCGGCGTGGCCCATTCATGTGGCACCC
>JAFMIU010000006.1 GCA_017853835.1 Pirellulales bacterium | reverse complement strand
CAAGGGTTGCCCTCGCCAAAGGCGTCGCATCGTGCGACGCCAGATTCTACCTCCACCTGAGCCATCCTGGCCTTGTGCCGCTTGTTTGGCGGAGGACAACGCCAAGGGTTGCCCTCGCCAAAGGCGTCGCATCGTGCGACGCCAGATTCTACCTCCACCTGAGCCATCCTGGCCTTGTGCCGCTTGTTTGGCGGAGGGCAACGCCAAAGGGTTGCCCTCGCCAAAGGCGTCGCATCGTGCGACGCCCGTTACTCTACCGCAGAACTCCGCTCGTGCCAGCCTGTGAGCATGCTGGCAGTGGTGCACGTGGTGCTGTTCGTGTCATTCAGGAAGTCGACCAGTCTCGGCCACGTGGCAATCTTCTCATCGCCCGTGTTGCCTTGCGACACCGTTTAGGCCTTCGGCGTAGCCGCGGGCTTCGGAGGCACCACGACCCGGACGCCGAGTTCCACGAGCTGCTTCGTCTCCACCGACGACGGCGCGCCCGTCATCAGGTCGCTCGCCTTTTGCGTCTTCGGGAAGGCGATCACGTCGCGGATGCTGTCGAGCTTGCCGAACAGCATCACCCAACGATCGATGCCGAGGGCGATGCCACCGTGCGGCGGCGCCCCGCTTCGAAGGGCATCGAGGAGAAAGCCAAAGCGTTCCCGCGCCACCTCCGGCGTGATTCCCAGCAGCTTGAACACCTTCTCCTGCGTGGCGCCGTCGTGGATCCGGATCGTCCCACCACCCGCCTCCGAGCCGTTGATCACGAGGTCGTAGGCCACGGCCCGACAGGCGGCCGGATCGCTCTCGAGGAGATCGAGGTCCGAGGGGCGTGGCGCCGTGAACGGATGGTGCATCGAGGCCCAGCCGCCGCTCTCCGTGTCTTTTGCAAACATCGGAAAGTCGACGATCCACGAGAAGTGCATCGCGTTCGGATCGTAGAGTCCAAGCGTGGCGCCGAGGCGCTTCCGCAGCATGTGGAGCGCCTTGCAGGTCACGTCGAAGGAATCGGCCACGATCAGGGCGAGGTCGCCCGGCTCGCAGCCAAGCTTCGCCTTCAGGGCATCGGCGATGGTCGTGATGTTCTTGGCAACAGGGCCGGCCAGGGAGCCATCGGCCTCCACCTTCAGCCACACGAGGCCCTTGGCCCCGCCTTCGATCGCGACGGAGGTGAGCTCGTCGAGGTCCTTGCGGGAGAAGCGAGACGCCGCCCCCGGCACACGGATTCCTCGAACCCGTCCGGCGCTCTCGACCGCGGCCCGGAACACACGAAACTCACTCTCCCCGGCGATCGCCGTGAGATCGACCAGTTCGAGGCCGTACCGGAGGTCAGGGGCGTCGTGGCCGAATCGCTCCATCGCCTCGTCCCATGAGAGCCGCGGCAGCGGCAGCGGCACGTCGAGCCCGAGGATCTCGCGGGCGGTCCGCTGCACGAGCCCCTCGATCACCCCCATCACGTCGTCGGCCTCGACGAACGACATCTCGACGTCGAGCTGGGTGAACTCGGGCTGCCGGTCGGCACGGAGGTCCTCGTCACGAAAACACTTCGCGACCTGCACATAGCGATCGAAGCCGGCCATCATCAGCAGCTGCTTGTAGAGCTGCGGCGACTGCGGCAGGGCGAAGAACGCTCCATGGTCGAGCCGGCTCGGCACGAGGTAGTCGCGAGCCCCCTCCGGCGTGCTTCGGCCAAGCATCGGTGTTTCCACGTCGATGAAGCCGAGGGCGTCGAAGTGGTCTCGCATGATCTTCACCATGCGGCTTCGGAGAAACATGTTTTCCTGCATCGCGGGGCGGCGCAGGTCGAGCCAGCGGTGCTGCAGCCGCACCTCCTCGCCCGGGAGTTCGGTCGCACCCGGCTGGAAGACCGGCGTCTCGGCCTCGTTGAGCACCACGATGGCATCGCACACCACCTCGATCTCGCCGGTGCTGAGCTTGGGGTTCGTGGTGCCTTCGGGCCGCGCGCCCACCGTGCCACGGGCGTTGATCACCCATTCCGGGCGCACGGCCCGGGCGGCGGCCAGTGTGGCCGCAGGGCTCTCAGGGCCGATCACCACCTGCGTCTTGCCCCATCGGTCGCGGAGGTCGATGAAGATCACGCCCTTGTGGTCGCGAACGCGGTCGACCCATCCGCACAGCGAAACCCCCTTGCCGAGTTCGCTTCGTCGCAGTTCACCGCAGGAATGGGATCGCAGCACGGATGCACCTTTTCGGAGGGGCCGGCACCGCCGGCTTCCGCGGCCGGTGCAGGCGGGACAGGTCAGGAATCAGACGCCAACGCCGCCATCACGAGCAGCGCGACCGCCAGCAGGATCGACACCGCGAGGAGCGGCACCGCACCGTAGAACACGAGGGCGGGAGCCACGTCGCCGAGTGACGCCCACCCAAACAGGGCGGTGAGCGTCAGGATGACGAACAGGAGGGCGGAGCCCAGTGACGACCAGACGAGCACTTTCTGGAGCATGCCGGCAATCTACCTCGCCGCCCTCAGGCCCGCCAGCGCGGCGGCATCGCGTTCGAACTGCAGCTGCATCTGCTGGGGGGCATCCTCGCCGGTGAGTTCCTGATAGAGGAGGCTCGGCTGGATGTCGCGGTTGTGCTGGTATTTCTCGCTCGAGTACTCCGTGATGTCGCCGACGATTTCGTGGAAGAAGATCTGGCAGATCGGAACGCCCGGGTAGATCTTGACCGGCTGCACGGCAAACATTTCGAGAGTCCAGTAGCCGCAGAAGCCCACGTCGCCAAAGCCGGCCGTGACATGGACGAACAACCCCAGCCGTCCCACCGAACTCCGGCCCTCGATCATCGGCACGAAGTTGTGGGTTTCCGTCCGCTCGATCGTGCGGCCCAGGTAGAGCTGGTTGGGCGTCAGCACGAGGCCCTCTTCAGGGATCGTGATCCGCTCGACCCGGTTGCTCTTCCGCATGTCGAGCACCACCTCCTCGTAGACGAGGAGTTCGTTGTGGAGCGACAGATTGTAGCTGTTGGGGTTGAGCCGGCTCTCATCGAACGGGTCGATGAGGATGTTGCGACCGAGCTGCTGCCTGATCTCGTTGCCGGAGAGGATCATGTCGGACTCCCGTTCGGTAGCGGAGGCGGTCAGCTCGAGCGGAGGCGGTCACTTCGCTCGGCGTGGGGTCGAGTGTAAGCGGTGCGCCGCGATTCTGACCATGGGCCCGGGTGTGGAACCGTGAAAACGCCTAGCGGCGCCGTGACGGAGCCACCCCGATCCTCGGGCAGAGATCGGCCAGCAGACACGCGTCGCACCGAGGAGCCCTGGCGGTGCAGACGCCGCGGCCGTGGTCGATGAGCCGGTGGCTCCAGGAAATCCAGTGCTCCCGCGGCACCACGCGATTGAGATCGCGCTCGGCGCGGACGGCGTCGTTCTGTCGGGTCATGCCGAGCCGGCGGGAAATCCGTCCGACGTGCGTATCGACCACCACGCCCGATGCGAGCCCGAAGGCGGTGCCCATCACGACGTTGGCGGTCTTGCGGCCGACGCCCGGCAGTCGCACGAGGGCGTCGAGTGTGGCGGGAACCTCGCCCCCGTGGCGTTCCACGATCGCCCGGGCACACCCCTGGATGCTTTTTGTCTTCGCCCGATAGAAGCCGGTGCTCCGGATCACGGCCTCGACCTCGGCGGTGTCGGCATGCGCGAGCGCGTCAGGGCTGGGCCACCGGCGAAACAGGTCGGGCGTGACCATGTTCACCCGTTTGTCGGTGCACTGGGCCGACAGAATCGTGGCGATCACCAGTTCGAAGGGAGAGCGGAAGTCGAGCGAGCAGGCCGAGTCGGGATAGACCTCTCCGAGACGTTCGGCGATCGTGGCCGCCCGGTCGGAGCGGGCGGTCGCCGATTCCCTGCCAACCCGCATCGGGGCGGCCGGCCCGGGAGGATGCCCTCGAGGGGGGATGGTGTTACGATGCATGGCACGTGCCCGGCCCGGCGGCCGAGCGCCCTTGTTCGACATGCGTTTGGAACCGCGGCTGCCCATGGCATTGGAATCCGAAGACTACGATCCGCGGTATCTCGAGGGCATCGAGAAGTTCAACGCCTGCGAGTATTACGACAGCCACGAGGTCTGGGAGGACCTGTGGACGGAGTATCGCGGCCCTTCCCGGAAGTTTTACCAGGGTCTGATCCAGGCGGCGGTGGCTCTATACCATTTCGGCAACGAAAACATCCGCGGAGCCCGCAAGCTGCACGGAAGCGTTCATGGGTATCTCGAACCGTATGCACCGCGACATCTCGGGCTCGATGTGACCGGTTTCCTCGCCGACTTCGACCGCTGCCTCGCTGAGGTGGCGTCGAGCACCGAGGCATTTCCCGACATCCAACTCGACCCCGATCTTCTCCCCGAGATTCACCTCGACCCGCCGGCTCCCGCCGCTTCCTGATCACCCTGCAGAGCGCCATGTCCGACGAGCCGCTTTCCTTCTCGCCAGACCAGTTTTCCGGGCACGCGCGGGTTTTTCCCCTGCCGAATCTGGTGATGTTTCCGCACGTGATGCAGGCGCTCCATGTGTTTGAGCCGCGATACCGGGCGATGTTTGAAGAGGCTCTCGAGGGCGATCGGCTCGTGGCGCTCGGAACACTGGCGCCGGGATGGGAACAGGATTTCACCCCGCGTCCCCCGCTTCGGCCCTATGCCTGCCTCTGCCGGATCGCCACCCACCAGCGCACCGACGAGGGCACCTACAACGTGCTCGTGCTGGGCGTTCGACGCATTCGCCTGATTCGCGAACTGCAGCCCAAGAAGCTCTTCCGCGTGGTCGAGGCGGAACTGGTCGACGACCTCGAGCCAACCGTGGCTCAGGAGGCGGCTGTTCTCCAGCGTCGCCTTCTCGACGCCTTCAAGCAGACCATGCCCGACATGCCTCAGGCCTACGCCCAGCTCGATCAGCTCTTGGGAAGCCAGATCACGCTCGGCATGCTCACCGACATCGTGGCCTACACGATCGACCTCGACTTTGACCTCAAGCTGCGGCTGCTCGCGGAGAGCGACGTGTGCGAGCGGGCCAGGCTGCTTCTCGAAGCGGTCACGGTGCGAGGCAACGGTCCCCGACGCACCTTTCCGCCCGATTTCAGCCACAACTGACCGCACCGAGCAGGCGGGTGGCTGCCGGACGGGGCGTGTCCGAGGCTTCCCGCAGCGGGCTTTCGCGGGGGGAGGGGCTTGGTACAGTGGGGCCGTATGAGCGATTCCCACCCTGTCGACCAGGCCCGGATCGAGCGGGCCGTCCGAGAGATCCTCGCCGCCGTCGGTGAAGATCCCGACCGCGAAGGACTTCTGGAAACACCGGCCCGCGTCGCCCGGATGTATGCCGAGATGTTCAGCGGGCTCCGCCAGGATCCGCGGGTCCATCTTCGCAAGGCGTTTCAGGAGAAATACGACGAGATCGTGCTCGTCCGCGACATCGCCTTCAACAGCGTGTGCGAGCACCATCTCCTGCCGTTCATGGGCCACGCCCACATCGGCTACCTTCCCGACGGACGCGTGCTCGGCCTCTCCAAGCTCGCCCGCGTCGTCGAGGCGGTGTCGCACCGGCCGCAGGTTCAGGAACGAATGACGGAGCAGATCGCCCACCTGCTCGAGCATGATCTCGGGGCCAAGGGCGTCGCCGTGGTGGTCGAGGCCACCCACACCTGCATGACGATTCGCGGCGTGCGCAAGCCCGGCAGCCTCTGTGTGACCTCCGCGATGAAGGGCGTGTTCCGGTCGAATGTGTCGAGCCGGGCGGAGGTGATGTCGCTCATCTACGGCAGCCGCCGTCAGTGAACGGCGCGATTCCTCCGGGGCGGATGACCGCATGAGACTGCTGGTCGATTTTCTGTGCCGTTTCGGCTGGGGCATGGCCGCCGCCCTCGCGGTCACCCCTGCGACGCTCGTGCCCGCGGGATTCTTCCGGGTGAATCTCCTCGTCGTGCTCGGCCTGGCGAGCGTGGCGGCGTTTCTCGCGCAGCGCGAGGTGCCGAACCCGGCGTGGCTCCTGGCGGCCAGTGCGGCGGTGACCGCATGGATCGGCAGCATCGCGTGGTTTGCGGAGCGCACGCGCGGCGGCATGATGGCCTGCCGCATGACGGCCCTCGCCCTCGCGATCGCCACCGTGCTCGTGCAGCCGCACCCAGGATGGGCGGCCGCCGGACAGGCGCTCGTGTCGGGGCTGGTCGTGGGGCTCACGGTGCACGCGATGCTCCTCGGCCATTGGTACCTCAACGCCCCGGGCATGAGCGTCGACGCCCTTCGCAGGATGATCGACTGGGCCATGGCCGCGTGGGGCGTGCAGCTCGTGCTTGCCATCGCGGCCATGGTTGCCAGCCCCGCCGGCGTGCCCATGGGCGGATCGACGGCCACCTCGCTGCTGGCCCTTCGGTGGCTCGCCGGCCTCGCCGGCCTGCCCGTGTTACTCGTGATGAGCCGGAAGACACTCGATATTCCCAACACGCAGAGCGCCACGGGTATCCTGTATGTCGCCTGCCTTGCCGCCATCCTCGGCGAACTCACCGCCCAGCTCCTCGCCGCCGCCTGAACCATGCGCATCACCTATGCCTGCCCGTCGTGCGGGGCCACCGTGGCCAACTCATCCATCGAGTCGGCGGCCGCCATCACCTGTTCGAGGTGTGCCGCCACGATCGAGCTTCCGAAGGACGCCGTGGCCTGGGCCGGGCCTGGTGGGGAAGCCATGCCGGCGGGCACCGGGGAGCCTCGGCTTCGTCGCTGCCTCGTCTGCCCCTGCACCGAGTTGTTTGGCCGCAAGGATTTTCCGCAGCGGCTCGGCGTCGGGATCGTGGTGGCTGGATTGATCGCCAGTTGCATCACCTGGGCCCAGCGGCTGCTCGTGCCGACCTTCGCGATCCTCTTCGGCACGGCGCTCGTCGACGTCGTGCTCTATCTCGTGATGCCCGAATGCCTGACGTGCTATCGGTGCGGGGCCCGCTACCGGGGCGCCGGAGGCCACTTCGAGGGATTCGATCTCGAGACCCATGAGAAGCATCGACAGCAGAAGATTCGACTCGCCGAGCGGGCGTCGTCACCCCGGCCGCCGGCGGCACCAGCCTCCTGATCGCGAGAGGCGGAGGGCTGCATGAATCTCGATCGCCACCGCATAGAAGAAGATCTTCGTGGCATCGTTGCCGGCGACGTGATCTGCGACGACGTGGGCCGCAGCCTCTACGCCACCGACGGAAGCCTCTTCGAGGTGTGGCCCATCGCCGCGGTACGGCCGCGTTCGGTCGAGGATGTGGCGGCGGCGGTGCGCTGGGCCGCCGAGCAGGGCGTGCCGGTGCACGTCCGCGGGGCTGGGTCGAGCGTGTCGGGCGGTCCGCTTGGGCAGGGGCTCGTCATCGACTGCGGCCGGTTCATGCGTCGCGTGATCAGCACCGGGACCGACACGGTGCGGGTGCAGCCCGGGGTGGTGGCCTCGACGCTCGATGACCACCTCGCCACGACAGGCCGGACGATCGGTATCGACCCTTCCAATGCCGTGGCCACCACGATCGGCGGCATGATCGGTCGCAATGCCAGCGGGAGCCGGTTTCTGCGGCACGGCTCGATGCGAGGTCGGCTCGTGTCGGCCGAGGTGGTGCTGGCCGACGGAGAGGTTGTCGAGCTGACGGAGGCGGGGGGTGGTGCCGCCACGGCGTCGTCGTCTCGGTGCGAGGCGTTGGGGACGGCCGTGAGCGGCATCCTGGAGCGGGCGCGTGGTGTGATCGGGCGCGATCAGCCGTCGGGTCGTCCAAGCCATGGCGGGTACCGGCTTCACGACATCGCGCGGGACGGCGTGGTGAACCTGCCGCGGCTCATGTGCGGCGCCGAGGGAACGCTCGGGATCGTCACGGCCGCCACGCTGCGAACGTCGCCCAGTGACCCGGTGGGTGCGGTAGGTCTGCTCCTGTTTGAGTCGCTCGAGGCCGCGGCGGAGGCGGCGGTGCGGCTCCTGCCGCTGGGGCCGAGCGCCTGCGATCTCTTCGACCGGCGTCATCTGGCTCTGGCCCGCGGGGTGAAGCCCGCCTTCGACCTGCTCATTCCGCCGGTGGCGGAGGCAGGCCTTCTGGTGGAGTTTCTCGACGACGATCCGCAGGTCGCGGGGCAGCGGCTCGACCATGCCCTCGGCACGGTGTCGCGAGGCCGATCCGGCTGCATCGACGTGCGCCGCGCCGAGGATGCCTTCGACGCGGAGTTTTTCTGGGCGCTGTCCCGCAACAACGTCTCCACGCTCCACGGCGTGCGCGCCGATGTGCGGCCGGTGCCCTTCGTGGAAGACATCGTGGTGCCGCCCCCCGCGTTGCCCGATTTCGTGCGACGGCTTCAGGAGGTGCTGAAGCAGCACCAGACGACCGCCATGCTTTTTGGCCATGCCGGTCAGGGGCAGCTCCACCTTCGGCCCCATGCCGACCCCCGTCGCCCGGGAGAACGTGATCGGCTCGAGGCGCTCGCCGACGCCCTCTATGCCGAGGTCGTGGCCGTCGATGGGACCATCGGGGGCGAGCTTGGGCTCGGCCTCTCCCGAACCCCCTTTTTTCGTCGGCTGTTTCCAGACCTGTCGGCGGTGTTCGACGACGTGAAGCGCGTGTTCGATCCGGAGGGCCTGCTGAATCCAGGGCGGATCGCCGGACGGGAGTGCGGCGATGGCGAGGCTGCGTGGGCGACGTTCCGTCCCCCGCTCGATCCGCCGGCTCCGGTGGAGGACTCGGCCGACGCCGTGGCGGCGCCGGTGGTGTCGCTCCCCGTGCTGTCGTGGAATCGCGAGCGACTCACGTCGGAGGTCGATGCGTGCAATGGCTGCGGCACATGCCGGAGTCTGGCGCCCGCCACCCGCACCTGCCCTCGCTATCGGGAGAGCCCCCGCGAAGAGGCCTCGCCACGGGCCAAGGCGAATGCCATGGCCGCCGTGCTGGATGGCACGGTCGACGCCCAGACGCTAGCGTCCGACGCGATGCGGGCCGTCGCCGACACCTGCTTCAACTGCCACCAGTGCCGAATCGACTGCGCCGCCGGCATCGACATTCCCGCGTTGGCGATGGAGTTGAAGTCGGCGCACCACGCCCACCACAGCATCGATGTTGGGCGATGGCTCATGTCGCGTGTCGACACGCTTTCGGCGCTGGCCGGCCGTGTGAAGCCTCTTGCCAACTGGGCGATCGCCAATCCTCAGACCCGCTGGTTTCTCGAGAAAACGCTGGGGCTCGCCAGTGGCCGCAAGCTTCCGCCGTTTGCGGGCCGGCAGTTTTTGAAGTGGGCAACGCGGCGGGGTGTCACCCGCCCGAGCCGACGGAGCGGTCCGCGGGTGCTCTATTTCCTCGACACCTACGCCCGCTGGCACGATCCGCTCCTCGCCCAGGCCTTCGTCGCGGTGCTGGAGCGCAACGGCATCGGCGTGTTTGTCGATCCGCGACAGGTTTCGTCGGGCATGCCGCTTGTGTCGGAAGGGGATCTCGATGGCGCCAGGCGGCTCGCCCGGCGCAACGTGCGGGTGCTCGCCGAGGCGGTAAGGCTCGGCTACCGGATCGTGTGCACCGAACCGTCGGCCGTCACCTGCCTCACGCACGACTATCCGCTCCTGCTCGATGACGAGGAGCTGCCGAAGATCACGGCGGCGACCTGCGACGCGATGACGTTTCTGTGGGAGCTTCATCGCGACGGAAAACTTCGCCTCGACTTTCGTCCGGTGCCCTCACGGCTCCTCTACCATGCCCCGTGCCATTCGCGGATCGCGTCCGGCGGCGGCACCCCGGCGGAGAACCTGCTCCGGCTGATTCCCGGGCTCTCGCTGGAGGTGGCCGATCGGGGCTGTTCGGGCATGGCTGGAACGTTCGGGCTCTCCCGCGACAACTACCGCACCAGCCTCCGCATCGGCCGCGGCCTCATGTCGGCGATGCGCGGCGATCGGATCGAGGCGGGCGCTACCGAGTGCAGCGCCTGCCGGCTACAAATGGAGCAGGGCACCCCCAAGCCCTCGATCCATCCCATCAAACTGCTCGCCAAGGCCTATGGGCTTCTCGAGGGGCCGTCACCGCACGGCCTCGACGACCTGCTCACGGGGGCGAGCGGCCTGCTGACCACCTCCTGACGCGTGCCATGTGCCCTCGTGACGACGCCATCGACGCCCGGCCCGATCGCTCCACGCTACGCGTGGCGGTGTTCGCCGGCATGGCTGATCGCCTGGCCACCCGCCACCTCGACATCCCGTGGCACGGTGGAACGGTCGCCGATCTGCGGCGGCACGTGGGCGAGCGGCATCCCGAGGTGGGCGACCTGCTCGCCCGGAGCGCCTTCGCCCTGGGAGACCGGTATGTCGGCGACGCGCAGCCGATCGTCGCCGGGGATGACGTCGCGATCATCCCTCCGGTGAGCGGAGGATGAGATGATGTCCGGGAGTGCACCTCGATCGAAACGGCTCGGCGACGGCCATGCCGCGCTTACGACGGATCGCCTCGACGTTCAGGCCCTCTCGGAGTGCGAGGGTGACGAGCGGGTCGGGGCCACCGTGGTGTTCGTGGGTACGGTGCGGGGCGTGACGGATGGCGTCGAAACCTCGGCGCTCTCCTACGAGGCGCATGGGCCGCTTGCCACGGCGATGCTCGAATCGCTCAGGGCGCAGGCCATCGGCCGGTTTGGGCTCATGGCATGCACTGTCGTGCATCGCCTTGGAATCGTGCGGCCCGGTGAGGCGAGCGTGGTGATCGCCGCGGCGTCACCCCACCGTCGCGACGCGTTTGCCGCAGCCGAGTGGCTGATGGAGGCGATCAAGCGCGAGGTCCCGATCTGGAAGGGCGATGAACGGCCCGATGGTGGCTGGGCGTGGTCGCATCCCGAGGCGATTCCCTCGCCGGGAGGTGGCGCATGACGTTCCGTCCGCTCGTCGACGCCTTTGGCCGGGTGCACACCGATCTCCGCATCAGCGTGACCGATCGCTGCAACCTCCGATGCAGCTACTGCATGCCGCTGGAAACGACATTCAAGCCCCGCGAGGAACTGCTGACCTTCGAGGAGATCGCCCGCGTCGTGGCGGTGGCGGCAGGCCGTGGCATCCGCACGATCCGGCTCACGGGCGGCGAGCCCTTGGTGCGACGCGACCTGTCGGCGCTCGTGCGGCTGGTGACGTCGATCGACGGCATCACCGAAGTCGCCCTGACCACCAACGGGCTGCTTCTTGCGGAGCAGGCCGGCGACCTGCGGGCGGCCGGGCTCTCGCGGATCAACTGCAGTCTCGACAGCCTTCATGAGGAGGGCTTCACCCGCATCGCCCGGCGTCCAGGACTCGCGAACGTGCTGGCGGGGCTCGAGGCGGCGAAGCGAGTCGGCTTCGAATCCATCCGCATCAACGCCGTGTCGATGCGCGGCCTTACCGAGGCGGAGATCGTGCCGCTGGCCCGCTTCTGCCGTCAGGAAGGGTTTCACCTTCGGTTCATCGAGTTCATGCCCCTCGACGCGGAGGAGTCGTGGAGCGCTGATCGTGTGCTCTCGGGCGCCGAGGTGCGACGGATCCTCGAGCGGGAGATCGGTCCGTTGGTCGCGGAGAAGCCGGTAGACCCCGGTCAGCCGGCGGTGGACTACCGATGGGTCGATGGCGGCCGCGTCGGCTTCATCAATCCCGTCACGCGGCCCTTCTGCGATCGCTGTGACCGGCTGCGGCTCACCGCCGACGGCCAGTTTCGAAACTGTCTGTTTTCAACCACGGAGTGGGACGTGCGCGGGTTGTTGCGGCATGGCGGCAGCGACGCCAGCCTCGCTGCCATGATGGATCAGTGCGTTGCGGCCAAGCATGCCGCACACGGGATCGAATCGCCGACGTTTGCGCGTCCTGCCCGGGCGATGTACCAGATCGGAGGCTGACATGACGGCTGGGCACCAGCGTCGCCGCTACCTCGACGCCGCCGCCACGTCGTGGCCCAAGCCCGACACCGTGCTCGACGCGTGGAACGACGCGACCCGTCGCATCGGAGCGACGGCCGGCAGGGCCGCCTATCGCGAGGCGCTCGAGGCCGATGCGGTTCGCGAGCGGGCCCGACGGGCCGTGGCCGGACTGCTCGGCGGTGTCGATCCTCGACGGGTGGCGATGCCGCTGGGATGCACCCTCGCGCTCAATCAGGCGATCCACGGCCTCCTTCGCGCGGGCGATCATGTCGTGGCCACCGCGGCCGACCACAACGCGACCCTCCGCCCGCTGCACCACATGGCTCGGCACGGGATGATCACCCTGTCGATCGTGCCGTGCGATGGCGCCGGACGCGTCGATCCCGACGACGTGGCTCGGGCCTGGACTCCCGCGACCCGATGGCTCGTCTTCAGCCATGCCTCGAACGTGACCGGGGCGGTTCACGACGTCGCAACGCTGGCGGCCATCGCCCACGCCCGTGGCGGGTTGGTGGTCCTCGACGCGGCTCAGACGCTCGGGGTGGTGCAGTGCTCGGCGCCTGGCTTCGGTGCCGACGTCGTGGTGGCGCCGGCGCACAAGTGGCTCCAGGGCACGGCCGGGGTGGCGGTGCTGTGGGCTCGGGACGGCGTGGACATCGCGCCGATGATCCAGGGGGGCACGGGGTCGACGAGCGAGTCGCTCGACATGCCCGACATAATGGTCGAGCGCCTCGAGGCGGGAACGCCCGACGTGCCCGCGCTGGCCGCCCTCCAGGCGGCCGCTGACTGGGTTGCGTCACGGGGGCTCATCGGGACGGGCGGCGGGCTTGCCGCCGACGCGGCCGAGCGGCTCGCCGCGGTGAAGGGCGTTCGGGTGATGGCCGCCCCCGGGGTGCCGATCGTGAGTTTTGTCGTCGAGGGCTATGCACCTGCCGACGTGGCGGCGATCATGGAGCTGTCGGCCGGCGCCCAGGTGCGGGCCGGCTATCACTGTGCCGCCTGCGTGCACGAGCATCTTGGCACGCGGGACGCCGGCACGGTGCGGGCGAGTTTTGGACCGTTCACGACCAGCGACGATGTCGATGCGGTCGTCGGGGCGGTGGAAGCGATCGCGTAACAGAGAACCCACACAAGGAAGAGCATGGCCGGGATCCCGCGAGACGTCTGGTACGCCGATGGACTTCGTTTCCAGTGCACCCAGTGTGGCGATTGCTGCTCGGGCGCCGAGGGCTACGTCTGGGTGAACCAGGCGGAGATCGATGCGATGGCGGCCCGCGTCGACATGACACCAGCGGCCTTTGAGAAGGCTTTTGTGAAAAAGGTGGGCGTGCGGCGATCGCTCAAGGAACGCCCCGGCGGCGACTGCGTGCTCCTCGATGAAACCACCCGCAAGTGCCGGGCCTACGACGACCGGCCGCGGCAGTGCCGCACGTGGCCATTCTGGGATTCGAACCTCGCGAGCCCGGCGGCCTGGGCCGAAGCCGCCGAGGCCTGTCCGGGATGCAACAAGGGCAATCTCGTGCCGCTCGAACGGATCGTGGAGCAGGCGTCGAAGATCCGTATCTGACGCGGCGGCTGCGTGAACGCCCGACAACGGCATCACGGCGGCGATCTGGCGGTCGCTCAGGTGATGATGTCGTTGCGGAGGGCCTGAACCCGACGGACGACATCGTGCAGGTCGTCCTTCTCGACGCCGACCTCGTGGAGGGTCGCGAGCAGGTGCTGGGTGAATCGATGGAAATGGACGGGCGTGATGCCGAGGCCGGCGTGGGCATCCTTCAGCCGTCGCCCCGTGTTGGTGTGCGGGCCTTCCAGGGCCGTGCCAAAAAACTCCTCCTGCATCCGGAGGAGCTTGTCCATCGACGTTCGGATGAAGAACGGCTTGAGTTCCGGGTCGGCCAAGACCTTCCCGTAGAACGCGACCAGAAGGTTTTTGACGCCGTGCTCGCCGCCGAGGCGCTGGTAGAGGGTGGCGGTCGGCTCCATCGCGGGGCCCTGAGCGTTTCAGGAATGAAGAGGCTCAGAGAATGCCGCCGTGGGTCCGCCACGGCGTCATGTGCGACGGCTGGTCGAGGAACCAGATCCGCTCCCATTCGTCGGTGATGGCCCGAAGGTCTTCCGACGTGTAGATGAGTTCCTGGGCACGGCGCACCGGGTCGCCCGAATAGATGGGGATCAGGCAGCCCGTGCTCGACGCCAAGAGCGCCGCCGCACATACCAGCCAGACAGCCTTCCTCATCGCATGGTCCTCCTGACCCTCGCCTATGTCACTCGTGATGGGAATCGTTCGAGGGTTCCGGCCCGTCATGGGGGCGGATGTACTCGATCGAATCCCGCGGTGCGATACTGACTTGCGTTGCCCGATGGAGCCCGTTACCGGCAGCCTTGCCCGGCTTTCCCAGATTTCGCCTATCCGTGGCTTGGCTGGTCGGGTTCATGGGTGTGTGGCGGGGGGCTGGTAGCCGGCGGAGTCGCCGATGCAGATGACTGCCTGTCCAGTTCCCTGACCCTCGCCTCCATCTCCTTGCCAGGCTTGAACGTGACCACCGACTTCGCCTGAACCGGAACCCGTTCTCCCGTGCGGGGATTGCGGGCCACCCTCGATCCACGGCGTTTGATCTGGAAGACGCCGAAGTTTCTCAGCTCGATCCGCCCTTCCCGAACCAGGGTTTCGACGAGGGCGTCGAAGGTTCGCTGAACAAGCTCCTTGGTTCGGAGCTGAGGAAGATCAAGCTGCTCGGCGATCGTCCGGACGATGTCTTTTTTGGTCACGGCTCGACGCTCCGGCCCGGGGTCTGGGCAGCCGCCTTGTGGCGGCATGCTCAGAAGGGTTGGATTCGTCGCAAGCCTATGGCTGACAAGCACTAATGTCAATCGACGGCCACGCTGGCCAGCCGGCACACCAGTCCCTGCTCCCTCTCTCTATCGTCCCTCCAACCGCCAAACTTGATACGACCGTAAAAATCGTCACGTCCCGTGCCCGATCCACCCTGGTCGGGCGGGGAACCAGGCAGCCTTGGGGCACTGGGAAAACCCACTACACTCCGGCAAAGCCTCTTTCGCCGTCCGTTGCACCCATGACATCTTCCGTTGAGCCGCTGCCGACACCCGACCTGTCGGTGACCCTCGGCCGCCTGACGCTTCCCAATCCGATCCTGGTGGCGTCTGGAACGTTCGGCTATGGCCGCGAGATCTCTGGGTTTGTCGATCTCCGACGGCTCGGCGGGATCGTGCCGAAGACGATCACGCCCCTGCCACGGGCTGGAAACGTGCCGTGGCGAACCGTCGAGACGGCCGCGGGACTGCTCAACTCGATCGGTCTCGACAACGACGGCATCGAGGCTTTCCTGGCTCGGCAGCTGCCGTGGCTGCTCGCCTGCGGCGCGCCGGTGATCGTGAGCATCGCGGGGGCCACCTGCGACGAGTTCGTGGCCCTCGCGGCACGGCTCGACACGATTCCCGGCATCGCGGCTCTCGAGCTCAACATCTCCTGTCCGAACGTCAGCCATGGCGTCGACATGGGAAGCAACCCTGACCTCTGTCGGCAGGTGGTGGCCGGCGTGCGAGCGGCCACCGGCCTGCCGGTGGTGGCCAAGCTCACGCCCAACGTCACCGACATCGCCGCCGTGGCGATGGCCGCGAAGGATGGAGGAGCCGACGCGGTGACCGTGATCAACACCTGCCAGGGCATGGCGGTCGACTGGCGCCGTCGCCGCCCGATGCTCGGCAACGTCATCGGCGGCCTGAGCGGCCCGGCCATCAAGCCGATCGCCCTCCGGTGCGTCCACCAGATCCGTCGTGCCGTCGATATACCCATCATCGGTGTCGGTGGGATCATGACGATCGACGATTGCATGGAGTTCCTCGTCACCGGTGCTTCGGCCGTGCAGATCGGCACGGCCAGTTTCGCCGAACCGGTGGCGGCCCCCCGCCTGCTCGATGAACTGCCGGCCGCCCTGAGCCAGCTTGGCGCGAGGTCCCTTCGCGACATCGTCGGCACCCTCGCCATTCCACCCCGTCCTGCATCTCCCGCACCGCCCGTGAGCCCGCCTCATGCCCGCTGACGCTCCTCCCCGCCCCACCCGCGCCCTCTCCGGTATCCAGCCGACGGGGCGTTTTCATTGGGGCAACTACTTCGGCGCCATCCGCCAATACATCGATCTCCAGCCAGCCGCGACGGGTTCGTCCACGAGCCATCAGGCAGCCGACGAGGCCTATTACTTCATCGCCGACCTCCATGCCCTGACGACGGTGCGCGAGCCGAGCCGGCTCCGCGAACTCGTGCACGCCGCGGCGGTGGATCTCCTGGCCTTGGGGCTCGATCCTGAGCGGGCCGTGCTCTTCGTGCAGTCCGACGTGCCCGAGGTTGCGGAGCTGACGTGGCTCCTGATGACCGTGACCCCCATGGGGCTTCTGGAGCGGTGTCATGCCTACAAAGACAAGAAGTCACGCGGGCTGCCGGCCGACGCCGGCCTGTTTACCTATCCGGTGTTGATGGCGGCCGACATCCTCGCCTACGACGCCACCGTCGTGCCCGTCGGCGAGGATCAGGTGCAGCACATCGAGGTCTGCCGTGACCTCGCCGGCACGTTCAATCACCTTTACGGCGACGTCTTCACCCTGCCGAAGCCACGGCTCGTCGAAGGGGGGGCGAAGGTGCCCGGCACCGACGGCCAGAAGATGAGCAAGAGCTATGACAACACCATCGAG
The DNA here is from genome assembly GCA_017853835.1 of Pirellulales bacterium. Lineage (GTDB taxonomy): Bacteria > Planctomycetota > Planctomycetia > Pirellulales > UBA1268 > QWPN01. The sequence continues at coordinate 81,654 of JAFMIU010000006.1, read as the reverse complement.
GTGTTCGAGGAGCCCGGGGCTCAGAAGAAGAAGATTATGCGGATCACGACCGATTCGCGTCCCATGGGGCAGCCGAAGGATCCCGAGGGCGACCACCTGTTCGATCTCTTCGCCCTCATGGCGCCGGAGGCCGACCGACAGGCCATGGCCGACCTCTACCGTCGCGGCGGCTTCGGCTACGGCGAGGTGAAGAAGGCGCTCGTCGAGGCGTCAGCCTCGTATTTCGCCGACGCCAGGGGGCGACGGGCCGCCCTCGAGGCCGATCCGGGGCAGGTGGAAGGAATTCTCGCGGCCGGGGCCGCGCGGGCCCGAGCCAAGGCGGCGGAGGTGCTGAGTCGAGCCCGTCGGGCCTGTGGCCTGTCGCGCGGGGAACCGGCGAATCCCAAGGCCGGAAAGGGGCGATCGGCGTGAAGGTTCTCGGAATCGGCACCGACATCACCGAAGTGCTGCGGATCGCCCAGATGATCGAGCGGCACGGCGAGTTGTTCATCGAGCGGGTGTATACCCCCGCCGAGATCGACTACTGCCGTTCGCGCAAGATGGCCTCGCAGCACTTTGCCGGGCGATGGGCGGCCAAGGAGGCGGTGCTCAAGGCGCTGGGGACCGGCTGGCGCCGAGGCATCAGCTGGCGGGACATCGAGGTGACCAACGGGGGTGGCGGGAGGCCTCAGGCGGTGCTCTGTGGCGGAACGCAGGAGATGGCCGACAAGATGGGCATTCGCTGCATCCTCGTCAGCATCTCGCACTGCCGGTCGCACGCCACGGCCTTCGCCGTGGCGCTCGACGAGACCCCGTCGACCTTCACGACCGACATGCCGTGGCTATGAGGCCTTGGTGTCGTAGGGCTTCAGTTCGGCGACGCCGCCGGGCATCGTGAGCGAGGCGACCGGCGTGCCCTCGGGCACAGGGGTCGTCGCGTCACGGCGGGTCAGTGCCAGCGACGTCTGGCCGGCAAGATGGGTCTGGAGCTGCTTCGTGAGCTCCTTCTGGCGGTCCTCGGCGAGCTTGGTGAATGCCTCACGCCCGCGGCACTTCGGAAACGCGCGGCATCCCAGCCAGGGGCCCCGCTTGCCATCGCGGAGGTTCATGAGATCACCACACTTCGGGCACGCGATGTCGGTGACGAGCGGCGGCGGCGACGGATACTTGATGCAGCCCTTGCGATCGATGTTGAGGATGAACGGCGGCGGTTCGGCGGCCGCGGCTTCCTGGGCCTTCTTGCCGCGGGGCTTCACCGGCCGCGGCTTGTCTTCCACAAGGAAGTCGCCGAAGCGGCCCGTCCGCTTCACCATCGGCACGCCGGCGGGTGAGAGCAGGTCGATCTGTTCCGGAAGGAGCGGTCGCCGCTGACGGTCGACCGGCATGGCGAACGTGCACGCCGGCCGTTCCTTCGGCTTCGCCTTCTTCCGCGCCTTCTTCGCCTTGCCCGTGGTGGTGGTCACCGGGGCCGGCTCGTCGATGATCTTCTCGTTGTAGCCGCTGCAGGAGAGAAACTCCCCCTTGCCGCCGAGACGGTATTCCAGCCGCCGGCCGCATTCGGGGCAGGCGTAGGGCGAAGGATCCGACTTCGCCTTCTCGTGCTCCTGCTCCATCGCCACTTCGAGCTTCGGCACCAGTTCGCCGTGAAACTCGTGGAGCATGTCGGTCCACTTCTTGGTCCCCTCGGCCACCTGGTCGAGTTCGCGCTCGATCTCGCGGGTGTAGCCGATCTCGATGAACTGGTCGCGAAAGCCCCGCTTGAGGAAGCCGGTCACCGCTTCGCCGATCGCCGTGGCATGGAATCGACGGTCTTGCTGGACGACGTAGCCACGGTTCTCGATCACGTTGATGATGCTCGCGTAGGTGGATGGCCTGCCGATGCCCTCCTCCTCCATCTTCTTGACGAGCGTGGCCTCGGTGTAGCGAGGCGGAGGCGACTGAAACTTCTGACGCGGCTCGATGTCGAAGGGCGCGAGCGTGGCCCCCTTCTCGAACGACGGGAGCACCTGGTCGCCGTCGTCGCGGGGCGTGCCGCTGATCCGGTAGAACCCGTCGAACCGCAGGACGCGGCCGTGGGCCTTGAAGACGGCGCCGGTGTCGCGGTCGCTGCGGCGCATCTTCACGCTGGTGGAGTCCCATTCGGCGTCGGTCGATTGGCACGACACGAAGCACTGCCAGATCAGGCGGTACAGCTTCAACTGTTCGTCGCTGAGGGCCGACGCGATGCGATCGGGTTCCCGGAAGGCGTCGGTGGGCCGGATTGCCTCGTGGGCCTCCTGGGCCGCCTCATTGGAGCTCGAATACGACCGCGGCGCCCCCGGCACGTACGCGTCGCCGTGCCGTTCCCGAAGGTAGCGGCGGGCCATCTCCACCGCCTCGGCGGAGAGGTTCGTCGAATCGGTTCGCATGTAGGTGATGAGGCCCACCCGCCCTTCTTCGGGCAGATCGATGCCCTCGTAGAGCTGCTGGGCGATCCGCATGGTGCGGTCGGTGGACATGCCGAGCCGGCTGCTCGCGGCCTGTTGCAGCGTGCTCGTGATGAAGGGGGGAAACGGCTTCGATCGGGTGCGGGTGACGTCGATCGATTCCACGGTGAATCGGGCCCGGGGATCGGGGCGGCCGGTGAGCTTCACGATGGAGCGGCCGCGTCCCTTGCCCGACTCGTCGGTGGATCGTTCCTCCCGGATGTCGATCAGTCCTGCAGCCTCGGCGGCAGCGCGGGCATCGGCCGTGAGGTCGACGGTCGAGGTGTTTTCCGCCTCGATCTTCAGGGATCGTCCAGCGACCTCCACGAGGTCGCAGTTCAACGACCGGTGATCGGCAAGCCAGGCCATGCGGTCGCGCACCAGCGGCGGGCGACCGCGGTCGTCGCGTTGGGCCATGAACGAGACCCAGTCGGCATGAAGCGGCTCGGACCGATCGACGTCGAAGGTCATGCCCCCCGAGATTTCCCACGACTCCGACGGGGTGAAGTCGCGGATTTCCTGTTCACGATCGACGACGATGCGGGTGGCGACGCTCTGGACGCGCCCCGCCGAAAGCCCGCCGGCCACCTTCTTCCAGAGGATCGGCGAGACCTGATAGCCCACGATCCGGTCCACGATCCGCCGTGCCTGCTGGGCCTCGACGCGGGGCATGTTGATGGCCCGCGGATGCTGGAAGGCACGCTGGACCTCCGACTTGGTGATGGCGTCGAAGGTCACTCGTTTGGCTTTGTGGGGGTCGACATCGAGAACCTGCGTGAGGTGCCAGGCGATGGCCTCCCCTTCGCGATCCAAGTCGGTGGCGAACCAGATGTCGCTGGCCCCCTTCGCGAGTTTCTTGAGCTCGGTGACGGTTCGAGTCTTGTCGCTGTCGACCTCGTACTCCGGGGCGAAGTCGTTGTCGAGGTCCACGCCCGGAACCGGCTGCTTCGAGCCCTTCGGGGCACGGCTGGGGAGATCGCGGATATGGCCGATCGAGGCCTTCACGACAAAGCCCGGACCGAGGTACTTCTCGATGGTCTTGGCCTTCGCCGGGCTCTCGACGATGACCAGTTCGTAGTCGCCCTTGGGGACGGCCGAACCCCGTGGGCTGGCCGCCGTCGAGCGGGCTCCGCCCTTCCGTCCGCCTGCTGCTCGCTTCGCCATTTTCTTTGCCATGGTGGGTGTCGCGGTGTGGTGGCCAAGGGGCCGGAAGGGTGCGGAAACGTGGTTCGGGATTGGCGCCAACAGCCCTGGCGCTACAATCTGCGGCTCGCTGCCGACCCGAGACAGCGTTACCCTCGGCGCACTTTCCTTGTCAAGCCTCGGCGGTTTGCCCGTCGGGCAACAGCCTACAGGCGGTCCCATGGCCGGTTCGTTCGGATTATTTCGGCAGTACGAGAGAATGGCCCTCGCCGCCCTGGCGATCATGGCCATGCTCGCCTTCTTCGTGCTTCCCCCGTTTCTCCAGATGGGGGCCGGCCGAGGCGGTCCAGACCCGGTGGCGGTCGAGTGGAAGGGGGGCGGGCTCCGGGAGAGCGGGCTCCGCCGCGCCGTCTGGCAACGGAAGGCGATGAACCAGTTTCTGGTGACGGCCCTGGCGATGTCCGGGCAGGATCCGTCGCGGGTCCGTCTGCCGGATGACGAGGCCGATGTCGTCGACACGCTCGTCCTTGCCAAGGAGGCCGAAGCCAATGGCATCGTCGTGAGCAACGACGCCATCAATCAGTTTCTCAAGGACTGGACCAACGATCTCGTGAAGCCGCAGCAGTTCGAGCAGATCGTCTCCGCGATCGGCAGCCGAACCGGCATCTCGCAGTCTGACATCTTCGATGCCATGCGCACGGCCCTGATGGCCCGCCGCGTGGAGATGCTTCTGGTTGGAGGCCTTGGTTTTGCCGGCGCCCCGCCGGGGCTGCGCTGGGATTACTTCCGCCGGCTTGAGCAGGGGGCCACCGTGGAGGCCGTGCCGGTGGTCGTCGAGCGGTTCATTGACAAGGTGCCGGAACCGTCGGAGGAGGCTCTTCGGAAGTTTTTCGAGCGGTTCCAAGACGAGCTCCCTGTCGCCCGCAGTGCCGATCCGGGCTTCAAGCAGCCACATCGCGTGCGGTACGACGTGCTCGTGGCGAAGGCCGACGTGTTTCACGATGAAGAGAAGGCCAAGATCACCGACGAGCAGGTGAAGGCGTTTTACGACGAGCGAAAGGCCACGCTCTACAAGGCGAAGACCGAGGAATCGTCGACGGATGGCGATGCTGCGGCTGGCGACGCGAAGGATGCGGATGCCGAGTCGAAGCAGCCAGCCGACGAGGGCAAGGCCGGTGACGACAAGGCCGGCGCAGCCACGAAAGACGGCGCCTCATCGACCGGCCGGCTCCGCGTGCGGACGGTCGCCTTCAAGCAGCCTTCCGGCGATGCCGGGAAGGATGCCGGGAAGGATGCTGAGACGGGGGCCGGGACGGGTGCCGACGCGGCCGCAGCGACCTCAGCGGAGGCCGCCTCGGCCGACGATGGCGAGTTTGAGCCGCTCGACAAGGTGCGGGATGACATCGTGGAGCGGCTTACCGACGAGGCGGTCGAGCGTCGCATCGGTGCGATTTTCGATGCCGTGAAGACCGATGTGGCGAAGTACGGCGAGTCGCTCGCGCTCTGGCAGGTGGAGGGTGAAGGATCCGGGCAGGCTCCGACGCCACCGAGCGTGAAGGCGATCGCGGCGACCCAGGGGCTCGACGGCAGCACGTCGGATCTCGTCAGCGCTTCCGATGCGATGGCCGCGGGCGGCGTGGGCGGGAGTTTCCAGTTTTCGGTCTCCCGCGAGTTTGGCGTGCGGCAGCAGCGGTGGGTCGACCTGATGTTCGGTCGCAACGTGCCCTTGCTCCAAACCGTCACCACCCGCGACATCGACGGCAATCGATACCTCTCGTGGAAGACGGAGGATCAGCCGGAGTTTGTGCCGTCGTTCCAGACCGCCCGCGAGGAGGTGCTTCGGGCATGGCGGATCGTCGAGGCCCGTCCGCTGGCCCGAAAGGCGGCGGAGGAGCTGGTCGCCGAGGCCAAGCAGGGCAAGACCCTCGCCGAGGTGGCGGCTGCACGCGGGGGGCTCGAGGTGGAAAACGTGGGGCCGTTCACCTGGCTGTCGCGTGGCACCGCGCCGTTCGGCTCGGCGCCGGAGCTCTCCCAGCCCAATGGTCTGGCGATGCCCGGCACGGAGATCATGGAGGCTGTTTTTTCGCTCGAGGCCGGGCAGGCCGCCGCGGCGTTCAACGAGCCCCAGACGGTCTGCTATGCGGTTCGCGTCGTGTCGCTCGAGCCAGAGGAGGCGCAGCTCCGGGAGCTCTTCCTGGCAGCCTCACAGGATCCGCGTCGGCTCGAGACCGTCGCCGAAAGCGATGTCCGCGAGGCGTATGACCGCTGGGTGGCCTCGGTGAAGGAGAAGCACGCGCTCGCATGGCAGCGGGATCCCCGCGTTGCCGAGTTCGAGTGAGTCGGGCTACCCGCGCCGTGGTTTGAGCACGACCGCCCCCAGGGGCGGGAGCGTGAGAGTGAGCGAGTGGTCGCGGCCGTGGTGCGGCTTCGCGTCGGCGGTGATCACGCCGCCATTGCCGAGGTTGGTGCCGCCGTAGATGGCCGCATCGGCGTTGAAGACCTCGTCGTAGACGCCCCCGCAGGGTACTCCCACGCGATAGCCCTTCCGTGGGACGGGGGTGAAGTTGCAGCAGACGAGCGTGAAGTCGTTCGGGTCCTCCGCCTTGCGGAGGAACGAGAGCGTGCTGTCCTGCCAGGTGTGGCAGTCGACCCACTCGAAGCCGCGGCCGTCGACATCGAGTTCGTGCAGCGATTTCTCGCGTCGCACGAGGCCATTGAGGTCGGCCACGAGGCGAGCGAGGCCCGAATGGGGAGCGAACTCGGTGAGGTGCCACTGCAGGCTCTCGTCGAAGTTCCACTCGGCACGCTGGCCAAACTCGCCCCCCATGAACAAGAGCTTTTTGCCGGGGTGGCACCACATGTAGGCATAGAGGAGCCGGAGGTTGGCGAACTTCTGCCAGTCGTCGCCCGCCATCTGGCCGATGAGCGAGCCCTTCCCGTGCACCACCTCGTCGTGGGAGAGCGGGAGGACGAAGTTTTCGTGGAAGGCGTAGATGAGGCTGAAGGTCAGCTCGTCGTGGTGATACTTGCGGTGGATCGGATCGTGCCGCATGTAGCGGAGGCTGTCGTTCATCCAGCCCATGTTCCACTTGAGGCTGAAACCGAGGCCGCCGGTGAAGGTGGGCCGCGAGACGCCAGGCCACGCCGTCGATTCCTCCGCGAACGTGAGGGTGCCGGGAAACCGCTCGTGGACCTGGATGTTGAAGGTTTTGAGAAACTCGATCGCCTCGAGGTTTTCGCGGCCCCCGAAGCAGTTGGGCTCCCACTCGCCATCCTTGCGGCTGTAGTCGAGATAGAGCATCGAGGCCACGGCATCGACGCGGAGCCCATCGATGTGGTAGCGGTCGAGCCAGAAGAGGCCGCTCGCGATGAGGTAGTTCGACACCTCGTTGCGGCCGTAGTTGAAGATCATCGTTCCCCAGTCGGGGTGTTCGCCCTTGCGGGGATCCTCGTGTTCGTAGAGCGCCGTGCCATCGAACCGCCGAAGGCCATGGCCATCCTTGGGGAAGTGGGCCGGCACCCAGTCGATGATCACGCCGATGCCCGCCCGATGGAAGGCATCGACCAGCGACATGAATGCCTGGGGCGGGCCGAACCGGCTGGTGGCCGCGAACAGCCCGATCGTCTGGTAGCCCCAGCTGGCGGAGAGGGGATGCTCCGTCGGCGGCATGAACTCGACGTGCGTGAAGCCCATGTCCACGACGTAGGGCACGAGCTCCCGTTCGAGGTCGGCATACGACAGCCAGCGATGGGGGTCGTCGCCGGGCCGTCGCCAGCTGCCGAGGTGCACCTCGTAGATGCTGATCGGCGAGGCGAGGGTTTGGCGGGCGGCACGGGTGGCCATCCACTCCTGATCCTGCCAATGGTAGGTGCTGAGGTCGATCACGCGGGAGGCTGTGCGTGGCGGCGTCTCCGCGCCGAAGCCGAAGGGATCGGTGCGGTCGGAAACGCCCTCCGCCGACTCCACCCGATACTTGTAGAGCTCGCCCACCGACATTCCGGGGATGAACAGCTCCCAGATGCCCGACGGGATCCGCTTCATCATCCGGTGACGGGAGCCATCCCAGCCGTTGAAATCGCCCACGACGGCCACCGAGGTGGCGTTGGGGGCCCAGACCGCGAAGGTGACGCCGCGGACCCCGTCGTGGGTTTCCAGCTGGGCGCCGAGCCGTTCGTAGATCGTCCAGTGACGGCCTTCGCCGATGAGATGAAGGTCGTAGTCGGTCAGCATGGCGATGGTCTGGTGGCGGGAGGGAGAACCGTACAATCGTGCCACACGACAGAGCTTCGCGCGGCTCTCCCGTGGGCGCCGGGAGAACAACGGGGCGACGGTCGTGCCGAATGTGCGGACGGAGGATGCTGACGATGGGCTACGAACGATTTGAGCCGCTGCCCAGGGTGATCGACGTCGGTGGCGATCCGCTCACGTTCTGGCTGCCACCCGACCTCGACGCCCTCATCGACGTCGAGGCGTTCGAGCGGGACGAGCGGATTCCCTACTGGGCCAACGTGTGGGAGTCGGCCGTGGTGCTCGCTGAGGATATTCAGGCGATGGATCCGGAGGGACGCAGCCTCCTCGAGCTGGGGTGCGGGGTCGCCCTGCCGGCCATCGTCGGTCAGCGACGCGGATTTCAGGCGGTGGCCAGCGACTATGAGGACGATGCGCTCGAGGGGGCCAGGTACAACGCCGAACGCAACGGGGCTTCTGCCCTCGGGACGCTGCTGCTCGACTGGCGGTGTCTTCCCGACGACCTGCCCACCTTCGATCTCGTGGTGGCGGCCGACGTGCTCTACGAGCGGCATCATGCCGAGGCGCTGGCGGCGGTGATCGCCCGCGTCCTCGCCCCCGGCGGCGTGGCGCTCGTGGCCGATCCAGGCCGCGCCAGGGCGGTGAACTTCGAGCCCGCGGTGCGGGAGGCCGGGCTTGGTGTGGCGCGGCAGCGGTCCCGTCGGCCACGCGGGACCACCACGGGCCCCGTCATCGACATGTTTCGGGTCTCCCACCCCGCCTGAAACGTCTGGTTCCCAGGAGTTGGCTGCTAGCACCGGCCGTGCTAGCACTCCATCTTGTGGTGCCATCGCCGGTGGCACCACAAAATCCGAAAAATGCTTGTCATTGCTCTTGCGGCCGGTACGTTCGCCGCCAACCCGACAGGGACGTCGGGCTTTTTTCACGGAGGATTCGAAATCCATGGCAGCCAAGCCTCTCATCGGCATCAACACGGACTACCGCGCCACCCGCAAGGAGCACGCCGCCCTGTCGTTCGTCGCCGCCGGCTACTACGACGGCATCATCGCCTCGGGTGGCATTCCGGTGATCCTGCCGCCCCTCGCCGACGAGGACGACGTGGTTCGCCTCCTCGACCTGCTCGATGGGGTCGTGATGGTCGGTGGTGCCGACCTCGATCCGCGTCGTGACGGCTACATGCCCCATCCGTCGGTCCGCCCGATGGATTCCCGTCGCGAGGACTTCGACCGCATGCTCGCCAAGCACATCTACGAGCGGCACATGCCGGTGCTGGCGATCGGCAGCGGCATGCAGCTGCTGAACGTCACCGCCGGTGGCACGCTCTTTCTCCACCTGCCCGAGGATTGCCCGAAGGCGATCCCGCACAAGGATCCGACCGACCTTGCCCACCGGCACGCCCTGCTCGTCGAGCGAGGCTCCGCGATGGAGCGGGTTTACGGCGACGGCGAGATCCGCGTGAACAGCATGCACCACATGGCGATCGACGACGTGGCCCGAAGCTTCCGCGTGACCGCGCGGGCGCCGGACGGCGTGATCGAGGCGATTGAAAGCTGTGTGGAGAACTGGACCGCGATCGGCGTGCAGTTCCACCCCGAAGCCGAGACCGCTTCGGCCCTCGACGTGAAGATCTTCGAGGAGTTCATCGTGGGCATCACCGGTGAGCAGCCGGCCATGAAGCTGGTCGCCTGATCGATTCCGCGCATCGTTTCCGCCGGGTCACGCGGTGACCCACGTGGCCCGGCGGAAACTGCGGAGCCAGGTCAGCTGCCGCTTCGCGAGCTGCCGGGTGCGTTGCTGCGTGCGTCGGATCGCCTCCGCGCGATCGACGACGCCCTCGATCAGGTCGATGGCCTCGGCATAGCCGGCCGCCTGGCGGGCTGTCGGGCCGATGCCGCCCGGCTGCGTGAGAACGCGGCGGGTCTCCTCGACGAGTCCTTCGTCGAACATCCGTTCCACGCGCTGGTTGATCCTGCGGTGGAGCGTCGTCCGAGGCAGATCGACCACCATCAGCCTGGGTTCGAACCACGGGTTGGCCTGCGGCGCAAAGGCCTCCGACAACGGGCGGCCCGTCGCCTCGGCGACCTCCAGGGCGCGGACGATCCGTTTGGCGTCGCGCGGATGAATCCGCGCGGCGGCCACGGGATCGACGTGGATCAGTCGCTCGTGAAGGCGGGCCGGGCCATGGTCGCGGGCCTCGGTGGTGAGCCTGGTTCGCACCTCCGGATCGGCCGGCGGCAGCGGGGCGAGCCCATCGCGAAGAGCCCGGAGATAGAGCGGGGTTCCGCCGACGAACAGGATCGTGCGGCCGCGACGGCGGCAGTCGCCGAGAATGCGGCTCACCTCGTCGAGCCATCGGGCCACGCTGTAGGCCTCTGCGGCATCGACCACGTCGATGGCATGGTGGGGAATCGCCGCCTGCTGCTCGGTGGTCGGCTTGGCGGTGCCGATGTCGAGCCCCCGATAGACCGCCATGGAGTCGACACTGACGATCTCGGCCCCGAGCCGTCGGGCCATGCGGATGGCCAGGGAGGATTTTCCCGATGCCGTGGGCCCGGAGAGGAACCAGCAGTCTTCGCCGAGGGGGGGAGCCGGGTGGGATGCCTCGCCCGCCGCCCATGCTAGATTTGAGGGCCGGTCGTCCGTCGGCTCCGCAGGTCGGCCGCCCGAATCCAACGGTCCAGAGAGAGGTTCCATCGCCCGTGTCCGAGTGTCGTTCGCCGAATCGCCGATGTGGGGAGGTGTTGGAGGCCTTGGAGGGGGTGATTGCCGCCCGAAAGGCCGATCCCACGACCCGATCGTACACCAGGAAACTCCTCACGAGCGGACCCGAGGGGGCCGGGGAGAAGGTGACGGAAGAGGCCGGGGAACTGGTGCAGGCCGCCTGTGGCGAGACCGACGAGCGGGTCGTTGCCGAGGCTGCGGACCTCCTGTACCACATGCTCGTGCTCCTGGCCTGCCGCACCGTGAGCCTTGCCCAGGTGGAGGACGAACTCGCCCGACGCTTCGGCGTGTCGGGGCTCGATGAGAAGGCGGCGCGCCCAGGCGGTGGAGGGAAGGACACACCATGACCGACGAACGATCCAGCAGGCTCCTCCGCATCGGGGTGCCGAGCAAGGGGAGGCTTTCCGAACTCTCCGCCCAGATCCTGGCCGATGCCGGCCTGTCCTTTCGCCGCACCGACCGCAGCCTCTTTGCCCGGTGCAAGGACATGCCCGTCGAGGTGACGTTTCTCCGCACGGACGACATTCCCGTCCTGGCCGCCGAGGGAGCGATCGACCTCGGAATCACGGGTGCCGACCTTGTGGCGGAGAGTGGCGCCGACACGGTGCACCGCCTCGACCTCGGGGTGGGAACGTGCCGCCTCGCCCTGTGCGTGCCGGACGACGCTTCCGTGACCGACCCGCGGCAGCTCGCCGGCCGCCGCATCGCCACGAGTTTTCCGCGGATCACGCGGCAGTGGCTGGCGGACCGGGGGGTGGAGGCGCATTTCGTCGAACTCTCCGGCAGCGTCGAGGTGATGATCGCCCTGGGGGTGGCCGATGCCATCGTCGACCTCGTCGAAACCGGCAGCACCCTCGCGGCCAACCGCCTCCACGTGCTCGACGAGATCGGCCGCTACGAGACCGTGCTCATCCAGCACCCGGGGCTGGTCGACACGCGCCTCGCCGACCGAATCGTTCGCAGGCTCAACGGCATCGTGATCGCCCGGGGATGGTCGCTCCTGGAATACAACGTGCCGCGAAGCCGGCTTGCCGAAGCCGAGGCCATCACCCCGGGCTTCAACTCGCCCACCGTGATGCAGCTCGAGGACGCCGCCTGGTGCGCCGTGCGGGCGATGGTGAAGCGGAGCGAGGTGCATGGCGTCATGGAGCGACTGGAGGCGATCGGCGCCTCCGCCATCATCGAGACTCGGATCGGCAACTGCCGGCTGTGAGCCGTGTCGAGGTCCATCGATCACCGTCGCCGCCCTGCCCGAGCGGGCCTCGTCGCGCTCGTGGCGATGCTCATCGGGGCGTGCGGCGTCGCCGCCGAGCCGGCCGGTGATTCCGAGCCGGTCGAACTCTATTTCCTGGAGGCGACGCGGCCCGGACATGCCGAGATGGCGGCCCGGATCGGCCGCCGGATCCTCGCCGAGTCCCGCGATGATGCCCTCACGCTCGATTCGCTCGCGTGGGGCATCCTGACCGACGAGACCGTCCTCGTGCCCGACATGGCCCTGGCGGTCGAGGCCGCCCGTCGGGCGCACGAACTCACGCAGGGCGAGGACGTGCAGGTGATCGAAACCCTCGCGCGGGCGCTGGTGATGACGGGAAAGCGTGACGAGGGCATCGCGCTGCACCGAACGGCGATCGCACGCTGCGACGACGACCCCTCCACGCGATTAGTTCTCAAGGAGATCCTCGCGGAGTATCTGGCCCCGCCGATCGACCTGGGCCCGACCGACGAGCGCCGCATTCAGGGGATCGAGGCCGAGATGCGTCGGCTCGTCGAGGCCGGAAAGGGGGTGCCGGTCGACGACCTCCTGGCCAGGACCGATGTCGGGCCGTGCCGGGTGAACCTTGCCGCGCCGGGTGAACAGCCCCTCGCTCCGGTCCAGCTCTTCGAGCGGGTGCGGCCCAGCGTCGTCGTGATGGCAGCCCTCGAGCCTGTCGACGACGGGCACCACGAGGTGGCGCTCGCGTCGGGCTTCGTGATCGACACCGCCGGCATCGTGGCGACCAACTATCACGTGGTCGACGTGCCGGGCTCGCCGATCCTCGTGGCCATGACGGCCGATGGCGCGATCCATCCGGTCATCGAGATCCTGGCGGTCAGCCCGAGGGATGACCTCGCGGTGTGCCGCATCGCCGCCACGGGCCTGCCTGCGCTGCCGGTGGTCGTCGATGCGCGGCCCGGTCTGCGGCTCCACGCCCTCAGCCATCCGGATGCGGCATTTTATTCGTTCACGGACGGCATCCTGTCGCGGTCGTTCGTGCACCGTGCCGACGGCCAGGCCAAGACGATGTTCAGCACCACCGTCGATTTTGCCGTGGGGTCGAGCGGCGGGCCATTGGTCGACGATCGGGGCAACGTCGTGGGCATCGTCTCGAGTACGCTCGCCGTGTATGCGGGCGAGGAGGAGTCGGCGGAGCGTCGGGATGGCGAGCTGCCGCCCGGCGACTTTCAGATGGGGCTCAACATGTGCGTTCCCGGCGCCGACATTCTTCGCCTGGTTGGCGGAGGCCAGGGGGCGGCCGCGAATCCGTCGCCTCGATGATCGCGGCCGAGGCACGGGCCGCGGATCAGGCCTCGAGGCGGCGGAACGCCTGAATCCCGAGGGCCAGGGGCACGAAGGTGGCCGTGAGGCCGGTCACGATCACCGCGGCGAGGCCACAGAACGTCCCCCAGGGGCCACCGAGCCAGGCCAGCATCCCTTCGGGCGCGAATGCTCCGAAGCCGCGTCCCGCCTGATTCAAGAGCGACAGGTGGGTGGGCACCGCAGCCACCACGACCACCACCATGATGAAGAGCGAGCTGACCACGAGGCTCAGCGTTCCCCCGAAGCCCGATGAGATCTTCGAGGGGGAGGATTCACGGAGGTCGGGCATGCGGGCGCCGAATCCCACCGCAATGCCCGACAGCCCCATGCAGAGCATGATGCAGCAGATTTCGTGCTGGGCGATGAGTTTCACGGGAAGCCCGAGCATCGAGTCGCTCAGGAGCACGAGGATGCAGCAGGGGATGACGCCGCCCACGAAGGAGAACAGGAACTTCGACCAGACGATCTGGTCTCGGTGCACGGGCAGCAAACCGAGAATCCAGAATCGCCTCCCCTCCAGGCTGATCATCGGATAGACGAATCGGGTGGTGAATGTGGAGAGGATGAGCCCGACGACGGCCAGATTGAGATACCCGATCATCGACGCGTAGGCGTTGTTGTAGTTGAACGATCGGAGGTTCACGAAGTAGAGGCCGAGCAGTCCGAAGAAGATCACGAACTGCGACCATTGGGAGATGTCGCGACGAAACAGACGGAAATCCTTGACGAGAAGAAGCCTGAGAGGCCGGCCGGTCGCGAAGCCGGCGTGGCCGAGGGCGCGATCGAACCAGCGAAGCTGACGCCGCCGACGTTGCGGTACTTCGCTCGACAGCTGGCTGAAGCCTTTTCGATAGGCGATGCGGGCCAGCCATCCGGCGAGCGACTGGAGCGCCAGCGCATTGGCGATGAGGAGGGCGAGGAACTTGAGCGCTTCGAAGAAGGAATCAGCCACCAGACGACCATCGGGCCCCGTCCGAGCCGCCTCGATCAGGCCGGACGACAGCCACCAGCTCGGAAACAGCTTCTGCTCCGTGATGGAGAGCCGGGCGAAGGTGCGCTCGAACCATGCCGCCGACATGGCATCGACCGTGGCCTTGGAGAACATCGCCCAGCACATCCAGAGGCCGATGAGGCAGACGCCAACCACGCCGATCGTCAGGGCATGCATCCGCAGCCGCGGCATCCAGGCGACGAGCATGATGCACACGATGCTGCCCACGGAGGCGGGGATGAAGACAAACGAGACCATGAAGGGCAGGAGCACCACGAAGTAGGGCCAGTCGGCGTGTCGCACCACGCCATAGGCCGCCAGGAGCGGGCTGCCGAGCAGGATGAATCCCCAGCTCGAAAACCACATCGCCTCGCGAAACTTGTGGGCGAAGATCGTCTCGGCCCGGACAGGCAGGGTGAGCAGGAGCTTCGCCTCGGTCGAGCAATACATCCCGCTGTAGACGAGGATGCCGGTCGAAAAGATCAGCATCACCATCAACGACGAGAAGAAGGCGTTGAACAGCAGCGAGATGACCTCGGCGTGGAGGGCGTCGAGGAAGCCAAACCCCTCGACGAACAGACCATAGAGGGCGGCCCAGAACATCGCGCTGAGAAGCACCACGAGCGACAGCCGGAGCCTGGCCTGGGTGAGCATCGACCGGATCGTTTCCCAGGCGAGCGTGGCCCGAAGCCGGGTGAAAAGCCGTGCCTCGTCCTCGAAGGGCAGCAGGCGAACCGCGTCGGGGATGGCCGGGCGTGTGGTCACCGTTCGCCGCCCGAGGAGGTGACCTGCAGGTAGAGGTGCTCGAGCGTGGTCGATTCGAGGGCCACCTGCTCGCGGAGTTCGGCGATCGTGCCGAGAAAACGCAGGTTGCCCCGCACCATGATGCCGACGCGGTCGGCCATCTCCTCGGCCATGGCGAGGGTGTGGGTCGACATGAACACCGTCATGCCCTCCCGCGTTCTGGCGGAAAGGAGGTCCTTCACGATCCGCACGCTTCGCGGATCGAGCCCCACCATCGGCTCATCGAGCACCAAAACCTCCGGGTCGTGGAGCAGCGATGCGGCGAAGACGAGCCGCTGCTTCATGCCGAGCGAGTAGCTCTCGGCGAGGTCGTCGGCGAACTCGGCCAGTTCGAAGTGCTCGATCTCGCGATCGATGCGGGAGGTGGCGAGGCGGTGAGGCATGCCGAACATGTCGGCGATGAACCAGAGAAACTCCCGGCCCGTGAGCTTGTCGTAGAGCGTGGGTTCGTCGGGCACGTAGCCGAGGTGAAGGTGGGCCTCACGCGGCGATTTGACGACGTCATGGCCGCACACCCGGATGGCGCCCTTGCTCGGGTGGAGCAGGCCGACCAGCATCCGGATGGTGGTCGTTTTGCCCGCGCCGTTGGGGCCGAGAAGGGCGAAGAGTTCTCCTCGCGGGATCGAGACGGTAAGGTCGGAGACGGCCGTCTTCGCACCGTAGGTTCGCGTGACATGGTCAAACTCGATCATGGTCTGGCCGGCTCCGCTCGCAAGAGGGCGTCTGGGCCTCCGTCTTCGGCCAGCCAGGCGGCGGCCTCGTCGGTGCGCCGAAGAAAGGTCATGCGGGTGCCCATCATGATGGCTTCCTGCTTGAGCACTCGGCCCGAGAGGTCAACCCAGAGCCGGCAGCGAGGTTCCCGATGGCTTGCCGGATCCTCGCGGTACGACACCACGTGCACTCGCACCAGGCCATCCTCCCAGTAGAGCGCCTCCTCGGGCCCGACATCGGCATAAAGGATTTCGATCGGTGAGCGGCCAGGCCGCAGTGGGCTGTAGATCGGCACGGTCCAGCGGCGTCCTTCATAGAGAGCCGGCATCGTGGCCTGCGGCGACAGTTCATCGCTGATCATGATCGTCGAGGGAAGATGTCGCTTCGCCTCGTAGCACATGCCACCGGATTGGATCGACACCGCGACGTCACCATCCTCGACAGTGCCGTTCAGGATGATCGACTCGGGGGCGTTGGGAAGGCTCACGCGTGATTCGAAGGAGCGGAGCCTTCCGGCGGCGTCGATGTCGAGGCGGCCGGTGGCGTCGAACGTGGCGGCCATGCCGGGGTGCACCACGTGACGCATCAGCAGGCCTGCCCACACCGGCAGAACCTGGTCGAGAGGAAGCCGATCGAAGTGAAGCCTGGAATCGACGGTGAGACCACCGTCATCGAGGCGGGTCGCGAGCGACATGGCCCACCCCACCGGCCGTTCATTCCAGTGCACCGACCAGGCCACGGGAACGAGTTTGGCGCCCGAGGTGTAGAGCGCCTGCTGGCCCGGAGGTGACCCGGGGTTGAGCGTGGGAAGAATCTTGGTGACGAAGAGCCAGCCGGTCGTGACCAGCCAGAACCCCACCACGATAGGCGTCAGCAACGGTCGTTGCAGCATGGCACCGAGGGGTCCCGAGTCGTCCGCGGGCCGCTCAATCGTGGGAGCGGCTTCACGAGATTCTAACGTCTTGGGCGACGCTGCGGTTTTTCGCACCGCGTGGGGCAGAAAAGACCGGTGGTTTCAGTCGTTGCCCCATGGCATCAATCGGCGTAGACTGCGGACCGGCTGGGGATGGTTTTATTCTTCCGGGGAGGTGCCGCGATGCCAACTGCTCACGACATCCATCGCAACGTCTTTTTTCACCAGGGGTGCCCCGTCTGCGGGCGGCGTCTGGAGATCGACGTCAGCCTTCTCGGACGCCGGGTCTACTGCCAGCACTGCGGCGGCGGGTTCGTGGCCATGGATCCCGACATGGGCACGCCGGCCGCGTCGACTGCGGTGCCCACCGATGAGAAGGTGGAGGCCCTCCTCGAGCAGGCCGCGCTCGTGCTCGAGCAGTCTGACGAGTAGCGGTGGCGGCGGTGTCTGCCCGCGTGTGTTCCATCTGCGCCGTAGCGCCGCGTTGTGTCACGCGGTGAGTTCCGAGAGCAGGTCGGCGAGCGGCACCGTCGCGAAGGACGTCGCGTAGTCGCTCATCGAATACGGAATCACCAGAATCCCCTCGTGCACGAGAGCGCCGCACGTGTAGACGACGTTGGGAACGTACCCGGCACGTTCATTCTCGTTGGCCGAGAGCAGCGGTTCCTCGAGGCGGCCGATCACTCGGGTTGGATCGTCGAGATCAAGTAAGGCCGCGCCGATCGAGTACTTTCGCATCGGCCCCACGCCGTGGGTGAGCACGAGCCATCCAGCGTCGGTTTCGATCGGGGAGCCGCAGTTGCCGATCTGCACGTACTCCCACGGACAACTCGGCCGCATCACGAGTCGCCTCGCGTGCCAGAAGTGGAGCATCTCCGACTCCATCACGAAAACGTTCTCGCCGTCCTGACGGGAGAGCATCACATAGCTGCCTCGGATTCGCCGTGGAAAGAGGGCGAAACCCTTGTTGGCAATCTCCGGGCCGTTGAGCGTGCTCACCCGAAATCGTACGAAGTCGTCGGTTTCCACGATCTGAGGCAATGTCACGTTGCCGTCGAATGCGGTGTAGGTGGCGTAGTAGCGTGCCGAGCCGTCATCGTCGATGAATCGCACGAACCGGGCATCCTCGATCCCGTTGGTCTCGGCCGGGGAGTAGGGAAAGATCACCCGTTCGGAAAGATCCGATGCGGCATCGCATTCGATCTCGTAGTTGGCACGGGCGAGCGCCAGAGTCGCGGCCGCCAAGGGTTCCCACTCCCGCCGTCGCGACCCGTGTTGTCGAGACGTGACCGCGAGAACCTTCTCCAGGTCGTGGAGCGTGAAACGGTCCTCGAGCGGGGCGATGACGGGTTCGATGAGTCCGTTGGCGATGCCGAGTTCGGCGAGTTTGCTGAGAAACAGCGGCTTGTCATAGGCGGCGCTGGCGACGACATGGGGTGCTGTGACGAAGCCCGAGGGGGCGTCGATCGTGATGGCGCCTCGGGCGTCGATGGTGCCGGCGCGAAAGCCGACGCTCGACACGTGTCCTTCACCGGTGGCCCGAACGCTGAGGATGAAACGTGCTTCTCCCGGCTCGAGTCCGGCTTGGTCGGGGTGAAGAATGATCGACGGGTTGAACAGGGCTGCGCTCTCAAGCGCGTACTCCTGCGTGAAATACGAGCCGATCAGCAGTTGGCGGGCTCGTGAAACTGGCCGGTCGGTGAGGAGGTGGTGCCGCACAGCCGCGAACCGCTCCTCGAAGAATCCCACGAGTCGCTGGTGGCGACCGTGAAACTCACCGAGCACGTCACCGAGCAGTTGGTCCACATCTGCCTCGTCGAGTTCCATGACCCGCCCCACGATCCGTAGTGCGCGTTGCGGCAATGGGGGCTCGAAAGGACGATAGAGCACCCGGGCGTTGTTGGGCCTGAGGATGATGCCGGTGCGAGTCACGTGCATGGCATGAACCTCCTGTGAGATCTGGTCATCGGCCGCACGCCCCACGGGCCTCGCGAGGCCGTCGCGTGGGGCGGATGATGGCCGGCGTCGTCGTCATGGCCGGTTCGAGTTGACGCATGTCGACGACGGCGAGCAGATAGGCGAGCGTCGACTCCGCCCCCTGGTTTTCACTGACGCGATCCTCGAGCAATCCGTCGCGGCAGCCGCCGGTGTGCGGGTCGACGATGCTGGCACCGAGTACGTTGTGGCCATGAAACCATTCGAAGGCCAGCCATGCACGCTGACGCCAGATGTCATCACCGGTGGTACGGTAGGCCGTGGCACACGCCGCCACCATCGCCTGGGCCTCGATCGGTTGCTGATCGAACCGTGCCGGTGTTCCTCCCCGTCGCAGGAATCCGCGACAGCCGATCGGCGCGAATCGTCCGCCTTCGGATTCTTGGATCGTCCAGAGCCAGTCGAGGGCATCGAGGCCGGCGGCCCGGGCGGCGGGTAGGGAGCCGCCTCCGAGAAGAAGAGCTTGGCAGAGCCGTGGGTTTTCATAGGCCACCACATCCTCGAGCCACGGCCATTCGGGAGCCGAGGTGATCAAGAAGAGCCGAAGGAGCCTGCCGGTCAGTTCGCGTTGGGACGAAGCCGCTTCACGATCACCCCTGAGACGTCGGAGATACTCGCTCAATCCCACAACCGTGAGGGCCCAGCATCGCGGGCTCCTCGTGGCCAATGCGGCGCGAACGGCTGGATGAAAGCGTTCCATGGCGAATCGGCGAAGACTTTCACGTCGAGCGCGGGCGATGCACGTGGCCATGGCCATGATCGCCCGGCCAAGACAGTCGTCCGAGCCGTTCGGTTCTCGCCATCGCCGAGAGAAGTCCATGAAATTGCGAAACCGGCCGCTTTTCGGGTCGTAGGCGTGACCGAGGAAAGCCGCATACGTGATCGCGGCCGCAGCGGACCGCTCGGTGGCAAGACCAAGATCCTCGACCAGCACCACGAGCGCCAGAGCCCGGGCATTGTCGTCGGTGCAATACCCTTCGTGGCGGAGCGGAATATCGCCCGTGGCATGCTGAACGACGCCGGCCGAATCGGTGAGTCTCCACAGGTGAGTGAGGATGGGCTCGGGCGGCCTGCGTCGTGCTGGGGGAACGGCCTCGCCGGCCGATGGCACCAGCGTTGCCATCCGGGAGGCGGTGAATCCTGCAGCGTAGCGTTCAGCGACACGGGGCCAGATCATGCTGCGTCCTGCGACGTGTGCCCGGCTCCTCATGCGGGCGAGATGCGAATCATTGGCCAGCAGCCCGCACACCTCACGGGCGATGGCATGGTCGTCGCCGAACGGCACGAGCACACCGGAGCCGTCCGCCAGGAGTTCCTCGGCGTGCCGATAGGGGGTGGAGATGACCGGTGTGCCCGAGCCAAAGGCATAGGCGAGCGTGCCCGAGACCGCCTGATCGGGATTCAGGTAGGGTGTCAGATAGATGTCGGCGGCGGCGATCACCGCAAGCAGGTCGCCCGTGTCCAGGTACCGGTTGAGAAACACGACGTGGTCGGCAACGCCCAGAGATTCCGCCAAGGCCACGAGTATCTCGCGATACCGTTCCCCCTCATCCTGAAGGAGCCGCGGATGCGTCGCGCCGGCGATGACATAGGTCACGTCGGGGTATCTGGCCGCGATCGTGGGCAGGCTGCGGATGGCATGCTCGATGCCTTTGTTGGGAGAAAGAAGCCCGAAGGTAAGCATCACCTTTCGGCCGGCGATGCCGAACCGCTCCTTGGCCACGGCGGCGTCGCCACCGTCGGCCTCGGGAATGCCGTGCGGGATCACGTCGATGCGATCGTCGGCGATGCCATGCACGGTGTGGAGCAGGCCGCGAGCATGCTCCGTCATCACGGTCACGCGTGCGGAACACCCCAGGAGTTCATCCATGACTCGTCGGTGTTCGGGCGACGGCGCAGGCAGCACCGTGTGGAGAGTCGTGTGAACCGGCATCCGGAGTTCGTGCACCAGGTCGAGCACCTGCCGGCCAGATGGACCGCCGAAGATGCCGTATTCATGCTGTAGTGACACCACATCGGCATTGAGAAGGTTGAGGTATTCGGCCGCCCTTCTGCCGGAGCTCGCGTCGTCAGTGGCACAGGCAAATCGCACCTCCGGTGGATGCTCATCGAGGCCCGGGCCGTCGACCATCGCCACGACGGGACAGTCGGCGTCGGGCAGAAGACGAGCCACCGCCGCTCGGAGATCGTGGGTGAATGTGGCAAGACCGCAGCGGCGGGGCACGTAGGTGCCGACGAAGGCGACTCGATTGAGAGGTGGCGTATGCATGGATTCTCGCGGTGTGCGGGACCGGCATGCATGCCGCGGAAACAGTCGCCTTCCGGAAGAGCGGCCAACTATAGGCACACGCACTCAAGAGGCGTGAAGACCGTCAACACGGGGGGAAGACATCGCCACCAGACAGTTGGTGGCGCGTGGGCGCCTGAGGCGGCGACCAGTCAAGGGCACTATGCGACCCCACGGTCGCGATTGCCCGCTGGAAAACTCCGCATCGCCGTCTTGTAGTCATGGGTTGTCTTGACGATCGAGTCCAGGGTCCGGAAAAGGTTTTCTTGCCCATCCTCAAAACGCTCGACCATCGCCTTGATTTCGGTGAGCGTGGTGAATGCGATGTGCACGGGCGAAGTACCGCGGGGTTTTTTCATGATGGAACTCCTCGTGTCGGTGACGCGACCCCTCACGGAGCATCATGCTCGGCCAGCCACCAGATGTCGTGAGCAGATTCGCGCGTTTGTCATCGTTTGCGCGCGGAATGATTTGGCCGATTCCTGGGAGGCAAACGTGGGTGTTTGTTCGGAACGGAATCGCAACTGTTTTTTTTAAGGGTGGGGCGGGGGTATGCAGGTTCCCAAGAGGGGTCATAGAATCCAAGGCGTTTCGCCTATCTGCGCAGCCTCTATCCTGCTTCAGCCGCTCAAAAATCGAAAAACTCAGAGAAATGGGGTGCTGGGTTGAGAGACAGCATGCTTCCATCCGGCCTGTCCTCCACATGGCTGGTTCTGCCATGGCGCATCAATGCGTGGATGACGGAATCGTCCGCTCGAATGCGGCTTGTCGGGCATGTCGTGACTTTTTATTCAGGTCCGGGCGAGCTGTCTCTTCGGCTGTCTTCGCCGAGTGAGGTGAAACAAGATTTGGTTCAGAGTGGCTTCTTTTTCTACCTCCCACCGGAACGCGACTACCACGTTTTTGAAGTCCGTGGCGGAGGTGTCGCCAAATGCGTGACCATCTTCCTTCCCTCGAATCAACTTCGGGCCTCGGTGTCTCCCGCCAGTGACGTCTGGCCGGCGGCACACCTGGCGATCAACGACACGAGATTGGCCGCATGCCTGCGTCAGTTCGTGAGCGGTTTGCATGCCGCCCCAGACGCCGACCATCTCGATGCCGTCGCGCAGGCGTTTCTGGCGCGACTTGCACGGCTGCTGAACGCTACGGTCCCACCGATCGCTGGGTCATCATCCAGTTTGCCGCCGTGGTTGCTCCGCCAGACGATCGAACAAATCGATGGTCGGCTTGCCAAGCCGCCAAGCCTTGTCGAGATGAGTCGTGCCAGCGGCCTTTCACCCGGGCACTTTGCCCGAAAACTCCGCCGGACCCTCGGCATGGGCCTCGTGCGGCTCATTCACCACCGTCGAACCCAGGCTGCCCTGACGATACTCGCCACGGGCAGCATGCCGATTTCTGACATCGGCCATGCCCTTGGCTATTCTTCGCAGAGTCATTTCACAAAGGTTTTCAGAAGCCTGATCGGCATCTCCCCGGCCCGGCTTCGCAGGCTGATGGTGCCGGGCGGACACGCGAGCTGACGGTCTGTACGGCCTGCCGCCGGGGCGGTCGCTCGACCGCCCCGGCGACGTCCGGGGACGTTAAAAGCAGTCATTAGCGACTTCCTGGCGGATCAGCTGCCGCAGCCGGCAGATCGCCTGCTGTTCGGATGCTTTGCAGTCCTGCCAAAACGACCGCAGCTCGTCCCGCCATTCGGCATTGGCGATGTACTGGTCGTATCGCCATAGGGCGTCGAGCCGGCGGCTCAGCTCGTGGACGAGGTCGTGGTCGTGATCGCGGCAGCCCGCGGTCTCGCCGATGTGGGCAATTTCAGCCTCAGCTGCAATCGTCATGGTCATATCTCTCCTGGCACAGGACGGGTAATGAGACGTCTCCGGCCCTGGAGCAACATGCGGTTCGCATGGTTGCGGTCGCATGGGCACGGTAGGCGGCGTTTTGTCCGACGGCAATGCTCACCCGATCGCTCATGATGGTGGCCGTTGGGACACCTTGGCCGCGTCTCGTCGAGTGCGGAGGACGGGGGCGGCCGCCAGCGTGACCACGATCACTTCCTCACCCGTGGCCGTGCTGATATCGTGGTGCATGGTGATCGGCCGCGCGCCGGTGGCAACAGCCACGAGTTCCTCGAGCACTGGCCGGCCCGTGAGCACGAGATGACTGCGCAGCTGCTTCAAGAGATCAGCCCCACGGCCATTTGAGCCATCGACGCGATCGATCAATCGCTGTTCGGCTGCTGAGAGCACGCCACGCAGGTGCACGACGAGCGTGTCGTCGATCAGATGGGCCTGGATGTCTCGCGGGCCACGCCCCATGTAATCCTGCTGGAAGCGGGCCACCGCACTGCAGACCGCCGCCTCGATTTCGCCTCGGGATCGCATGTCTGGCATCCTGCGGAGAAGCCCCCCGAGGGGGGGGTGTTGTGGTATTCGTTCGTCATTTCAGTGGAGGTGGCTTCAATGACTGTTGATCGCCCGCAGAGTCTTCTTGCCTTGCCCAGATCGCCACGTATAATCGCGAACGTCGAAGCGAGAATGGTTGCGAAAACCAGTCTCAAACTCGGCAAAAACAACATTTCGCGGAAGACGAGTCGAGGGGCAGGCCGGCGTAGCCGGCGGTCCAGCGCAGCGTAAGCCGGTGAGAGAGCAGGCCCACGGGCAGCCTCCCTCGCCGGCTTTTTTCGTTTTCATTCCAGAACGACGCGTTGGCACCCGGTACGCGATCTTCAAACCGACCTCACCCTCGCCCCCGGAGTGCTGCCGCCCATGTCTCCTCTTTCCGCTGCTGTTCGTGCCCCTCGCCAGGCCGGTCACGATGCGCTCCGCCGGGCGCGGCAGATCGCATGGGCCGTCGGCGATTTCGAGGCGCGACTCCTCGGTCGCCTTCCACGGAGCATCGCCATCTCCTCAGGGGCGTCCTCGGTCGTGATCACGATCCATACGGCACTCTCAGGGATGGAACGCCAACTCGTGATGTCGGCCTCTGGGTATGACCGCGTTGTCGCCTGGCACCGTTCGCTCGTCGAGTCGTCGTTCGAGGCCCTTCGCGACCATGTTCGGGCTCACTCCGGCGTGGTGGTGGGGGCTGTGGCGACCCACATCGATACGGCCACCGGTAGCCTTTTCAAGACCTGCACGACGGAGGCGGCGATCGATCTCATCGTGCTCGGCGGGCACCCGGCGGCATTCGGCGTTGCCGTCGATGACCACTTCCATGTCGATGGCGCGGACGGCCATGGATCCGTCCGGCGGGGTTACTATCCGAAGGGACTCACAGCCATGAAGAAGGTGACATATGTTGGTACTGACCAGGAAGAATCGCGAAAGTGTGGTGATCGCTCAGCCTCATGACCTCGAAATCGTTCTGGAGATCACGGTGCTCCAGATCGATCAGGGCCGTGTGCGGCTGGGTTTTACCGCCGACTCTCGGATGCCAATCCATCGTCGCGAGGTGTGGGATCGCATTTGCAATGGCAACGGTGCCCACGCGGTCACCGTCGATGGAACGATCGTGCCCAGCGCCGCTGGCCATCGCGTTTCGTGACATTCGTCCACCCTCACTCCGGAGAAGTCGCATGAAATCCCAGGGCGAGATCGAAGCTGCTGTGTGCGACGGCATTTCCCGGTTTCAGCAGGAGTTCGTCGGCCGAGGCCCGCGAGACATCCACTCCCACTTGGTTGGCAATTTGCTGGTCGTGCGACTTCAGGGGGTGCTGACACCGGCGGAGCGACAGTTGCTCGCTCCGCCGGTGTCAGCCGGCGTCGGCGACGACGGGGATGTGAAGACGGGCGGCAATGGCAATGGCAATGGCAATGGTCGCTCCTTGCTCAAGCAGATGCGCGCCCACATGGTCGCGGTAGGTCGTTCCAAGCTGGCCGAGATCGTGGAGATGGCGGTTGGTGTGAAGCTCGTGAGCGTGCACCACGACATCTCAACAATCACCGGCGAGGAGATGATCGTCTTCTCGTTGTCCGAGCCGCCGGCATGTCGTCCGAAACGTAAATCCCTGCCCCGTAAGGAGCCTCACCATGCAGACCCAGCCCGAGGTGTCGTTTGACGGTATTCCCATTGATGATGCGGTGCGGGAAGCCGCCCTTGACCATGTTGCCCAGCTCGAGCGGTTTTCGTCCCAGATCACCGGCTGCCACGTGGTGGTGGCGATGCCGCACCGCCGTCATCGTGCGGGGAACCTCTACTCGGTGCGAGTTGACATACTGATGCCAGGTGGGGAGATCGTGGTGAACCATGACCACCACCAGAATCGTGCCCACGAGGACGTCTACGTGGCGATGCGAGACGCCTTCGATGCGGCTCGCAGGCGGCTCGAAGACCATGTTCGGCGAATGCGGGGCGAAGACAAGGCCCACGTGCCCCGTCTTCACGGCGAGATTTCGCAGATCTTTCCGCTTCAGGGGTATGGTTTCATTGTCACGCCCGACGGTCGAGAGGTGTATTTCCACCACCACGCCATGAGCGACGACGAGTTTCAAATGATCGATCGCGGATCGGAGGTGGTCTTCACGGTGGAGGACGGCGACAACGGGCCTCAGGCGACCGTCGTGCACCTCGCCCATCCGCATCGTCACCACCCCGTTCATCCCTCGTCCAAGGAGCCGTGATGCTCAGCCCGCTCTGCGAGACCTTCGATGTGATAGTTCCCGCCAAAGGGGCTCACGGGCGGTCGATTCCCTTGCCAGGCAGTCTGACCGTTCCCGCGACGCCGACGGGCATGGTCATCTTGGCCCGCGGCAGCGAATCTAGCCTTCCGAGCGATCGCCATGCCGCAGTGGCCGGCGTGCTGAACGATTTCTGGATCAGCACGCTTGTGTTCGACCTTCTGACCGACGGTGAGTCCGCTCATCATGCGACCACCGTCGACATTCCGCTCCTTGCGGAACGGCTGCTGGTGGCGATTCGTTTCGCGCAACGCAGGGAGGAACTGCGTTACCTGTCCATCGGGCTGTTCGGTGCCGGCACGGATGCGGCGGCCGCGTTGGCGGTAGCCGCGTGTGAGCCTACGGTAAAAGCGGTTGTTTCAAGTGGTGGCCGTCTTGACCTTGCGGGGCGGAAACTCCGCTCGGTTCACGCCCCCACGCTCCTGATCGTTGGCGGTGATGACCTCGACGGACTGGCGGTGAACCGCCATTTCCTGGCCGAAATCGGGTGCGAGGACCGGCAACTCGATGTCATTCCGGGGGCGAGCAATCTCTTCGAGGAGCCTGGAACGCTCGCCGAGTCCGCACGGAGGGCCTCCGACTGGTTCACCCGGCACCTGCACGACGACGCCGGGACGTGAGCGCCCCATCGTCATGATGCCTTCAGCGGGACGAGGCCGAACGGCTTATTGTGCCGAGGGACCGCCGACGAGCCGGCCGAGGCCATCGATTTCACGCCGAGTTTGCCACAGCCATGACCGCATCGCCACGTCGACCGCGGCATCGAGCGGCGCGCCGGGAAGATAAACTCCGG
Source organism: Pirellulales bacterium (assembly GCA_017853835.1). Classification (GTDB taxonomy): domain Bacteria; phylum Planctomycetota; class Planctomycetia; order Pirellulales; family UBA1268; genus QWPN01. The sequence goes on along the minus strand of JAFMIU010000006.1, from coordinate 55,352 downwards.
CTCCCAGCATTCGCACCGTCTGTTCCTCGTCAGCGTCTTCGGTCTGTCCGCAGGCGATGACGACTGCACGCTCCCATCGTGCCCACTGTTCGATGAGGGACAGGCCGTCCTGTCGCCAGTCGCCCACGAGTGACGGGAGATCGATGATCACGATTGAATAGATGCCGTGACGAGAGATTGCCAGATGCTCTCGGGAGGCCGGCGCAACGCAGCGCATGCGTCCGTCGAGCGCCAGGGCTGCACGCACTCGGTCGCGGGCCGACCGATTCGCGGTGAACGCCAAGCATCGCGGCACGCCGTCACATGCATCGGATCCGACCGTCGACAGCGCCACCATGGAATGCTCCTGACGTCAGAGCGATCCTTCGCGGACTGCATCGCCGCATGGGCGTGTTCACGCAATCGTTGAACGGCACCTGGCGCGGGGCAACGGATACACGCCGAGAGGCATGGAGCGCAAGAGTGCCGTTGCCGGACACTTCGTGAGAGCAAACGCCTAGTGATCGACGTGCCGAAGCGATCGTCACGTATGCGATCGCCATGCAGCCCAGGTGTCCGTCTGCCGCGTCTCCACGGCATGATCGTCGGATCGTGTCTCCGAAGGCCACGACCGCACCGGTTTCATGGTGTGACGCCTACAGTGTGAGGCACTTCCGCGCGGGCTACCGTGCGGCCACCGTTCATCTGGGGTTCCATCGATGGCTTCGTTGCCCTTTCCCGTCCATCCCTTCGCGCCCGAGGTCGTGCGAGCGTTTCTCGAACCGTCGAACGGAACCTGCCTGTCGGTGTATCTGCCGACCCACCGCAACGTGCCCGACAACACGGTTGACCAGCCAACCTATCGTCAGCTCCTCGCGACGCTTCGGCGGGGCCTCCGCGATGGTCGCCGGCCATCCGAGGTTGATCGTCTTTTGTCGCCGCTCGAGGCGCTCGCCGACCACGCACCGTTTTGGGAGCATACCAGCGAGGGCCTCGTGGTTTTCGCCGCCGACGGCGAGGCGAACGGGTTCTTGCTCCCGGAGCCCGTGCCTCCGCTCGCGGTCGTTGCACCGCGGTATCACACGCTTCCGCTGCTCCGCATGGCCTGTGCGTCGGAGGAGTTTTTGCTGCTTGTGCTCACCAGCAGGCTTGCCCGGGTGTACGCGGGGCGAGTGACCGACGGGCAGGTGGCGAGGTTCGTTCCGGCCCCGCTTCCCCCCGCGTGGGGCCGGATGGCCGCCCTGGGGGCGATGTTTCGCGGAGACATCGTCGAGGAAGAGCAGCGCGAGCCACATCGAACACGCCGGATGAGAACGCCTTGGATGCAACTCCACGGAGGGTTTGGATCCCGACACGATGAGATCGATACCGACACGATCACGTTTCTGCGGCACGTCGATCGGGGGCTTGTGTCGGCCGGTTTTCCGGTCGACATGCCGGTGATCCTCGCGGCCCCTAAACCGCTCGCGGCGGTGTATCGGCGATTGTCACGCAACCCCGCGTTGCTTGGTGAGGGAGTCGACAAGGACATGCACCTGGCACCTCAATGCGATCTTGCCGCAGCTGCCGCCGCCGTCATGACGGCGGTGAGGCAGCATCGTCTGGGAATGGTGTTGGCCGCATTCGAGGCGGCGGTGGTGCGCGGCCGTGGCGCGACCAACCTGTCTGAGATCGGTGAAGCCGCCGCCTGCGGCCGTGTCGCAACGCTTCTGGTCGAGAAGGACCGGTTTGAGCCAGGGGTCTACGATGCGCGGACGGGGCTGATTGCGGGGGCCATCGTGCCCGAGGCCGATCTGCCGCCTCAACGGTCCAGCTCACGTCCTGCGGGTGAGGACGTCTTCGGAGCGATTGCCGAAACGGTCGTGTTGCACCGTGGGCAGGTGTTGGCGCTCGATCGTGAGGCGATGCCATCGTCAACCGGCCTTGCCGCGGTCTATCGGTATTGACACGGGGCCTGGGCAACTTCCAGCCCACGGGTGTGATTCGTGGTTCGTATCACCCATGCTGCTTGCCTTTGAGTTGGACGCTGCGAATCCTTACCCCGCCAGGACGCGCGGCTTCTCGCCGCACCGACGCCGTGTTGGGCGGCTCACCGGATGGTTCCATTTTTCTTTCCTCAGAGGAGATACGTACCCATGGTCCTGATACCCTTTCAGAGCTGGCGATCAAGTGGCCTCGAGCCCCTGGCAGCCAGGCCACTTTCCGATGTACGGGCCGAGATGAACAGGCTGTTCGACGGGTTGTTCACCCGGTCATCCACGATGCCAACGTGGTTCGAGACCTCCTCGCCTGGGCAGTGGCTGCCGGCGATCGACATCGCTGATGATCCAACGACGATCCAGGTGAGGGCTGAGCTGCCAGGCATCGATCCCAAGGCGGTCGATGTGGATGTCACCGAGGATCGGCTCGTGATTTCCGGTGAAAAGAAGTCGAAGGTGTCGAAGGGCGGCAACGGCTGGTCCCACGTCGAGAGTCACTACGGGGCGTTCAGCCGCACGATCCCGCTGCCCGATCCGGTCGATCCGGAGAAGGTCTCGGCCTCGTTCGACAACGGAATCCTGACGGTCGACCTCACGAAGTCGGCCGTCAGCACGTCGCGGAAGGTGCCGGTTGCCGTGAAGTGACGCCAACGGGCGTCGCCAGGGCATGGACGCCTCTTCCCATCCACTGGACCCGGTCCCGTCACGGTGGCGGAACCGGTGCAGCAGGGATGTCATCTCGGGAGAATGAACGATGTCAAAGAATGTTTGCCGAATGTTCGTAGGGCTTGCAATGATCGCTGTTGTGGCCACCACGAGCCTCGATGCCGAGGCAGCACACGGACGCCGGGCCCGTCGCTCGGCCTGCTGTTGCTGCACGACGTGCTGCGACCCGTGCTGCTGCACGGTCGCCTGCCCGTCGCCGTGTTCAACGAGCTGCTGCTCGTCGTGCTGTGGCGTGGTGATCGAGGAAGTTGTGGTGCGAAGCTGCTGCACGGTCGCGGCGGCGACGCCCTCGTTGCCGGTGGAACAGGTGGCCAGCCACACGGCTGCCACTCCGGTGTCGGTCCTTGGGCAGCGATAGCCGATAGGGCTACCGACTCTCGCCGCAGCATGCGGCCCTCTTTTCCGTGGGACTTCTACCTGCCCCACGGTTGACCATGCGGAAAAGCCACGGAGGGCTTTCCCATGAGGTCATTCGCTCCTCGATTGGATCGTCGACAGATCGAATCGGTTCCCCGACGTCACCAGGCCACGTGGCGCGTTGGCGTCACTCGTCGGGGGTCACGCCTGGGGAGCCCGAGACCCAGCCACCACGCGCGAAGGGGCGGCCCTCCACCACCATGCAGGTGGCGGAGGGCACGCCCGACGCCGCGACCTAGAGGTCGCGGACGGCCGACAGACCGCGCCGCCGCAGCAGCATCCCGCAACTACCGAGGCTTGCCACCGCCATGCCGGCGAGTGGAGGCTCGGGCAGCGACACCGTCACCGTGGAATCTGGCCCGGTGCCAAGGCCAAACACGACCTTGTCCACGAGAGCTTCCTCGCCGAAGCCCGTCACGCCGGTAAACGTGAACGTGGCCGTGTTCTTCACCAGAAACCGGCCATTGAGAATCCCGTTGGGCTGAATGTCCCCCCCGCGATAGATCGCGAAGTTGATCATCCCAGTGCCCGGTGGGCCCACGATCGCCGGATTGAACCCGTTGGGCGACAGCATGCTGTTGCCCACCGTGCCGATCCCGAATCCGAGCATCGGTGCCGTGCCCGAATTCATCACCCGAAACTGCCAGGTGGCGTCACCGTCCGCAAAGGCCCCCAGATCGCTGGGGATATCACAGTCCGGCAAAAACATCTGCGGCGTGTAGTAGTAGCACGTATCCGCCGCGTTCTTCCACACCTGGTACACGAAACCCGATCCTCCCTCGTAGGAGAGCGCCGGCCGCGTCGACCCGCTGAGAATGTCGAAGTAGACACTCGACAGCGTGTCCGCCGCGTCCGTCGTGTCGAACGGCGATTCGTTCGACAACGTCAGCGTCAACAAATCGTCGTTGAAGACGAACTCGGCCGAAAACACGACCGGATGCCCCAGCGACGAGGTGCCTGTTCCGGTATACACGATCGGACTCCCGAACGAGGGCACGACGAATACACCGACAACAAGCCCGACGATCAGTCGGGCGCATGAACTTACCTTGACCATGGAATGACCTCCACGAACACAGGGAACAAGAGGATTCCGTTCCGTGGATGGACACCGACATGGGTGTCGGTGCAGCGACGAAGGCATGACCGTCGCGCGACGGTCAGCCGATTCGGCCTACGCTGCACCGGGGCTTCGGAAAGAGCCGAAGGCCCCAGCAACTCGTCTTCCGGGCATGCGATCCCGGAACACGCATGAAGACGAGTCGTCCGCACGCGTGTCCGGGCTCATCGAACCTTTCGCGCGCAGCCGGGATCAATTCCGGGAGTCGTGCGATTCAGCCAGAAACAAGGGTGTTCTGGCGGATGGACACTCGTTTTCCCCGATACAGCCTGGGCTGCTCGATCAGGAAACGTATGGTCATTCGGGCCGACTCGGCCCCGCCATCACGTCGACGTCGGCCAGGTTGCGCCGAATCCGGCGAGCTCACCGAGGTGTCGCCAATAGCCGGGGAACGTCTTGCCAACGCACCCGGGATCGCGGATCGACACGCCGGGCACGACCAGGCCGGCGAGTGACAGGCTCATGGCCATCCGGTGGTCGTCGTAGGTCCTGACGCTCGCTCCGGACAGTGGCACCGGGGTGATCACCAGTCCGTCGGGATGTTCGTCGACACGCCCCCCCAGGCGGCGGAGTTCCGTGACGAGGTCGCCGATGCGGTCGGTCTCCTTGTCGCGGATGTGGGCCACGTTTCGGATGGTGGTGGGCGATGACGCGAACAGCGCCACGACTGCGAGCGTGGGAACGGTGTCGCTGATCGCGTTCATGTCGATGTCGATGCCGCGGGCCGCCCGTCCGGCGACGGTGACGCCGTTGCCACGACCGTCGGCATCCCCCTCGTCCCAGGAAACGGTGCAGCCCATCTGCTCGAGCGCGTCACAGAAACCGACATCGCCCTGCATGCTGCGGCGGGAGAGCCCGTCGATCCGAACGGCACCGCCGGTGATCGCCGCGGCGGCTGCGAAGTAGCTTGCCGCCGACGCATCAGGCTCGATCTCGTAGTCACGGGCCTCGTAGCCGCCCGAATGGATCAGCCAACGGTCATGGCTCGTGGCATCGCAGCGCCCTCCGAAACTGGCCATGACGCGACGGGTCATGTCGAGGTAGGGCAGCGACACGAGCGTGCCGGTGAACTCGAGCGTCATACCGTTGGCCGTGCATGGGGCTGCAAGGGCAAGGCCACTCGCGAACTGGCTCGACGTGCTGCCGCGCACCGCAGCGGTGCCCCCCGGCAGCCCTCTGGAGCGGATCGTCACCGGCGGGCAGTCGCCCGGACTTTCCGCCACGGCGTCGATGCCGAGTTCGCGAAGGGCGGCCAGCAGATCGCCGATGGGCCGCTGACGCATCCGAGCGGTGCCGTCGAGGCGATAGGTGCCGTGTCCGAGCGCGCACACCGCCGCGAGAAACCGCATCGTGGTTCCACTGGCGGCGCAGTCGAGGGTGGCGGCCTCGGCGGGGATCGCTCCCGAAGAACCGCGCACACGAGCTTCGCCACGCTCCCAGTCGACCTCCACACCGATGCCGAGCCGGCCGAGGCCATCCACCATCACCCGGGTGTCCTGGCTGTCGAGAACACCCGTCAGTCGGCTCTCCCCGCGGGCGAGCGCCGCGCACACGAGCGCCCGGTTCGTGATGCTCTTGGAGCCGGGCGGGCGGATGCGGCCGTCGATGGGGCCAGGATGCTGGGGAATCGGAAGGGGGTCGTGCATGGGATGGCCGCGGTTGCGGAAGGCGTCGCGGCGGGAAACACTGGCGACGGGACGCCAAGCCTAGGCCAGCCGTCGTCCGTGGTCCAATCCCGTCGCGCGAATCCCGCACTCCACCGATGAGCACCACCGCCCCAAACGCCTTCGATCGCTACGACTTCGTGAGCCCTTCCGCCGTGGCGTTTGGTGCCGGAAGGCTTGTCGAGCTCGGAAGCCTGGTCGCTCGGTTCGGGTCCGAGGCCTGGCTGGTGACGAGTGCCTCCGGCCTCCGGGCCTGCGGTGGGCTCGCCTCCGTGACCGGCCTCTTGAACCAGGCGGACGTCACCGTTCATCGCGTGGCCACCTCGCAGGGCGAGCCAACGGTGGCGGATGTCGTTCGCGGCCTGCGTGGCCTGCCGAGTCGAACCCACCGCTCGCCGGTGATCGTGGCGATCGGCGGAGGGGCGGCGATCGACCTCGGCAAGGCGATCGCGGCCCTCGCGACCAATCTCGCCCGTCCCGCCACCGCAGACGAAGCCGACGTGATCGATCACCTCGAGGGGGTCGGCCGCAACCTCTCGATCGTGAAGCCGCCGCTCCCGGTGGTGGCGATACCGACCACGGCGGGCACGGGGGCCGAGGCGACACGAAACGCCGTGATTTCCTGCCCGGAGAGGCGATTGAAGAAGAGCATGCGGAGCCCCCTGATGGTGCCTCGGGGCGTCATCATCGATCCGGCGCTGACGGTGTCGTGCCCGCGCCATGTCACCGCTGCCGCCGGGCTCGATGCGATCACGCAGCTCATTGAATCGTTCGTGTGCCGGTTCGGTGCCGCGATCCCTCGGGCGCTGGTGCTCGAGGCGCTTCCGAGGGCGATAGCCGCCCTGCCGAGGGTGTTGGCCCATCCCGACGACCTCGACGCCCGATCGGCGATGAGCCACGCCGCCTTCGTGTCGGGACTCGCGCTGGCGAACTCCGGCCTGGGCATGGCCCATGGCGTCGCGGCGGCCCTCGGCATCGAATGTGGCACGCCTCACGGCCTCGCCTGTGCGCTGATGCTCCCGGTGGCCCTTGCGGTGAACCGTGAAGCCTGTCGTGACGACTACGCCCTGCTCGAACGGGCGGTCGATCCAGCGGCCTCGCAGGATGGAGACGTGGCGGCGGATGCGTTTGTCACGCGGGTGGAGTCTCTCTGTCGCGTCGCCGAGACGCCCCGGCGTCTTTCGGACGTGGGGCTGTCCCGCGGTCGAATCGGTTGGCTCGCGGAGAACTCGGGCGGGGCCAGCCTGCGTGGGAACCCCGTGCCGCTCGATCCACCGACGCTCCTGGGGATTCTCCAGCGTCACATGTGATTCACTTCGCGGTTCGGCGTCAGTGAACGGCGGCCCGGAGGGCTTCATCGTCGAGGAGCGGCAGGATCGATGCGACGGCATCGGGCTCGCCGGCGCGTGCGACGTCCCATTCCCGTCGCACGTCGGTCAGCGTGGCGTTGGGATCGAGGAGCCGATGCACGCCGAGAAGGATGTGGTTGGCTGCCCGAGGCGACCCAGCGAACCAGGTGGCCAGGATGGCCTCGTCGATGGCTCGGGGAAGCTCCGAACGATGACCGCGCTGGATGCGTCCTTTGTCTTTGTAGGCATAGGTCTCGTCGGTGATCTCGATGATCGCGATCACCCGGTCGCCGACTTCGTACTCGCGGCCGGCATTCGCCGCGGCAAGGGCGCGCGACTTCTGGTCAGCCAACTGGCGGGCATAGTCGACAAGGAGGCCCCATCGTTCGAGCCGCAGCGAGAGGTCGGGATCGTGGTCGGCGGCCTGCCTCGCGGCAGCCAGGGCCTTCGACGCCCCGGCATCGTCGCCCTTCCGCAGCGACTCCAGCGTTTTCGCGAGGGCTGCGGTCACCGCCGCCGCATCACCACGTGGCACGGCCGGCGCGACGTCGGTGGCGGCGGATGGAACCGAAGGGGGCGACGGCGTCGGGCGTGATGGCGACTCAGGGGGCGCAGGCTCGGGGCGTGGCGTGCCAGAGGCGGGCGACTCGCCGCGGGGAACCTGCGGAACGGGACGGGGCTTTGGAGGTTGCTTCGGCGAGGGTTTTGTCGCGTCAGCGGCGACCCCGGATGCCGCCGTTTGAATGGCGGGCTTCGGGCCGCCCGACGTGGCGTGCAGGACCGGCCAGGCCACCGCGGCCAGGCCGATGGCGGCTGCCGCGATCACGAGCGACACGACGATGCTCGCCGCGCCGCCGGACCGCCGCCGCCGCGGCGGCCGACGACCGGTCACGATCACCGGTGGGGGTGAGGAGGTGTCCATGGCGGTCGGTTCATGCAGCCGTGAGGGCCGGTGGCAGAGGCGGCCGCCGGCAGTCAGGCGAGCCTAGCAGAATCACCGGACGTTCGACGCCAGATGGTCATCTCGGCGAGGGAGTGCTGGTGCTTTCGCGCCGTCTCGCGGATCACGAACGGGATGTCCTGGCGATGCACGAGCGTGAAGCATCCGGCAAGGGCCTCCGACAGGCCGTCGAACGTGGAGAGCGGCTCGCCCGCCGTGCGTTTCCCTCCGAGCCACTTCGCCTTCTCGGTGTACTCCTCCAGCCACGTGTAGGGCGACGTGATCACGAGCAGGCCATCCGGGCGGATGCGAGGCGTGATGCCATCGAGGAACAGCCGCGGGTCGTACACCCGGTCGATCAGGTTGCCCGCGAAGATGAGGTCGTAATCGGTGTAGATGGCCTTGAGGTTGCAGGCGTCTCCCTGGGTGAAGAGCACGCGACTCCCGACATCGGCCAGTCCGATCCGATCGAGTGAGATGGCTCGTGTGATTGTCAGCTCGCCCTCGGTCGGGATCTCATAGTGCACCTCACCTCCATCCTGCAGCCGCACACCCGATTGGATGAACCGCGCCGAGAAATCGACGCCATCGACGTGGTCGAAGTGCCGAGCGAACTCGAGCGTCGATCGGCCCACCGAGCAGCCGATGTCGAGGCATCGCGTGCGTCGGGAGGCAGGTACGTGAGGCATCGTCGCCTCGACGCAGGCCTTGGGGAAGTTGGGCACGCCGAAAGGAGGATCGGCCGCGACGGCCGCCGCATCGAAGTAGTGAAACTCCAGATACTGCGTGACGAGCTGATCGGTTTCATAGAGCCGCGAACCGGCGGTGACGGCCTCGCTGCCCCGTTCCTCCACGATGGTGCGGAAGCCGGCGTGCTGGAAGAAGTGCCGGCGGAAGGCGTAGCGGGCGTTGGCCAGAGCCTCGTTGCCCGTCGAGATCCAGGAGCCTCCCTTGATGAGGTTGTGGCGGCCGTCGAAGGTCGGCACCGAAAAGTCATCGTAGAGCGGGTGCACCTCGAAGCCGTGGAACGGCATGATCGGCGTGCGCGTCCACTGCCACACGTTGCCGACGATGTCGAAGAAATCGCCTTGGGGAAACGCGTCGACCGGACAACTCGACGCGAAATGCTCGAGGTTGATGTTGCCCGGAGCGACGGTCCACGACGGCTGGTCGCCCGGCACCGTGTCGCGGAGGGCCTTCCAGTGGGCCTCGGTGGGGAGCAGCACGTTTTCGCCGGTGGTGGCGGCGAGCCAGGCGCAGTAGGCCTGTGCCTCGAGACAGTTGACCTCCACGGGCCAGTTCAATGGCAACGGTATTTCGTCGAGCAGGTTTCGCTGCCGATAGCCGCCGTCGACCGCCACCCAAAACTTCGGGTGCTCGGCGCGGGTGTAGTCGAGCCAGCCTCGGCCCTCCTCGGTCCACCACGTCGGATCGCGATAGCCGCCATCGGCCACGAACTCCAGGAACTCGGCGTTGGAGATGAGCTGCCGAGAGGCGCGGAAGGCGGGCAGGTCGATGGCTTCCGTGCCGTATTCGTTGTCCCAGCCATAGGTGCGGTCGGTGTCAGGCTTGCCGAGCCGCACCCGGGTGGCCGCGACCGGGAGCCAGGCGTTGGCCGGGGCGGGCCCGGAGGTTGTGCAGGTGTGCCAGAGCCGTCGGTCGTCGGGCGACAGGTCGGCCTCGCGGTGAAGGTCGGCAAGCGGCATCTGCCGCATGATCACACTCGACGTTTCGAGATGGATCCGCTCATGCTCGATGCCCATCAGGATCAGCCATGCCGGCGAGTTCCAGCGGATCGGGAGTTCGAGCGGCATCTCCGAAATGAAGCGGTCGACCGACTCTCGCATCCGAGCCCGATAGCCGCGCACCGCGGCCACGGACGGCCAGTCGTAGTGGGCTGTGTTGAGATCGTCCCACGACATCTCATCGACCCCGACCGCCATCATCGCCTCGAGCTTCGCGTCGAGCCGGCCGGGCAGGAGGCGTCCCGCCGTGAGCTTGTTGAGGTAGAAGACCGCCGGATGGGCGAAATAGAAGATCAGCGGATGCCGGAGCGGCTCGTGCCGCTCGTAATAGGCAGCATCATTGCGAATGAGCGAAAAGAGGCGGTCGTAGATCTCGCAGGTCTGGTGGAAATACCGACGGATCTCCTCGCGTTTGGCGGTCACGGGATCGGCGGCCGCGGGATCGGCGTCGAGCAGCGTCGTGCGGGTCGGGGCGAGGGGCGTCGCCAACGCGGCCCAGCCCCGGTCGGATTTCGGCGGTCGTGCGGATGTCGTGCTTGGCGGAACCATCGATGCCCCCTGCGGCCGTGTCGTCATGCAAAATCTACCTTACTGTTCTGTCACTGTAGCCGCTGATACGAGGCCCGCCACCAGCCCCGACGGGATTGCGGCAGTGGCGCCCAGCAGGCTTCCCACCACCGCACCCCGGTGGCAGTTGTCGCCGCCGCACCGGGCGTTGGCGAGGACCCCACCGGGGAAGTCGCCGGCGTGCCGCCAGGCGAGTGCCAGGGCCGCCGGAAAGGCGTCTTCGATATAGCAGGCGCTCGACAGCGTTCCTCCAACCAGCTGGCGGTCGTCGAGTCGCTCCCAGGCCGCGAGCTTGGACCCCGAAACCCAGTCGCGACCGTGATCGAGAATCGCCTCGCGCAGCGCGTTGGCCGACGCGTCCGCCGAGCGGGGAGGGGCCTCCGGCCTGGGGATGGCATCGGCGAGGATGCGCACCAGCGTGTCGGCCGCCGCCAGAACCTCGTCGTCTTTGTGCGTGAGGCCGACATGGAGCCGGACGATCCTGCGAAGGTCGTGGTGTCGCGGGCCGAGGGCCGCCACGAGCGCAGGCACCGGCACGAGGCCCCCGATGTGCACGTCGCGCACGCCGCAGTTGATCGGCTTTCGGCCTGCGCCGTGATTGGTGAAGAAGTGGCGGTGATACTCCTCCAGATAGGTGTCGCGATGCCATCCGGGCTCGAGCATGAGCGCCACATAGCGATCGAGCCATCGCTCGGGATCGTAGTCGCGTTCCCGGTGAACCATCCGGAAGAGTTCCGTCGCGAGGCGGAAGTTGAGCGTGTTCTCGCCGGCAGCGAGAAACTGGTGGTAGTGCACGCCTCGCTTTCCCCAGAAGGCGGCCTGGTCGCGGAGGATGTCGAACTTCGGGCTCGGGGGCGTCCACGACGAACGCCACAGGATGCTGTCGGGATGAGGGGAGCGCGGCGCGAGATAGCCTTCGATCACGCCGTAGTCGCGATCGAGGGCGGCGCGGTCGTAGTACCAGTGCACCGGCATCGCCACGGCATCGGCGATCAGGCTGCCGAGAAGCGCGGCGCGGGCGGGGTCGAGCGGTGTGTCGGAGATGGTCATGCGTGAAGCGTGCGTTCGAGAAAGGCCGCCACCCTCGGAGAACGTGTGGCGAAGAAGTCGGCCGTGGGGCCGTGGGTCGTCACCGTGCCCTCGGCGATGAAGGCGATCTCGTCGGCGACCCGCCGGGCAAACCCCATCTCGTGCGTGACGAGCACGAACTGGGTTCCTCCCGCCTTCAACTCGCCGATCATGTCGAGCACCTCACCCGACATCTCGGGATCGAGTGCGGAGGTGGGTTCATCGAGAAACAGCCGCTGCGGCTGCACGGAGAGGGCCCGGAGGATGGCGATCCGCTGCTTCTGACCGCCCGAGAGTTCTGCCGGCCGTTTCTCGGCGTGGGATGCCAGGCCGAAGCGATGGAGCGGGTCGCGAAGCCGCTCCCGAGCGGCCGCCTCCGTGAGCCCATGAACCTGCACGAGAGGAAGCAGGAGATTCTGCATCGCCGTGAGGTGGGGGAAGAGATTGTAGGCCTGAAACACCGTGCCGACCGTGCGGCGATAGCCGACGAGCGACGCCTCGTCTCGCGGGAGCATGGCACCGTCGAACGTGACCGTTCCCGCCGTGGGCACGTCGAGACCGGCGAGGATTCTCAGCAGCGTTGATTTGCCGCCCCCGGAAGGGCCGACGAGCACGAGCGATTGGATGGTGCCCGTCGTCAAGGAGAGGGCATCGAGCACGGTGGCCCACCCCCGTCCGTTTGGATCGGGAAACCGCTGCACGAGATCGCGGATCACGAGATTCATGCCGACTCGTACCGAAAACGACGTTCGAGCCAGCGCGACACCGCCGACAGGGGAAGGGTGAGAAGGAGATAGCCCACTGCAAGCGGAAGGTAGCTTTCGAGGGTGGAGTAGGTGGCGGAGTTGACGTTGCGGGCGGCAAAGGTGAACTCGCCGATCGAAATCACCGACAGCAGTGATGAATCCTTGATCAGCGAAACCAGCTGCCCGGCGACCGACGGGAGTACGAGCCGCACGGCCTGCGGCAGCACCACGAATCGAAACGTCTGGGTGGGAGTGAGGCCGATCGCGCGGGCGCTGTCGATCTGAGCCCGCGGGATGGCATCGAGCCCGCCGCGGAAAATCTCGGCCATGTAGGCACCGCTGAAGAGCGCCAGCACCAGCACGCCGACGAGCCACCGGTGGTCGGAGCCGAGATGCAGGGCGGCCGCGATCACGTACCAGGCCACGAGGAGTTGCACGAGGAGAGGGGTTCCGCGGATGAGCTCGACGTAGACGCGGGCCGCGGCCGACACGAGCGTGATCCGGGATCGGAGCATGACGGCGGCGGTGAGGCCGATGGCGCCGCTGGCGACGAGGGCCGCCAGCGCCAGGCCGACGGTCATCCACCAGCCCCGCCAGAACACCTCGCGGTAGTCCCAGAGAACGGCCCAGTTCCAGGTCTGGTCGAGCCGGGCGAAGGCCCAGCCCGTGGCCAGGGCGAGAAGGCTGACGACGATCGTGGTGGCAAGCCAGCGGGGCATGGGAGAGATTCTAGAGCGCGTCTGAGATACGTGTATCGCCGGCTCGGGGGCGGCAAAAGTCTCGTCGCCGGGGCGAGGATACGCCCAAGGCTCCTCGAGCGTTCGCCGACCCCCTCGCCTACCCGCTCAGGATTATCAACTCGTCGCTACACCTAGCGGCGATGCGCTCTAGCCGGCGTTGGAGTGAGTGGCGTGTCCCAGGCCTTACGGCCTTGGGCTTGGACGGAGGGGGCGGCTTTGTCCGTCGAAGCCCAACGGCGTGAGCCGTGGGACCGGCGCGGTGAATCGCGTGGCGGGTTTTGTTGATCGGGCCCAGGGAGCCCAATGGCGGATGCCGAGCGGTCGTGCCAGCGGCGTCCTAGAAATAAAACGGGATGCCCTGCTTCGCGAACGAGGCCTTTTGCTCTCCCAGAAACTCGTCGCCGAGCCGATCGAAGCCGCCATCGGCACGAAACGCCTCGAGAAACTCGTTCACCTGCCGCTTGAGTTCGTCGTCGCCGAGCCTGAGCCCGACGGCCCACGACTCTTCACGAAACGGCCGCAGCGCCGCCCGCGTCTTCGTTGGATGCCGGTGGTGATGCGTGTAGACCGACATCGAGTCGTAGACGAACGCGTCGGCACGCCCCTGGAGCACCTCGAGCACCGCCGCTGCCTCGGTGTCGAGCACCAGCACCTTTGCCTGCGTGAGCGACGTTGCCCATTGCTGGCCCGTCGTGCCTTGCTTCACCGCCACGACACGTCCCGCCACGTCGAGATCATCGGCGGTGGTCACTGGCGATCGCTCGGCAATCAAGAGCGCGAGCCCCGTCTTGAGATAGGGCGCGGAAAAAGCGATCGACTTGGCCCGCTCCGGCGTGGCCGTCATCGACGAGATCACGCAGTCGATGCGACCCGCCTTGAGCGCCGGGATCAATCCGTCGAAGGCGATGTTTTCGATCTCAACCGGTCGGCCGAGATGCCGGCCCAGTGCCTCGGCGAGACGAACGCTCACCCCCGCCGGCCGGCCCTGACGATCGGTCATCTCGAAGGGTGGATAGGAAAGCTCCATGCCCACCCGAAGCGGTTGTGCGGCGGAGGCGTGCGCCCATGGAAGCCACAGCGTCAGGATAAAAAACCAGCACCCAAGACGCATGCATCACTCCTCGGCCACGACACCGCCACCACGAATGCCCGGTTCAGCCGCCGCGTCCTCCGCCTCCGCCAAGGCCGAGTTCCTGTCGGCGGGCTTCCTTTGCACGGCGGTATTCCGTGCTCTGGGCACGCTGTTCTGGGCTCGTCTTGTCCAAACGCTGCTTGCTGCGATCGTTGCGGCCTTCCTCCGTGCGGGAGCCACCACGGCCGCCGCCGGGAGGGCCGCCACCGCCAGGAGGGCCGCCACCGCCGGGGCCACCACCACCTGGGCCGCCGCCACGGCCACCCCAGCCACCGCCGGGGCCACCAGGGCCACCGCCGCCGGGACCACCGGGTCCGCCCGCCATCGCATTGCCTGGCGGGCCTCCACGCCCACCGGCGTTGCCACCCTGATTCTGATCACGGTTCGCCCATTCAGCCCGCCATTGGCGGCGCCGTTCTTCCTCGGCCTTGATGCGACGGTCCATTTCCGCCTGCCGCTGGGGGCCTGGCGTGGCGAAATACGAGGCCATCTCCGCCCGCTCACGGGCTTCGAAGAGCCGTCCCATCTGCTGCCGGGCCTGATCACGGTAGCCCTCGGGCATGTTTCTCATGGTTTCGAAAACGGCCGACGTGCCTCCACCCGGATCGTAGGGAATCTCACCGCGGGCCATGCGATCAAGGTCGGCCACCTGCTGATCCACCGCCTGCTGCACGGCACGAACCTCCGCCGGCGTGGAAAAGGCGCCAAACGCCCACAGGAAAAAGAGCGTCAGGAGGGCCAGAACGGCCAGGGCAATGCCAGCCCGCTTCCAGAAACGGGCTCCCGCACCCTCCCGTCGTCGATCGGCGGCCATTGCCGCCACCGCTTGTCGCCGATTCATCGATGCCGTTGCCATGACCGCGCTCCTGGGTGGTCGAGAATACCTGAGGCGCAGAACTCTTCCACGCGGGGTTCAACGACCGTCCCGAGCCAAGGTTTCGGCGTTTTTTCGTCAAAAAACACGCTTTTTCACTACACACTGCCGAGGGAAACGTCCAAAACCCCCAGCATGAAGTCGGCGTCGGCCTCGGTCAGGCACATCGGGGGCTTGATTCGCAGCACGTTGCCATGAAGCCCCCCCTTGCCGATGAGCAGGCCCAGTTCCCGGCAGCGTTCGAACACCCGCATGCACTCCTCCTTGGCCGGGGCCTTGCCGGTCCGGTCTTTGACCAGTTCCACGCCGAGCATCAGGCCAAGGCCACGGACATCCCCGATCAGGTCGTGGCGGCGAGCCAGGTCGTGGAGTCCCGCCTTGAGCTTCGCCCCGATCGTCGCCGCGTTGTGCTGGATGCCGTCCTCATCGATCACCTCCAGCACCGCCCGCCCCTGCGTGCAGGAGATGGGGTTGCCGCCGAAGGTGTTGAAGTGGATTCGCGAGGTGAGCGTCTGGGCGATCGCCGGGGTCGTGACGACGGCGGCGAGTGCCGCGCCGTTTCCGATGCCCTTCGCCATCGTGACGATGTCGGGCACCACGCCCTGGGTCTCGAAGCCCCAGAAGTGGGAACCCGTGCGGGCAAAGCCCGCCTGCACCTCGTCGGCGATGCAGAGGCCGCCGGCGGCGCGGACATGTGCGTAGGCGGCCTTCAGGTAGCCATCGGGAAACACCACCGCCCCGCCCACGCCCTGAATGCTTTCGGCGATGAAGGCGGCCACCTTGCCAGGCGTGCCAAACTCGATCAGGTTCTGCACGTCGGCGGCATAGTTCCGCCCGGCATCGGGATCGTCGTAGCCCCACGGGCCTCGGAAGCGATCGGGAAACGCCGCGTGCTGGATGCCAAACGAGTGCGGCACGTTGTACTTCCAGGTGTGATGGCTCGTGAGGCCCATCGTCTGCATGCTCCCGCCGTGGTAGCAGTTGCGAAGCGCCAGCACGTCGAAGTTGCCGGTGAAGGCGCGGGCCATGAGGATCGCGAGGTCATTGGCCTCGGAGCCCGAGTTGACGAAGTAGCACACCTTCAGGTCGCCGGGCATCCTCGCGGCGAGGTCGCGGGCGTATTCCGCGATGCAGGGATTCAGGTAGATCGTGGTGGTGTGCTGGAGGAGTTCGTTCTGCCGGTTCACGGCCGCCACGATCTTCGGGTGGCAGTGGCCCACGCTCACCGTCACGATTCCGCCGAAGCCGTCGAGGTAGCGGCGGCCGGTCTCGTCGTAGAGGTATTGCATGTGCCCCTCGACGATCATGAGGGGCTCTTTGTAGTAGGTGAAGATCGCCGGGTTCACGAACTGCTTCCGCAGGGCGGTCACCTCCGCCTTCGACGGACCGGCATAGGGCTTCGGGCGGTGGTCGCACGGAGGAAGGGCGGGACTGGTCGACGGCATGGTGGTCATCGAGAACTTCCTGACGAGGGGATGAGAGGGGAGCCTAGGTGCGGGGAAGGAGCGGCCGCAGCACGGAATAGATCACGAAGCCAAGGGCGAAGCCGACGAACCAGGCGTAGTGGTAGCCGGCGACCAGCCACCCGGGAAAGACCGTTGCCGACACCACGCCGATCCGCACGAGGAATCCGGGGAGATTGGGGAGCACGGCCAGGGCCAGTGACGCAAACGCCACGAGGCTGAAACCGCCCGAATACCGGTAGGAACCGGTGCTGCGATAGAGGTCATCCACCACGAGCCGGCGGCGGCGCCAGAGGAAATAATCGGCGATCATGACGCCGGCGATCGGCCCGAGGAGGGCGCTGTAGCCGATCAACCAGGTGAAAATGTAGCCGCTCGGATCCTGATAGAGCTTCCAGGGCCGCATCACCACGCCAATCGCCGCGGTGATCAGGCCTCCGGTGCGAAAGCTCACGAACCGGGGAGCCAGGGCGGCGAAGTCGTTGGCCGGCGAGACGACGTTGGCGGCGATGTTGGTCGAAAGGGTGGCCACGGCGAGCGTGATGAGCGCGAGGCCCGACACCCATGGATTTCCGAACCGGGCGATCACCTGAACGGGATCCCAGATCGCCTCGCCAAACACCACCACCGTGGCGCTCGTCACGACGATTCCAATGAACGAGTAGAAGGTCATCGTGGCGGGAAGCCCCACCGCCTGCCCTACGATCTGGTCGCGCTGGGAGCGTGCGTATCGTGAGAAATCGGGGATGTTGAGCGAGAGGGTCGCCCAGTAGCCGATCATGGCCGTGAGGCCGGCACCGAAGACTGGCCAGAACTCAGCCGCTGAGGCGAATCGGGCGGGCTGGCTGAGGATCGGGCCGAAGCCATCGGCGGCCTTCCAGGCCCAGGCCACGAGCCCGAGGCCGACGAGGAGCAGGAAGGGGGCGCTCGCGGCCTCGAGCCACTTGATCGAGTCCATGCCCCGCACGATGAACCAGACGTTGACCGCCCAGAAAACCATGAAGCAGAGGAACTCGCCGGCCGAAATGCCGAGCCATGGAATCGGCTGACGGGCCGCCGGATCAAACCCGAAGATCACCGCTGCGGTGGCATAGATCGCGGCTCCGCCCACCCAGGTCTGGATACCAAACCAGCCGCAGGCGACGAGCCCCCGCATCACGGCTGGAATGTTGGCGCCAACGGTGCCGAACGACGCCCTCAGCAACACCGGAAAGGGAATCCCGTAGGCGGTGCCCGGATGCGCGTTGAGCGTCATCGGCACAAGCACGATCAGGTTGCCGAGAAAGATGGTGAGCGTGGCCTGCCACCAGTTCATGCCCTGTTCGATCAGGCTGGCGGCGAGCGTGTAGGTGGTGATGCACACGGCCATTCCCACCCACAGGGCGGCCACGTTCCAGGAGGTCCAGGTGCGTCGCTCGGGCGGCACCGGGGCGAGGTCTTCGTTCCACAGACGTGGGTCGGGTGAATGTGTGTCGGCCATTGGATTTCACAGCATCGAACGTCTGTCGTGGTCGTCACGACCGCATGGTGTCAGCGGTGCATCGGCGTTCGTTCCAGAAATCGACCCCGCCCCACCGTTCCGCAGAAGCGGCCGTCCCGAACGGCCACCTCACCGCGAACCGTCACCACCGACGGTCGCCCCTCGATGGCCATGCCTTCGAAGGCGTTGTAGTCCACGGCCTGGGTCTGCGTCCGCGCCGAAATCGTGCCGCGGTAGGACGGGTCGTAGACCACGAGGTCGGCATCAGCGCCGGGCTGGATCACGCCCTTTCGAGGCCAGAGGTCGAAGATCTTCGCCGCATTGGTGCTGGCCACGGCCACGAACTGCTCGAGCGACAGTCGGCCGGTCTTCACTCCACGGGTCCAGAGCAGATTGATCCGGTCCTCGATCGCCGGGATGCCGTTGGGGATCTTCGTGAAGTCGTCCTTGCCCATCGGTTTCTGGCCGACGAAGTCGAACGGGGCGTGGTCGGTGCCCACGGTGCTCACCAGCCCGCTCGCGAGTCCGTTCCACAACACCTCCTGATTGGACGCGTCGCGAAGTGGCGGCGACATCACATACTTCGCCCCCTCGAACGCCGGCCGCTCAGCCCACGTCTTGTCGAGCAGCAGGTATTGAATGAGTGTTTCGACAAACACCTTCACCCCGCGACTCCGGGCGGCGATCGCCGCCTCGAGCGCCTCCCGGCAGGACAGGTGCACGATGTAGACATGGGCGCCGGTCAGTTGGGCGAAGGTGGTGAGGTGGTGGACGCCCTCGGCTTCCACGGCGGGCGGCCGGCTGTCGTGATGCGCGTCGGTACCGGTGCGTCCGTCGGCAAGAAGCTGCTTCTGCAGTTCCGCGACGAGGGTCTCGTTTTCACAGTGGGCGGTGACGATCACGCCGAGTTCCTTGGCGAGCGAGAGCGTCTGCCAGAGTTCGGCATCGTCCACGCCAAAGGCACCCTTGTAGGCGAGAAACACCTTGAAGCTGCCGACGCCGGCCGCGACGATCTCACGGAGCTGGGCGGCAGCGTCGGCATCGAATCGGGTGACGCCCATGTGGAAGGCGTAATCGCAGCAGGCCTTCCCCTCGGCCTGCGCCCGCCAGAGCGCAAAGCCCTCGGCGGGCGACATGCTGCGCGACGGACAGACCATCTCGAAGATCGTGGTGGTGCCGCCGACGAGAGCCGCCTTCGTTCCGGTCTCGTAGTCGTCCTTCGAAAACGTTCCCATGAAGGGAAGGTAGATGTGCGTGTGGGGGTCGATGAAGCCTGGGAAGACGTGTTTCCCGGTGGCGTCGATCACCTCGGCGCCCGATGGCGGGGCGATGCCGCGATCGATCCTGGTGATCGATCCGCCCTCGCAGAGGATGTCGGCGGTGAAGCGGCTGTCGGCGTTGACGATGTCGGCGTTGGTGATGAGCAGCGTCATGCGGTGATGTCCCCCGAAGCGATCCTCGCCGTCGCACGGCCGTGCCATCCAGTGTAGTCCAACCGCCGGGCGACGGCCTCGGTCGATCGGCCGGGGCTGGCAGTGGATCGTGCGGCCCAGTTCAGCCGCACGCCGCTCGGTATCCCCGCTCCAGCTGGTCGAGGCGGTCCTCGAGCCGGCCGGTGTAGCCGGCCGAGATTCGCACCAGCCCACGCGAAATGCCGGCCTTCGCCAGGCTTTCGTCATCCATCTCGCTCGACGTGCTTGCGGCGCTGGCGCTCATGAGTGTTTCGCTGAAGCCGAGGCTCACCGCCATGTAGCCGAAGTCCTCGGCATTCTGGAGATGTTCCATGAAGCGACTGGCCCGGTCCGCAGATCCGATGTCGACCGTGAGCATGCCGCCGGCCCCGTAGTCGGGGTTGGCAAGCCGTTCCAGGAGGGCATGGTCGGGATGCGACGGGAGGCCCGGATAGACGACCCGAGCCCCGAGCTGCTCGAGCCGTTGGGCAAACGACAGGGCCCGTCGCGAATGCTCGCGGATTCTCAGCCCGAGGCTTGGCAGCCGAGTCGCCACCTCGTAGGCGGCCCGCGGATCCATCGTCGGGCCGAGCAGCATCAGGGTGCCGACATGGAGGTCGTACATCCCATCGATGAAGGGGCCGTCGGCGCAGATGCAGCCCGCGACGATGTCGGAGGCACCGTTGATGAACTTCGTGAGGCTGTGGATCACGACGTCGGCCCCGTGGAGCCGCGGCGAGATGATGCAGGGAGAAAACGTGTTGTCGACGATGAACCTGGCGCCGCGGTCGTGGGCGATCGTTGCGAGCGAGGGGAGGTTGGCGACCCGAAGGGTCGGGTTGGCGATCGATTCGGTGTAGAGGAGCCGGGTGCGGGGGGTGAAGGCCCGTTCCACCGCATCCGGATCGGCGATGTCGACGAACGTTGTCTCGATGCCGGCCTTCTGTGAAAGGAACTCGTGCAGCAGGGCCCAGGTGCCGCCGTAGAGGGTGCTCGCGGCGACGATGTGGTCACCGGTGGTGCAGCAGGACAGGATCGCGGCCGAAATCGCGGCCATGCCGCTGGACGTGCAGGTGGCATGGTCGGTGGCTTCGAGGGCCGCCAACTGCCGCGACAGGGCCATCACGGTGGGATTGAAGTGGCGGCCGTAGAGGAAGCAACCGCCTCGCGGTCCTGATCGGCCCTGAAAGATGTCAGGAAGGCGGCCCGCCTCCAGCACGGTGAACGTGGAACTCGTCTCGATCGAGAGGTTCACGCCCCCGTGCTCACCAAACTCATGACGTATCGCTGCGAGCCGGGCGATCGGATCGCGAGGGGGCACGCCCGATTCGATCGACGAGGGGACGGGGGACATGAGTGTCGTGCCATGGCGGACGACCCGGCACGAGGGCTCCGCCATGCGCGCGGCGGAGGCAGCCGGCGCGAGGGTCTGAAACGCCGACACTGCATTGTACCGCGCCCAATGGCCGTTGGGCCACCGATTATCGGTCGGCCCAGATCGTCCCTTCGCCGTAACTGAACCACCGGGTGGTGGTCACCTTCTGCTGGGTGTAGAAGGCGACGCTCTCGCGGCCCTGCAGGTGGAGGTCGCCGAAGAACGACGCGTGCCATCCGGAAAACGGAAAGAACGCCATGGGCGCCGGCACGCCGATGTTGATGCCCACCATGCCGGCCTGCACGCGATGCCGAAACTCACGGGCCGCCTTCCCGCTCCGCGTGAAGATGGCGGCGCCATTGCCGTAGGGTGACGAGTTGGCCAGCTCGATGGCGGCGTCGAGGTCGTCCATGCGCACGACGTTGAGCACCGGCCCAAACACCTCCTCCTTCATCGTCACCATGCCAGGCTGCACGTGGTCGAGCACCGTAGGGCCCACGAAAAACCCGTTGGGGGCCGATGGCACCTTCGTCGTGCGGCCGTCGGTGAGCGGCTTCGCTCCGGCGTCGGCGGCTTTCGAGATGAGGCCGCAGACATGATCGGCGTGCTGCCGCGTGATCACCGCCCCCATCTGGGCTTCAGGGTCGCGGTCGGTCGGGCCGACCTTGATCTTCGACACCACGTCTACCAGCTGAGGCAGGACGGTTTCAGCCGCCTTGCCGATCGCGATGGCGGTGGATCCGGCCATGCATCGCTCACCGGCGCAGCCGAAGGCCGCTTCCAGAATGCCCGTGGCCGTGGGGGTGACGTCGGCATCGGGCATGACGAGCACGAAGTTTTTTGCCCCTCCGGCCGCCTGCACGCGTTTGCCGTTGGCGGTGCCGATGCGGTGGATCTCCCTCGCCACCGGCGTCGACCCGACGAAGGAGACCGCCTTGATCAGGGGATGCGCCAGGATCGCATCGACTGCTTCGCGGCCACCGTGCACGACGTTGAGCACCCCAGGAGGCAGGCCTGCCTTGAGGGCCACCTCGGCAATGCGAATCGTCGTCAGCGGCACCTTCTCGCTCGGCTTGAGCACGAAGGTGTTGCCGCAGGCGATGGCGATCGGCCACATCCAGAGCGGCACCATCGCCGGGAAGTTGAACGGGGTGATGCCGGCCACCACGCCGAGCGGCTGCCGGATCGAGTCGCAGTCGATCCCACGGGCGATGTTTTCCGCCGACTCGCCCATCAGCAGGCTGGGGATGCCACACGCAAACTCGATGTTTTCGAGTCCACGTCGGACGTCACCGCGCGCCTCGGCGAGTGTCTTGCCGTGCTCCATGGTGACCATGCGGGCCAGTTCGTCGAACTGATCCTCGAGGAGCACCTTGAGCCGAAAGAGAATCCGTGCGCGTTCGACGGGAGGCGTTTCCATCCACACCGGAAACGCCTTGGCGGCCGCCTGCACCGCCTGATCGATCACGTCGGCTCCGCAGAGCGGCGTCTCGGCGATGATCTCGCCGACGGACGGATTGTGGACGGGCGTCGTCGAGACGCCCGACACGGTGGTCCATTCACCACCGATGAGATTGCGAACGGGCAGTACCTTCGACATGAACGATGACTCCAGGAGGATCACCGTCAGTGTAGCCGATCAGGTGTCGTCCGTGCCGTCGGTTGGCGCGGTGGGATCGTTGCCGTCGCCGATCGCGCAATACCACCGCAGCACGGTCGTGTCGATTTCCCCCTCGATCGGCTCGACATGGCCGTCGAGGAAGACAAACTGCGTGATGCCCGGGTGCATGCTGCCGAACTTGCGACGGTTCATGTCGTCGGCTCCGGTGGCGAGACCTCGGGCCGGGTCACGGAAGCAGACGTAGGGGTTGTCCGAGGCGAAGAAGGCGGTGTCGCCCCGGGTCCAGTCCTGCATGTTGCCCGCCACCGACGAGTCGACCTTCGGGATGTGACGCTCGCCCACGGCGAAGGTTTTGGAGAGGCCGTCGGTCACCTGCGCCGCCCGCACCTTTGAGAGCGTGTGGATCGGCCCCGCCTGCTTGAGATCGATCGGAGCGGTGGTGCCGGAGGCGTAGTTGAAGTAGGTGCCGGCGTTGGCGGCATAGTCGCCCCCCGCACCCACGCCCTCCTTCACCGGCGGGCGGTCGTTGTTGTCGAAGTTGCGGTCGGCGGCTGGCGATCGACGGCTCGGGCAGAAAAACGTCGGCACCGGCGACCGCATCGCCTGGGAGTTGCGGTCGTCCCACATCGGCACCGTGGTGTCCTTCATCAGCGCGTTGTAGATCGACTGCTCCTCCAGCAGCGGCAGGAGGCGGAATGACCACGACTGTCCAAACTCGTTGCGGGTGTCGCGGCCCATCGGAAAGGCTCGCTTCTGGTCGTGAACCTGCACCACGGCAAGTCCGATCTGCTTCATCTGGTTGGCGCACTGAATGCGTCGGGCCGCCTCCCGGGCACTCTGTACGGCCGGTAGGAGGAGCCCGATGAGCGTGGCGATGATGGCGATCACCACCAAAAGTTCGACCAGCGTGAAGCCGGGGGGGTGTCGAGGGGCACGCATCGGGGCGTCCTCCGGCAAAGGGGGCAAGGCGAGGGGGGGCGGGGCGGGCGCAGGCTGGGCCCGGAGTATAAACGGCTGACGTCGTCCCGGGTTTCGCCGCGGGACGTGAAGCCGCGGTTTCACGGGGAATGCCGCAGATTCCGCGAGACACGCGTGGGCCGGGAGGCTGGCCTCCGGACCGTCACGGATGGGGGGGAATCGGCTGCATCGCGCCGCTGGCAAGCCGCGACTGGTAGTCGTGCCAGGTCATCGCCGCGCGGCCTGTATCCACCGGCGTCATCGTGATGCAGCCGTCCACCGGACAGACGAGCGAGCAGAGGTTGCAGCCCACGCAATCCCCCTCGCGGACCTTGGGGACCGGCTTGCCCGGCACGCGTCCCGGTCCGAGGCCGTAGGGGGCTGGATCAACGAGATCGATGCACTGATGCGCCCCGTCCTCACAGGCGATGTGGCACAGATTGCAGCCGATGCACTTCTCGTAGTCGATCCGCGCTTCCCGCTTGTAGTGGAGGTCGAGCTGCTGCCAGTCGCCGACGTGCGGCACCGCCCGTCCACGGAGATCGGCCAGCGATCGCATCCCCTTGGAGTCGAGATAGGCAGAGAGGCCGTCCTTCATGTCGTCGACGATCCGGAATCCGTGGTGCATGATGGCCGTGCACACCTGGAGGCTCGTGGAGCCGAGTGCCACAAACTCCGCGGCATCCCTCCACGTGGCGATGCCACCGATGCCCGAGATCGGCAGCCCCACCTCGGGATCGCCCGCGCAGGCGTGCACCATGTTGAGGGCGATCGGCTTCACGGCCGGTCCGCAGTAGCCGCCGTGCGAACTCCGCCCGGCGACGAACGGTTCGGGCACCAGGGTGTCGAGGTTCACGTTCGTGATGCTGTTGATCGTGTTGATCAGCGAGATGGCGTCGGCACCGGCCCGCTTCGCCGCCCGGGCGGCGAAGACGACGTTGGTGATGTTGGGGGTGAGCTTCACGATCACCGGGATCGTCGCCGCCTCCATCACCCAGCCCACGATCGTTTCGGCCACGTCGGGATTCTGCCCAACCGCGGAGCCCATGCCCCGCTCGCACATGCCATGGGGGCAGCCGAAGTTGAGTTCGATGCCGTCGGCACCCGCATCAGCCGACCGCTTCACGAACTCATGCCACCGCTCGCGGGTGTCGACCATGAGCGAGGCGATGACCGTGTGCTTCGGCCATCGTCGCTTCACCTCGGCGATCTCACGGAAGTTGGTCTCCGGGGAGCGGTCGCTGATAAGTTCGATGTTGTTGAAGCCGGCCATCCGCATGCCGGCCAGATGGAGCGCCGAGTAACGGGACGCGACGTTCACGATCGGCTCACCGATCGTCTTCCAGACCACTCCCCCCCAGCCCGCCTCGAAGGCGCGATGGGCTTGATACGCCGTGTTGGAAGGTGGGCCGCTCGCCACCCAGAAGGGATTCGGGCTCCGGATGCCGGCGAAGTCAATCGAGAGGTCGGCCATGGTGGTGTCAGCCCTGCTTCAGGGCCGCCTCCAGTTCGTGAACGCGGATGGGATGGTCGAAGCCGGAGCCGGTGGCGCCGTCGGGCATGCCAAGCCGCGAGGGCTGCACCGGGCCGCGGACCTGTTCGCCCGTGAGCGATGCGTGAATGCCGCGGGCGGCTTTTTTCCCCTCGGCGACGGCGTTGACCACCTCACGGCCGCCACTGGCGGCGTCTCCCCCCACAAACACCTTCGGGAGGTTGGTCTGCATCGAGACGGGATCGTGTGCAACGCGGCCCTTCGCATCGATCGCCAGGCCCGGGAAGAGCCTTTCCACAAGACCAATCTGCTTCTCCTGCCCAACGGCCTTCAGCACGAGGTCGCAGGGTTGCGTCCATTCGCTGCCGGGCACCACCCTGACGCGGCCGTCACGCACGTCGGTCGTCGCGAGCGTGAGGGCCACGACATGACCATCGTTCGAGATCACCTCGATCGGCACGGTGTTGAAGAGAAACGTCGCGCCGTCGGCCTTGGCGAGTTCGTATTCAAAGGGATAGGCCGACATCTCCTGCTCGCCACGGCGGTAGATGATCGTCGCCTCCTCCGCGCCGAGCCGCTTGGCCTGCGTCACGGCGTCGATGGCCGTGTTGCCGCAGCCGATGACGGCCACGCGGCGGCCCACCGGCACCTCGTCGAGCGGCCGCGCGCGAAGCCCCTCGATGAAGTCGAGGGCATCGACGACCTCCGGGAGATCTTCACCGGGAATGTCGAGACGGTTTGCGCCCCCGAGCCCGATGCCGAGGAAGACGGCGTCGTGGTCACGAAGAAGTTGTGCCGCCTCATCGCCAACGCCGACGTCGACGCCGAATCGGAAGGCCACCCCGAGCCGCGCGATCGCCTGCACCTCGTCGAGACTCACCTCGGGCCGCATCTTGTAGAGGGCGATGCCGTAGGTGTTGAGCCCACCTCCCACAGGCTTCTTGTCGTACACGGTGACGGCATAGCCGAGCCTGGCGAGTTCGGCGGCACAGCCGAGTCCGGCCGGCCCGGCGCCGATCACGGCCACGCGTCGGCCGTTGGGCTCGCCAGGTGCGGGGAGCACGTCGATGCCGAGCGCGGCCACGTGGTCGGTGGCATGTCGCTGCAATCGCCCGATGCGGATCGGCTGGTGCTCGAGATCGACGAGGACGCATGCCCCCTCGCAGAGCATCTGGGTCGGACAGACGCGTGCGCAACTCGCGCCGAGCACGTTGGCCTCGAGGATCGTGCGAGCCGCCCCCACGAGGTTGCCGGTGGCGATCCGGCGGATGAAGGTGGGGATGTCGATGCCCGTCGGGCATGCCTTGATGCAGGGGGCGTCGTAGCAGAACAGGCAGCGATCGGCCTCGGTGGTGGCCTCCTGCGGGGTGAAGGGCCGCTTGACCTCTGCGAGGTTGGTCTCGGCCGTGGCGGCATCGATCAGGGGCTGGATCGGCATGGCTCGTCTCTCCCCGGGCGGCGACGTGGCACCCAAGGGCCCCGACGCGTGAAGGGAAAGAATATGGCCGGGACGCTTGCGGACGCCACCCGAATCCGGGCACGATACCGGCATGGCCCATACCCTCGACCCACGCCGCACGATTCGTGAACTGGAAGACCTCCGGTCGCTCACCGGCGATGCCGACGGCGCCCAACGCGTGGCTTTTACCCCCATCTGGAGCCAGGCTCGGGCCTGGTTTCGTGAACGGATTGCCGGGCTGCCCGTTGAAGTGCATGCCGATGCGGCCGGCAATGTCTGGACGACGCTGCCGGGCGCGAGCGAGCGGGCGGTGGTGATCGGCAGTCACATCGACTCGGTGCCCAATGGCGGCTGGCTCGATGGATGCCTCGGCCTGATGGCGGGCGTGGAGGTGCTTCGGCGGGTGAACGCCGACTACGACGGCAGGCCCCCCGTGACCATTCGCGTGGTGGACTGGGCCGACGAGGAGGGGGCGCGGTTTGGCAAGAGCCTGTTCGGCTCCGCGGCATGCTCGGGCAATCTCGACCTCAACGAGGCTCGACGGCTCATCGACAAAACCGGCGTGCGATTGCCCGACGCGTTGCGGGAGGTGGGGATCGACTTCGAGCGGGTCAAAGAAAGCGGTCGTGAGCGTGCCACGGCAGCGGCCTACCTCGAACTCCACATCGAGCAGGGGCCCGTGCTCCTCGATCTCGACCTGCCGCTGGGGGCTGTGCTGGGAACCTTCGGCGTGGAACGCCATGCCATCACCTTTCGCGGGCAGGCCGCCCACTCCGGCTCCACGCCCATGGATCGCCGTCGCGATGCGTTTCTTGCCGCCGGGAAGATGGCGCAGGAGATCTATGCGATCGCCGAGCGGAGTGGCGGCGGAGTGTGCACGATCGGTTCCTGCACGACGAAGCCCGGCATCGTGACGAGTGTGGTGGAAGAATGCCGCATCACGCTCGACCAACGGCATCTCGATCCCGACGCGCTGGCACGCATGCATGCGGAGGCCCGTGAGGCGGCCGCGAGGTTTGCGGCCGAGGGACGGCTGGAGGTGGCCTGGGAGCGGCTCTGGCACATCCCTCCGGCCCCCTTCCATCCCGACCTCATCGCGTTTGCCGACGAGGCCGTGCGCGAAACCTGCGGCACCTCCCATCGGCTGCCATCGGGGCCGCTGCACGATGCAGCGGAGATGGCGATGGCGGGCATTCCCACCGTGATGCTGTTTGTGCAGAGCCTCCATGGCATCAGCCACAACAAGATCGAAGACACGCGGAAGGAACACCTCGAGCGTGCCGTCGTGGCACTCGATCGCCTGGCCGAGAAGACGATCCACTGGGTTACCGAGGAAGGACGCCGCTGACATGGAGCACCGCAGCACCCACGCCCGCAAGGAGTATGAGCAAGGCTCGCTCGACGAGGCGACGGTCGAACGCGATCCGATCCGGCAGTTCGCCATCTGGTACGACGCCGCCGTCGCCGCCGGGGTGCCGGAGCCGGAGGCAATGACGCTCTCCACGGCGACGCCAGAGGGGCGTCCTTCGGCGAGGATCGTTTTGCTGCGTGGGTTCGATGCCCGTGGGTTTTGCTTTTTCTCCAACTACACGAGTCACAAGGGGCGGGAACTGGCCGCCAACCCCTATGCGGCCCTCACCTTCCACTGGGCCGACCTCGAACGGCAGATCCGGATCGAGGGGCGCGTCGAGCGGACAACGGCCGACGAGTCGGACGCCTACTTTCAGACGCGGCCGAGCACGTCACGGATCGGTGCGTGGAGTTCGCCCCAGAGTGATGTCATTCCCGGCCGAGCGTCGCTCGAGGATCTCTTTGCCCGGTTCCGTGCTGCCCATCCCGACGACCGTGCCATTCCACGGCCGCCAGGCTGGGGAGGCTACCGGCTCGTGCCCGATCGGATCGAGTTTTGGCAGGGCAGGCCGAGCCGTCTGCACGACCGGCTCCGGTTTCGCCGCGATGCGGGAGGGCAGTGGATCCTTGAACGCTTGGCCCCGTGACTCCAGCGCAACTTGCAGGGACGCGTTGCATGACACAATTTTCTCACGCCACTGCGTGCATCGGATGGTAATCTGACCGCAAGGGATGCGGATCCGTCGTGCCAGATGCGCCGGGTTCCGTTGGGGTGAGGAGGTTTCTCAATGGTTCAGTCTCTTGCCTTTCCGCGCCGGCGATCTGCCTTCACGCTCGTCGAGCTTTTGGTGGTGATCGCGATCATTGCCACGCTCATCGGGCTTCTCCTGCCGGCCGTGCAGGCGGCCCGGGAAGCGGGGCGGAGGTCGACCTGCGCCAACAATCTCCGCCAGATGGGAATGGGGCTCCACCTGCATCACGATGCCAAAAAACGCATTCCGCGAGCGAGGTCTTGGAACAAGTCGTATTCCCATACGTGGTTCGTGCACATCCTGCCCTTCATCGAGCAGTCGTCTGCCTATGACATGCTCACCACGAACGTGAACGGGGTAAAACAGGAAGACGGTGTGAACTACCTCGACAGCGCCCAGATGAAGAATTCCGGAGTGCTTCAATCGATCATCTCGACCATGTTTTGCCCCACATCGCCACGCGATACGAAGGTCGTCAAGACATCGACCGCCAATCTTGTGGGCTACATGTGCGGAGATTATGCAACTTGCTATGGAGGGTCTCCTGATCCGAACACAGTGGGGTAATTTGCAGACCCATCGCTCGGAGGCATCAGTAACTCGTATGGCGCTTTTCCTATACGGGCATGGAAAGCGACTGGCTATCCGGACTTTGACGGTTTGCCGTTCAGGCAGATTACCGATGGATTATCGAAGACGATATTTCTCGGAGAGAAGTATGTGCCTGTGGGATCCTTTGGGATCGGGACTGACGGAAACGTTGGAAGCGACGATAGCATCTACACGCCAGTCTCCCCGTGCCACAACTGTGCGAATCGTGAGGCCGGAGCAGACGGTCTCATGGCCATTGCGAAGACGCCTGGGCGATATTACACGTTTGGGAGTTACCACCAAAATATTGTGCCGTTCGTGTTTGGAGATTCACGTGTGGTAATGATCTCGACCGAAGTTGCAGGCTCGGTGCTCTACGCACTGGCCGATCGTCGCGATGGACAGCCAATTCCCTCCTCGTACTGAATACTGATTGGAATGCCTTTCCTCATCCCGATGCGTCATTCGTATGCCTCAATCGCGGTAATAGCATTTGCGATCGGGTTCGTCACCGGGTGCGGTCCTAGGCGACACGAGGTCATTGGGAGAGTTGCATTCGAGGACGGCACCGCCTATGACGGTGAGGGTGTTGTGGTCGCCGAGGCAGTGGTCGATGGAAAGCCAATCATGGCGAAGGCATTGATCGAAAAGGACGGACGGTTCACGCTTGCGGGACGAAATGAACATGAGGGCGTATTGGGGGGGCAATACCAGGTTCGACTTGCCCCTCCCCGCCGGGATGGCGGCGTGGATGACAAAAAGTCAGAGTCAAAAATGCCTTTCGACAGGAAGTTCCTGAAGTTTGAAACGTCCGGGCTGACCTTCACGGTAGGGTCTGGGAGCAATGAACTCTTGATCAACCTCGGTCCCAAACCCTGATAGCGTGGTGAAGGCGTCTCCGCCGTCCCAGCGTCGGCTCCGGCTTTCTTGTGGCCGTGGTCGCGAGGCACGCTTCGGGGGTGCCCATACCCCGCAGCCGGACGCTCGCTTCGGGCATCCATGCCCTCGGGCTCGCGCGACACTGCCGTCGCCTCGCCATCCTGGCTCTCGCTCGGCAGTGACGCCGACTCACAGGGCATGGGCACCCCCACAACTCATCACCATACGAGGCGTCGCGCTGTCATTCCGTCACATCCCAATGGCGTTATGCGGCATAGCCTGGCGTGTCCCAGGCCTCACGGCCTTGGGCTTGGACCGGCGGGGGGCGTGCCGATGGCGGAAAGCGCCACGGCGAGGTCGGCCGCGACACGGGCGTTGTTCAGGAGCAACGCCTCGTTGGTCTTCACGCTCGCGCCCCCGGTCAATGATCGCATCCGATCGAGGAGGTAGGGCGTCACATCCCGGCCGCTCACATCGGCAGCCTCCACGAGCGCCGTGCCGAGGGCCGAGTCGTGGATATCTTTGGGAAGGGCGTCAGCTTCGGGAACCGGATTGGCGATCACGAGCCCGGACGTGAAGCCGAGATCGATATGAGTGCGCACGGCTCGGGCCACGTCGTTGATCGTGTCGCAGCGACGATCCACCCGCAGGCCACTCTCACGGCGGTAAAACGCTGGAAACTCGTCGGTGCCGACGCCGAGCACCGGAACCCCGAGCGTTTCGAGCATCTCCACCGTTCGCGGCAGATCGAGAATGGCCTTTGCTCCGGCACAGACCACGGCGACGGGATAGCGGGCCAGGGCCGTGAGATCGGCCGACACATCGCCTGTTTCCGTGACGCCGCGATGCACGCCGCCGATGCCGCCCGTTGCGAAAACGCGGATGCCCGCCCGCCACGCGGCCACCATCGTGGCCGCCACGGTCGTCGAGCCGCAGCCGCCCGCCGCCACCTCGGCGGCAAAGTTGCCGAGGTTCACCTTCACAGGATTCGGTGCGGCGGCGAGTCGATCGAGCTCGCCCCGCGAAATACCCACCCGCACCTGGCCATCGAGGATGCCGATCGTGGCCGGCACCGCGCCGCGGGTTCGCACGGCGTCTTCGAGCGCCGCCGCCACCCGCACGCCATCGGGCTGCGGCAGGCCATGGGTGACGAGCGTCGTTTCCAAAGCCACCACGGGTCGCCCGGCCGCGATCGCGGCGGCCACGTCGGCGTGCACGTGCAGCAGTCCATTCGTGGAACGGCTCATGAGATCACCTCGTCGGTCCGTGGAGTGAACCACCCGCCGTGCCGACGGGCGGCGAGTTCGGGCGTGGCCGCCATGAGGCCGCGGGCGCCCCAGTCTTCGATCGCGAAACTGGCCGACACGATGCCCTGTTCGATCGATCGAGGCACGTCGCCATGGGTGACGAGGCCGGCGAGGAATCCTCCTGCAAAGGCATCGCCGGCGCCGGTGGTGTCGACGACCTCATGGCTCCGCGAGTGCCACGATCGCGTGAGTCCTTCATGAAGATCGAGGAGCGTGCCACCGTCAGCCCCTCGCTTGAAGGCAACGTGCCGAAGCCGTGGGCCCGCAAGCGAGGGCACGATTCCATTGGCATCGCCGCCGAGTCGCCATTCGTCCTCGCTCACAAAAAAGAGATCGACGTGCGTGAGAACATCCCGCCATGCGGCCAGCGTGCCGTCGCGGACGAGTTCAAAGGGATCGAGTGAAATGAGGCGAGGCGAGCCCGGTGGGGGTGTGAGGCCATGGGCGAGATCGAGCTGACGCCCCAAGGGCATGGGGGCCAGGTGGAAGATGCGGGCATCCATCCACGACGGTGGAAGATCGGCGAGGATCGGCGACACGTCGGCGTGCGACGGACAGTCGAGGTGATGCACGGTGCGACGCACCGCCGGCTCGTAGAGGAGCCAGGCACGCCCCCCGGTGCGATCGAGCCGGCGAACACCAGCCAGATCGACGCCACGGCAGGCAAGCGCCTCGAGCGCCGTCGACGGGTAATCGGTGCCCGCCACCGATGCGATGCCCACCCGAGCACCCCAGAGCGACGCGGCCAGGGCCGCATGAAGCACGGCGCCCCCCGGCTCCCCCATCAGGGTTTGGCCATCGCGAAGCACGATGTCGTCCACGAGGAGATTGCCGAGCAGCACGATGTCGGGCGGCGGGCACGTCATCGTCGCGATCCGCGGAACGCGTCAACAAGCCGACGCGAAGCATCCGGGTCGAGGGGACGGCGCCAATCGCCCCGCTCCTTCACCGAAGAGCCAACGATCAGACCGTCGGCGTCGGCGAAGGTGGCCACGTTGTCGGGCGTGATGCCGGAACCCACGAGCACCGGCACGCCGACGGCAGCGGCCACGGCAGCCACCTCCGAGGCATCAGCCTGCCGTCCGGTGGCCACCCCGGTCACGATCACGCCGTCGGCGAGGGCAAACTCCGCCGCATGGGCCGTTTCAACGATGTCGACGTCGGCGGTGATCGCGTGGGCGGAATGTTTCTTCTTGATGTCGGCAAATACGCGGATGTGCTGAGCTCCGACCGCGCTTCGATACCGCAACAGTGGTCCAGCGTCGGCTTCCACGATTCCTTCGTCAGCGACGTGCGAGAAAACAAACCCCTCGACCCTCACGAACGCCCCACCGCAGGCCATGGCCACGGCGATCGCCTCCTCGTTGGCGGCGGCAAGCACCTGCACGCCCAGCGGGAGCGGCACGGCCCGCCGCACCTCGCGGCCGATGGCCGTCATCGTGGCCACCACTTCAGGGCCCACCTGCGACCGCAGGTACGGGCGATCAAACATGTTTTCGATGATGAGGCCATCGAAGCCCGCCACCTGATACAGCTCTGCCTCAGCAACGGCGCGGTCGATCTGCTCGTCGAGCAAGGGGCGTGACGTGTCGTGCCCAGGGCTTCCAGGAAGCGGGCCCACATGCAGCATGCCGATGAGTGCTCGTGGCACACCAAACAGCGACGGGATGATTTGCGACCGGTCCATACCCAGTGGTGTACCAGACCGGGGGGGCTGGCGGGAGCATGCGAGGTTGCATTCGGGCCACCGTGGGGCGGATGATGGGGCGGCGAGATCCTCATGCAACCTCCCCCCATCCACTCCTGGCATTGGCTTGACGCCTCCGACCTGCAGGCCGTTATCGATGCGCTCCGGGGCGAAGGCCGCCGTGTCATCGGCCCGAAGGTGGCCGACGGAGCGGTGATTCTGGGCGATCTCGTCTCGGTCGCCGAACTCCCCACCGGCTGGCTCGACGAGCAGGACGGAGGGTCGTACCGGCTGCGTCAGGATCCAGCTGCCGGCTCGTTTGACCATGTGGTCGGTCCCCACTCGTTGAAAAACTTCCTGTTTCCGGCCCGGGAAACGCTCGTGTCGTTTGCCCGCGAGGACGGTGTCTGGCATGAGCAGGCCGCCGCCCCCCCGGCAGCGCCGCTGGCTGTGCTCGGGGTGCGCGGCTGCGACCTGGCGGCGCTCCGGATCCAGGACCGCGTGTTCCTCGGCAACGGCTTCGTCGACGAGGCGTACCGTTCGAGGCGGGAACGGCTCTTTCTCGTCGCCGTGAACTGTCGCCGCGCGGTGGCCACCTGCTTCTGCCACTCCACGGGCTGCGGCCCCGCCGTCGAGGCCGGCTTCGATCTGGCGCTCACCGAGGTCGATGGCCGCTTCGCGTGCGAGGTGGGGTCGGAGGAAGGCGCCCGGGTGCTCTCCGAGGCGGGGATCGTGGACGCACCTCTCTCGACCGATGAGGCGGAGACCGTGCGGCGTGTGCCCCACGACCTCGCCTCACGGATGCATGCGCGACAGGCAACCGACGGCGTTCCCCGGCCTCGCAGCCTCGACACGCACGGCATCCGGGATCTCCTCATGGCGAATCCCGAGCACCCTCGCTGGGATGACGTGGCCACGCGGTGCCTGTCGTGCACCAACTGCACGCTCGTCTGCCCCACCTGCTTCTGCGCCAGTGTGCAGGAGGTGACCGACCTCACGGGCGATCACGTCGATCGCGAACGGCAGTGGGCGAGTTGTTTTTCGCTCGATCATTCGAGAATGCATGGGCAGCCGACTCGCAGCACCACCTCCTCCCGCTACCGGCAGTGGCTGACGCACAAGTTTGCCGGCTGGATCGATCAGTTCGGCACGTCGGGATGCACCGGCTGCGGCCGCTGCATCACGTGGTGCCCCGTGGGCATCGATGTGACCGAGGAGATCGCCGCCATCCGCGCGACCGACGGGGTGACCGTGGCCCGTGAGGAGGCGTCGTCATGACCATGGCGAGCCCTTGGCCGACCGCCTCCCACATCGATCCCTGGCAGACGCACTCGACGCGCATCGCGGCGATCGCCGACGAAACCGAAGGGGTGCGGTCCTATCGGCTTCGCTTCGATGACGCGGCGGTGGGCGATGCCTTTCGGTTCGCGGCGGGGCAGTTCAACATGCTCTACGTCCCCGGGGTCGGGGAGGCGGCGATCTCGATCAGCTCGGATCCGGAGGATGTGGGCACGTTGACCCACACGGTGCGGGCGGTCGGCAACGTCACCGACGCCCTTGCAAGGCTCACCGTGGGGGATCAGGTGTTTGTGCGGGGCCCCTTCGGCACGCCGTGGCCGGTCGATCGTGTGATGGATCGCGACGTCGTGTTCGTGGCCGGGGGCCTCGGCCTCGCCTCGCAGCGGTCGGCCATCCTGCGGGCCGCCCTCCCAGGCACATGCCGGCACGCCACGGTGCTCCACGGCGCCAAGCGGCCGGGCGAGCTTCTCTACACGGGCGAATACGACGCCTGGCGACGGGCCGGTGTGACGGTGGCGACCATCGTGGACGAGGGAGGGCCGGCATGGAACGGGCGATGCGGTCTCGTGACGGCGCTCCTCGACGACGCCATCGACGACCCTGCCCGCACGACGGTCCTCTGCTGCGGCCCCGATCCGATGATGGTGGGGGTGGCTGAGAAGGCGATCGACATGGGGGTGTCCATCGACGCGATCTTCCTGTCGCTCGAGCGCACCATGGCCTGCGCCGCGGCCCATTGCGGACTCTGTCAGTTCGGGCCGCTCTTCGTGTGTCGTGACGGTCCCGTGTTGCGATACGATCGGATCGGATTGCTCATGAAGGTGCCGAGGCTCTGACCCGCATGGCTGCTCACAAACCTCGTCTGGCCGTGTTCAAGTTCGCCTCGTGCGACGGCTGCCAGCTGCAGCTCCTCGAGGCGGGCGACCGGCTCCTCGAACTGGCCGAGCGGGTCGAGATCGACCACTTTCTCGAGGCCAGCTCGCGGGTGGTGCCAGGGCCCTACGACGTCGGGCTCGTCGAGGGATCGATCACCACGGCCGACGACGCCGAGCGGATTCGGGAGATTCGTCGACAGTGCCGGTTTCTGGTGTCGATCGGGGCCTGCGCCACGGCCGGGGGCATTCAGGCACTTCGCAACTGGCAGCGGGTCGACGACTTCGTGGGGGCCGTCTATGCCACGCCTGCCTACATCCAGACACTTGCCACGAGCACCGGGATTGCCGAGCACGTGCCCGTCGACTTCGAACTCCGCGGCTGCCCCGTCGACCGGGGGCAGTTGCTCGAGCTGCTTTCCGCGGTGCTGTGGGGCCGCAAGCCGCACGTGCCGGGCCACTGCGTGTGTGTGGAGTGCAAGGCGCGGGGCACGGTGTGTGTCGCGGTGGCCAAGGGCATCGCCTGTCTTGGGCCGGTGACCCAGGCAGGCTGCCATGCCCTCTGTCCGTCACACGATCGGGAGTGTTTCGGCTGCTTCGGGCCGAGCGAGTCGCCAAACCTCGTCAGCCTGACCGGTTTCTATGAGCGAGGGGGCGCGTCGCGCGCCGCGCTCGTCAGGCTTGTGCGATCGTTCAACGGGCATGCCCCGGCCTTTCGAGCCGAGAGCGACCGGCTGGAGGGGAACGAATGAGCGAGATTCGACGGTTCGAGGTGAAGTCGCTCGCCCGCGTGGAAGGAGAGGGATCGCTTCGCGTGCGCGTGGCCGACGGTCGGGTGGAGATCGCCGAGTTCTCGATCTACGAGCCACCGCGGTTCTTCGAGAAGCTCGTGGCGGGCCGGGAGGTTCGCGAGATTCCCGACATCGTGGCGCGGATCTGCGGGATCTGCCCCGTCGCCTACCAGGTGACGGCCTGCCTCGCCCTCGAGAAGGCGCTCGGCGTCGAGGTGACGCCTGGCATCGCGAGGCTGCGGCGGCTGCTCTACTACGGCGAATGGATCCAGAGTCACGGCCTCCATGTGCACCTACTGCACATGCCCGATTTCTTCGGCGTGGAAAGCGGCATCGCGCTGGCCGCCTCGCGGCCCGATCTGGTCCATCGGGGGTTGCGGCTGAAGGAGGTGGGCGGACGGATCATGGAGGTGATCGGCGGCCGGGCCGTGCACCCCGTGAATGTCGCCGTCGGCGGGTTCTACAAGCTTCCTTCCGCCGACGCCGTGCGCCGGCTCGTGCCCGATCTGGAGTGGGCGATGGCGGCGTCGCACGACCTGGTGGCCGAGGGAAGCCGGTTTGAGTTTCCGGGCATCCCGCACGACTACGACGGCGTCTGCCTCCGGCCGTCGGAGGGATATCCCGTCGACCACGGAGCGATCGTCTCCACGAGCGGCCTGGTGATCGAGGCGGACGACTTTGATCGTCATTTTTCGGAGCGGCACGTGCCCTGGAGCACCGCGCTGCAGTCGGTGATGCTGCCGGGCGAGACGCCGTACTTCGTGGGTCCGCTGGCACGGGTGAATGCCTGCCATGATCGGCTGCCGGCCGCCACGCGACGGGTGGTCGAGGCCTGTGGCATCGAATGGCCGCTGCGGCGCTCGTCGCAGTCGATCGTGGCCCGGGCGATCGAGATCGCCGTGGCATGCGAGGAATCGCTGGCAATCCTCCGCGAGGGCGTCGCCGGCATCGGCCCGTGTCGCGTGGCCTGGGAGCCACGGGTCGGTTCTGGAAGTCATGCCACGGAGGCTCCCCGTGGGCTGCTCTGGCATCGCTACGAGATCGATGGCGACGGCCTCGTGCGTCACGCGGTGATCGTGCCGCCAACGTCGCAGAACCAGGCGAGGATCGAGGCCGACCTCAAGGCGATGCTTCCCGGGGTGCTCGACCTCGACGACGCCGCGGCAACGCTGGCCTGCGAGCGGCTGATTCGCGACTACGATCCGTGCATCAGCTGCGCGACGCACTTCCTGCGGTGTGTGATCGACCGCGGATCATCCGCCTGACGCGGCGGTGATCGCTTGGGCGACCGTCTTTCGGCCGAGTGGCGGCTTGCCTTCAAACGGGCCATTCACCGAATGCTTGGGCATCGTTGCCGGATCGGTGAACTGGCCGTTGTCGCCATAGGCGGCCTGCAGCCGGGCAAGTTCTGCCTTGAGTTCCGTGAAAAGGGCGGCCACCTGGGGCGACGACGCCTCGGCTTCGTCAAAAAGCAGATTGTGCTGCTCGTGCGGGTCACTGACGAGGTCGTAGAGTTCCCAGGCGTCCTTCGTCCAGTAGTGGATGAGCTTGTGCGTGGCGGTGCGAACGCCGTAGTGGGCGCGGGTGTTGTGGTCGCCCGGGTCGTGGTAGT
Source organism: Pirellulales bacterium (assembly GCA_017853835.1). GTDB lineage: Bacteria > Planctomycetota > Planctomycetia > Pirellulales > UBA1268 > QWPN01. The sequence continues at coordinate 17,868 of JAFMIU010000006.1, read as the reverse complement.
AGCGGTAGTAGACGCTCGTGCGCCAGTCGGCCGGCCGCTCACCCCGCAGCAGCGGCGCGAGGCTTCGGCCCTGCATCGAGTCGGGAACTGGCTGGCCCGCGAGGTCGAGAATGGTCGGGGCGAGGTCGATGTTGGCGGCAAACAGATCGGGCGTCGAACCGGCCGGAATGCCGGGCCCCTTCACGAGCAGCGGCACCCGCAATCCAGGCTCGTACATGAACCGTTTGTCATAGAGCCCGAGGTCGCCGAGATACCAGCCGTTGTCCGTCGAGTAGATCACGATCGTGTCGTCGGTGAGCCCCTCGTGGTCGAGCCAATCGAGCACCTGACCCACGCCATCATCCACCCCCTGCACGCAGGCGAGGTAATCCTGCATATAGCGGCGGTATTTCCAGTGCACCAGGTCTTTGCCCGTGAGTGTGACGCCGTCAACCTCCACCTCCATCGGCTTCGCATTCAGCCAGTCGCGACGCTCAGGCGCCGAAAGGCCCTCGGGGGGCTCGAGCTTGAGGTCGCGGCGGGTGAGGTCGCGGGCGACCGTCTGTTGATTCTCCGGAAGTGCCGCCGGACGGGTGGCGTAGTCGTCGAACAGCGTGGCGGGTTCGGGGAAGGTCGCCCCGGCAAACTTCTCGCGGTTGCGGGGATCGGGTGTCCACTCACGGTGCGGCGCCTTCTGATGGAGCATGAGGAAAAACGGCTTGTCGCGAGGCCTGGTGCGCAGCATTTCCAGGCCCAGGTCGGTGGTGATCGGCGTGCAGTGACCCTCGATGGAGAGTGTGCCGCCGGGCACGAGAAACGAAGGATTCTCATACACACCCTGGCCCGGCAGCACGATCCAGCGATCGAAGCCGGTCGGGTCGCTGCCAAGGTGCCACTTGCCCACCATGGCCGTGTGATAACCGCCGGCTTGCATTCGCTTGGCGAGATGGTCGCAGCTGCCGTCGAACCGGTTGAAGACCGGCACGCCGTTGCGGTGCGAATATTGGCCGGTGAGCAGTGTGGCCCGGCTCGGCGTGCAGATCGAATTGGTGACGAACGCGTTGAGAAACCGGGCGCCCCCCGAGGCCAGCCGGTCGAGGTGAGGCGTGTGGTTGACCGTGGAGCCGTAGCACGAGAGGGCATGCTGGGCATGGTCGTCGCTGAAGATGAAGATCACATTCGGGTGCGACGATGCCGCGAGCGACACCGTCGAGACCAGTGTCAGTAGGATCGTGCCCAGTACTCGCATGGTCGTACTCCGGCGACAAAGGGAAGGTGCCCGCAGCACGGTGCACGAAATCGCACCGACCGTCGGCCTGAGAACCATCACGGCAGGGGCGCCGATTCGCCCAAGTTGATACTGCTCGCCGCCCGCCATGCGGTCAAGTCGACGCTGTCGTCGACGAATCGCACGGAGCCGTCACAGAATGCCGTCGACACGCCGCCAACGTGCTTACTGCGGGCTACGAGGCTGCACACGCCGTCATTGGCGCCGGCCGTGCAGGGAAGCCCGAGCTCGGGACGATCCACGCACGGGTTCGACACGTCGTCATCCTTGGCATTGGGGGTGAACTTGGTCGAGATCTGGTAGGTGCCGCCGTTCGGGTTCCAGATCCGGGCCCGACGATCAATGATCTGCCCCGCGTCCGAGGGCGCCTGGATCATCTCCAGGAGCATGAGCGTCTTGCTCGTGCCGTCGGTCATCTCCGAAAACTTGGCACCGTAGTCGGCAAAAAACGGTGCCTTTGCCCCGGCTACTTTGAGGGGATTTAGGAAGGGATTTGCGAAGGTGTTTTGCCCCCAGTTCACGCCGTAGTTTCCCTTTCGATCGCCACCGTTTCCCTGGGAGACTTCCATGACCCGCGAGACGTCACTGGCACACTGATAGGGCGGGATCGTCTGGCCGACCACGGCGAGCTGCGTGTCCCAGGCCTTCTTGAAATCATAGAGGTCGGCACGACCTCGCTCCTCGATAAAGGGAAGCACAAACGCAACGGTGGGCGACCTGACGGTGTTGCCGGCTGCGTTTTTGAACTCCTTGTTGCCCGGGGGAAGACTTTTCTTGGCGGTGTGATAGTTGTGCATCGCCAGGCCGAGCTGCTTGAGGTTGTTCAAGCAGGAACTCCGACGGGCGGCCTCCCGCGCCGACTGCACCGCGGGCAGAAGGAGGCCGATGAGGGTCGCGATGATGGCGATCACGACGAGGAGTTCCACGAGCGTGAAGCCAGCTGCGTTCAAACGTCGGGGGTTCATCCAAGGCATCCAGAGGAGACGAACGCGGCACGGAGGGGTCGAAAAGACACGTTTCCTCCCACTTTCTTTTCCGCTTTTTTCATCAGGAGTGCCACCCGGCACTCCTGGAGGGGGGGGGCAGGCGACTGAAAACAGGCTGCATTTTCGCGTTTTCTCGGCATGCGGTGAGCCTCAGGGAGGCCAAGGGGGCAGGTCGTCGAGACGCCTCCGCAGCCGCTTGACCACCTCCGCCGCGGCGGGATCGCCCGCCAGGTTCAGGGTCTCCTCTGGATCGGTCTGGTGGTCGTACAGCTCCAAAGCGCCGTCGCTCCATGCGATCAGTCGCCAGCGGTCGGTTCGGACCGTTTGGCCAAATCGCGACGGGTTCCGAACGACCATGCTGAAGGCCGCGTCCTTGTGTGGCAGCGATGGGTCGGCAAGCAACGGGCAGATGCTCTTTCCCGCCAGGCCGCCGGGCAGCCGAACACCGCCACACTCGGTGATCGTCGGGAAGAGGTCCACGAACTCGACAAGGGCTTCGCACCTCGCGCCGTGTCGGCCGTCGGGCGACGCAATGATGAGCGGCGCACGGCACGAACGTTCGAACAACGTGGCTTTGTTCCACCAGTCCCGTTCGCCAAGGTGATAGCCGTGGTCGCCGAGAAACACGACCAGCGTGGTAGGCCAGAGGCTGTTGCGGTCGAGGGCATCGAGAAGACGGCCGACCTGGGCGTCCATAAACGACACGCCGGCACAATACGCCTGGAGCAACGCGCGACGATCGTCGTCGGAGAAGGCGGCAAACTCCTTGCGGCTTCCGGTGATCGCGAGCGGGGGCAGGGGGCTGGCGTGAACGGGGTCGCGGTACGGCGTGATCGCCTCGGATGGATAACGATCGAAATAGCGACGGGGGGCGTGGAAGGGATCGTGGGGGCGGTGAAAGCCCACGGCGATCAACCAGGGCCTGGAGTCTTTTCTCAGATCCTCGATGGCGGCGACCGCGGCCGTGGCCGTGCGTGCGTCGGGCTGTTCGCCATCGTCGCCATCCAGAATGCCCACCTCGCACCATGGCAACACGCCGCCGGTCAGGTTGCGAAACTCGCCCCGGCGGTGCGGCGACATGGCCGGCAGAATCTCGGCGTGATCCCACGATCGCCCCTCGTCCAGCCACGCAGGCCTCAACGCCTCGACGGTGTTTCCGGCATGCATGACCTTGCCAAAGGATCGGGTCGTCCAGCCGTTGCGTCGCAGCAGTTCCGGAAAGGTGATGGCATCCGGCAGGCGATCGCGAAAAAACTCCCGATTATCGACCACGGCGGTTTGTTCGCATCGTTGCCCCACCAGAAGCGACGTGCGGCTGGGATTGCAGACGGGGTATTGGGCGTAGGCGCGAGAGAACCGCACGCCATGGGCCGCCAGTCGGTCGATGTTCGGCGTCGAAACGGCGTCTTCGGCAAACGCGCCCCCGTGCTCCCGCAGGTCATCGGCCACGATGAGCAAGATGTTCAACGGCCGGACGCGTGCGGCCGACGCCGTGCCGTCTTCGGCATGCACGCTCGCCGGAATACCCGCCACGGCCATCGTGAGGACGATTCCCCACACGAACCTCGCGCCGCCGGTGTGGTGGACCTTCACGAAACCTTCTCCACCCGAGAGCGGCATCGACGCACGTCGGCCCCGAGCGGCTTCCTACGGCAGTCGCCTGACGCGAAGGTTGCGGAAGTGAACCTCGCTGCCGGGGTCGTGGGCCTGCAAGGCAAACGTGCCGTGCGAGAGCTTGCGGGTGCCAGACACGCCCTCGGGTTCAACGAACTCAAAAAGCGTTTTTCCATCGGCCATCACCGTGATCCGCTTGCCTTTGACGATGAGCTCCTGGGTGTACCAGGTGTCGTCCGGCGCCGCCGGTGCGAACACCTTCACCACATTGTAGATGCTGCCAGTCCGCACCGGGTCTTTGACGAAGGAGTTGTTGACCTGCATCTCGTAACCGATCTCCGGCCACCCCTGCTGCTGGAAGGCGGTGTGGAAAAACACGCCGGAGTTCGAGCCCGGGCGGGTCATCACCTCCACTTTCAGGTGGAAGTCGGTGAAATCCGCAGGCGCGGCCGGGTTGGGGCCGACGTAAAACAGGTGACTTCGCGGACCATGGCACACGATCGCGCCATTCATGACCTTCCAGCTGTCGACGTTTTCACTGGCCTTCCATCCGTCGAGCGTCGTGCCGTCAAAAAGGCTGTCGAAGCCGGCCTCCTCGGCTCGGGTTCCACCCGCCGTGAAGGAGAGGCACGCGAGAACGGCGATGCCCACGGTGTGGTGCACTCGCCGACGCAACCGCACGGCGCGTCGACCCACCAGCCACATCGCGGGAACCACCAGGGCGAGGAGCGTCGATGGTTCCGGCACGGCTGCGACGCCGCCTGCGATGCCTGCCGGTGGGTTGTAGGGCCCAACGTCGAAGAGCCCCGTGCCGAGGTAGAGGGCCACGTCGGTGATGTCGACAAGGCCGTCGTAGGTGTAGTCACCCTCCGACCAGCTCGACGGCTCGCCGGTGTCGTACTTGCCCGCGGCGAGGTACGTGCCGATATCGAGCAGGTCGATCGACCAGTCGAGATTGGTGTCGCCCGGTGCGGCGTAGGCGAAGGTGACGGTGCCGTCGCCGTTGTCGAGCCAGCCGACCGACCGGGACACGCCGAGGCTCGCGTCGGCTGCGGCAGCACTCGAGGTGATGCCGGATGTGCCGTTCCACGAGCCGTCGCCCATGCCGGCGACGATCGCAGTGACCATGTCGGCCGCCGAGAGACCGCTCGACACCGTCACGAGGCCGCTGCCCACGTCGGTGAGGCCGCCCGCATTCGGATCGAGCCCGCCGACCACGGCCGTCTGATACGGAGCGAGCGTCATGGTGCCGCCGGCCACCGGGTAGATGGTGCTCGACTGGAGCGCCTCGAAGTTGGACAGCTGCAGCACGCCGCCCTGGATGGTGGTGCTGCCCGAGAGGGTGTTGGCCTGATCCACCACCAAGGTGCCGTCACCGATCTTGAGAACCGGCACGCTTCCCGAGAGCAGCGGATATCCCGCTTCCGTTTGGGTTTGCGTTCCGCTGGCCACGTTGATCGTGATCACGGCCGGTGGCGCAATGCCAGACGTGAAGACGAGGTTGAGATTGCCGCCGCTCTGGGCGATCGAGAAGGTGCCGCCGGCCACGGCATTGGCGAATCCGGCGGTGCCGTTGGTGGCCGACGTCGTGATCAGGAACTTGTCGGCGGAAAAGCCCGTGATACCACCGGAAGCCCTCGCGATCGTCCATGAGTAGCTGACCGCCGGGTCGAAGTTGGCGGCCGATCCGCTCACGACAGGACCCGTGCCCGACAGCGTCCAGAGATCAATGGCAAACGGGGCGGCCGAGGTGGAATCGATCGAGAGCGATCCATTCACCGCCAGCAGATCCCAGGCATCCGTGGCCCCAGCCGTACCGGTGGCCGAGAGCATCTGCCACGCGTACCGACCACCGCTCGTCAGCGACAGTGGCGCCGAGAGCGTGAGGCGACCCACGTCCGATCCAGGCTGGAGCGTGGCCGTGGCAGCAAGCGAGACGGCGCCGCCGATCGTGCCCGAGCCTCCCAGCGTTGCCCCGGCGGCGACGAGGACAGGCCCGGTCGCGGCCGCCTGGTTGCCGTTGACGTAGAGGGCTCCAGTGGTGACGTTGGTGGTCCCGGTGTAGGTATTGGCCCCTGCGAGGATCAGCGTTCCCGAGGCGCCTGTCCCCGTCTTCACGAGCCCTCCATCCCCGGAGAAAACGCCCGAGAGCGTCACGGTGCCCACGGTGTTGGAGCCGGTCTGCGTCGTTTCGACGGTGAGATCCCCGGTGAGCGCGGCTCCCGATGTGATCGTCAGCGGGGAGGTGTTGATAGACGAATCATCCTTGTTGAGGACGATCGAGCCGGCGGACGGGAGGGTGACGTTGGTGTAGGTCACGGCGCCGGCGGTGATCCGCGCGGTAATGCCGGCGCCGCTGTCGAGGGTGACGGCGTTGGTCACCTGGCCACCCGTGGGCGCCACGTTTTGGCTGACGAGCCTGACCCCGCTTCGCACCCGCACCGAGCCCGTGCCGAGGGCATCGCTTCCAGCGAAGAACGTTCGGACATTATTGTTGGATGAGAGATCCCAGTTGACGTTCGTCGGGATGCCGGTTGTGTTTGAAATGTTAAGGCCGCTTGCTCCTATGACGGTCAAGGTTTCTCCCGCGCCGGAAAAACGCCCTTCGTAGATCAGGACGCCTCCGTTGATATTGAGCGAGCCGCCCCCCGATCCGATCGTGACTCCACGATTGGCATTGAGCGTGACGGAGGTACTCGATCGCAGAATGCCGCCGTTCAAAAGCGTCAGCTGATCGTCCACGACAGCGGCGGGATTGACGCCCAGTTGGTTGTTGTTGCTGATCTGCAACACGCCCCCACCGACCACGGTTTTGCCAGTGAAGGCAGTGTTCGACACCTGGAGCGTCAGCGTGCCCGATCCGATCTTCGTGAGCGTGCCAGCGCCGCTGATCCGGCCCGAACCAGAGCTTCCCGATACTCCATTGGTGTCGATCGTCGCACCGCCAGCGCCGATCGTGGTGCCGAGGCTCGCGCCGAAAATGGCGTTGTTGGTGGCGGACAGCTGCAGTGTTCCGTCGTCGATCAGGAGTGTCGACGATCCACTCCCGGACTTGATCGTCTTGCCGTTGAGACGAAAGACGCCGCCCGACGTGACATGAATGGCACCCGTCTGGTTCGACGTGTTCGTCAGTTTGATCTCACCGCCTCCGGCAAAGCTGAAGACGCCGGAACCGGTGACCAGCAGGGTGCCGCTTGTGACCGTCGTGTGCGTGCCGGTGAACCCCGCCGCAATGTAGAGGTTTGCGGCCGGACCGGAGAGATTGAACCTGCCGCCGCTCACGGTCATGATGCCGCCATTGGGAGCGTAGTTGCCCACATTCACGCCCCAGCCTGCCGAGGTGGCGTAGTTGATCGTGCCGGAGGTCTGCGTGAAGGTGCCGCTCGACGCGGTGCCGACGGAAAAATAGTCGGTTCCGCCAAGCGTGCCGAGCCCGGCCGACCAGTTGACGCTTGCGCCTTGTTGGATTACGAACTTCTGCGTTTCGACGGACGGACCCGTGAGGTTGGTCGTGCCGCTGCTGAAAAAAAACTGTTTTCCGGTGCTGCCGGTGCCGAGTATCACGTTTCCAGCGAGGGTGAGCGTGCCGGAACCAGAACGAGTGATGTTGCTCAACCCGTAGACGTCGGCCGAGATGGTCGCCGCCGTGTCAAGGGGCACCGTGATCACCGGCTGAGCGGTGGTGGTGAGGGTGAGGGTATTCGCAGGGTTGCCCGCATTGTCGATCGTCCACGTGGCCGGCGTCAGGGGGTCTGCATCGCCAAACGTGATTCCAGACAACGTGCGCGGCGCATCGAGTGACACGGCAACGTCCGTGACGATGTCGGTGGCAAACGTGGCGGTCGATCCATCACCGTCGGCGACCGTGCCATTGAGCCAGTTGGCCGAGTCGCCCCAGTTTCCGCTCGTGGTGGCCGACCAGGAACCACTCGCGGCCATCGCCGGATGGGCCAGGCACGCGACGACGGTGGCCAGCGCGACGAGGGAGAGCATGCGTGCGAGCCGACCATCGGCCATCGGACCGACGGCTCGGTTGAAGGAAGCGTTCATGAACTGACTCATTGGGGAGTGCCCTTGGAGAGAAGAGGAGTGCGGGGAAGCGAGACACTTTTCCAGGATGGACCGATGCAGATGTCGCCAAACTCGATCTGACCGTCGCTGGTCGACTCCAGCGACAGTGTGTCGAGCAGCATGTCGGTCTCAACGCTGTCGCTGACCAGCGACCAGTCGCTCGGCTCATCGGGCTCGGCGAGCTGATCGATCGCCATCAGCCGCACCAGGACCTGATCGGGCTTGGTACTACCGGCGACGATCTTTGCGACCACGGCGTAGGTTTGATCGGGAACTTGCGGAAGCGATGCGCGGGAGACTGCTTCGCCGAGCCGCACGAGCGCCGAGTCGTGCTTGCGAAGGGCGATTTGGATCAAGGAAAGATTTCGCTCCTCGTCGTCGAGCGACACGCCATGCGTTCGAAGCACGATCATGGCGCGGTGCTCCCTTTTTTTGCCGACCGGACCCCGGCGAACGAGATACCGCAGGTAATAGATGCCATCCTTCGACAGGTCGATCGGCGTGTCGAGCCTCCGGTGGGCCGCTGAAACATTCCCATCCGAGCCGTCGCTCCCGGGCGGGGCGTGACGTAGCGACACCGACCCCTCACCGGCCAGTCCCGGAGAGCAGAGCCGCAACGACGAATCCTTCCGCGAAAGCCATGGTCCAGACCATCCGTAACCCGACTGCAGGCCCTGGATTCCGTCGGCGCCCTGCTTGAAGCCGTCATACGCGGTCGGGTTGTCGGACTCATCGGCTGCCACCGGTGCGTCCAAGGACAGGGCGATGAGCGCCGCATTGAGCGGAATGGCAACGCCGCGTTGCGAAAGCGATTCGTATCGCCTCGCGGCGCCCGCCTCGATGAGCTCCGTCAGCGACGGCGAGGAATGGCCTTCTGCGGAGCGTTGGACGGAGCCGTCCGACACATGAACCTCCTCCAACGCTCCGTCGATCACCGCTGCGTACTCGGTGCCGATGTCCCTGAGGATCGAGCGAGGCGTGGCGATCTCGATCGTTTCGCACGACGGATCGCCCCGGAACAGGAACGTGGCCTGTTCGATCGTCACGCGTCGCCGTGAGACGAGGGAGAATCGTGACGTTCCGTCGAAGAGAATCCTGGAGCCGCCGTCGAACTGGATTTCCAGGCTCCCATTCGCGAGGACATAGGCAGCCGGGAGCAGTCGCATGCCGGGCGAGATTGGCTGGTCGTTGAGGGTGGCGGTGGGGCTTGCCGAGAGGATTGTCGCCACGTAGCCAAGAGGCAAGGTCGACCCGGCCGATGGAACGGAACCGTCGATGGCTGGCGTTTCATTCCGACGGGCGCTCGCCGAAACAAACCAGCCCACCAGGAGCGAAGCAGCCATCAGCGACGAGGTGAGGATCGCGAACCAGGGGCCGCGACGGGTCGACGAGGCTGGCACCGGCGGCACCCGGCCCATGAGGCCCGCCGACATGTCGAGGTAACGCAGGTAGAATCGCCGCGCCTCGGCGTCTTCGGCAAGCCGTTTGGTGAGGTCGGCGCACTGCATCTCCGACGCCGTGCCATCGACGACGGCCGAAAGGAGCGTGTGCAACTCGTTCAGAGAATCCCGGGTCATGGAGAGCCTTCGAGGACGACGGAACGATCGATGCAGTCGAAGAGCTGTCGACGGATCCGCTCAAGATTGCGAAACATGGTGCGTCGGCTTTGTGAGAAAGCTGCCGCAATGTCGTCTACCGGAGTCCGGTCGACGTATCGGGCCTGGATCAGCTTTCGATCACGGTTGGGGAGTTTTTCAAGGCAACGGTCGAGGGCGGCAAGCCGCTCGAGCAGAGCAGGCTCCTCCTGCTCACGGGCCGTTGCGAGAAGTTCGAGCACCTCGGTTGGCAGCCGAAGCATGCGTCGGGGACGCTGTTGCTCATAAAACTTCAGCACCTTGAGATAGGCAAAGCCACAGGCCCATGGCAGAAACGGTCGCGAACGGTCATACTCCGCGAACTTCCGCGAGATCGCGACGCACACTTCCTGCAGCACATCCTTTGCATCCTCTTCGTGGGGCAGGAGGCTGTAGATGTAGCGCCGAAGATGGTCGTAGTTGGTGGTGATCAGCCCGACGAAGAGTTCATGGTCGGGGCCGGACGGCTCGGTCATCACGACCCCTCGGTCGGGTGGAGTGCATTCCCCGCGTGAGGAGTCTCACGCTCGCCATATCTTCCGGTTTTCCGGGAAAGAGTGCCAATCAACCCCCTTCCTTCGGCCGAAAGCCACGGCGGGCCGCCATGGCGGCGACCACCACCCCGGCCAGGAGTCCGAGGCTGGACGGTTCTGGGACGGCCACGGCCGCCCCCGACGGGAGCGACAGGGGGGCGTAGGAACCCCTGTCGAAAAGGCCCGTCCCGAGTGCCAGGGCGACGTCGGTGGCATCCACGAATCCGTCATAGGTGTAGTCGCCACCCGACCAGCCCGCGAACTTCAGGGAATCATAGGTGGCGGAGGCGAGGTAGTCACTGAAATCGAGGAGGTCGATGGACCAGTCGAGGTTTGCGTCTCCAGGGGCCGCGTAGGCGAAGGTGACCGACCCGTCGCCGTTGTCGAGCCATCCAATCGAACGATCCTCTCCCTGGGCCACCTCAGCGGCTGCAATGCTCGAGGTGATGCCAGACGTGCCGTTCCAGGGGCCTTCACCCCGGCCCGATAGGATTGCCGACAGCAGCCGTACCGCCGAGAGACCCTCGGACACGGTCACCCGACCGCTTCCGACATCCACAAGGCCGCCTGCCGTGGGATCAAGGCCGCCCACGACCGTCGTCTGGTGCGGGGCGACCGTCATGATTCCTCCGGCGATCGGCGTTACGCTGCTGTGCTCGAGTCCGCGGGGGTGAGCCAGCGTGACGGCGCCTTCCCGGATCGTCATGCCGGCCGAGAGCGTGTTGGCCCGGTCGATCACGAGGGTTCCCGCTCCCTTTTTTTCGAAGGGATGCACGCCCGAAAACAGGCTGTGCCCCGCCTGGCTCTGGGTCTGCACGCCGCTCGAAACGTCGATGGTGATCGTGGCTGGTACGCCGAGTTCGTACACCAGCGCTGGCTGGCGGAAGTAATACGGCGTGGCATCGGTGGCACTCGTCGGCGTCTCCATCGCCGCGATATCCCATCCGATCGAGGCGTTGCCCAGGTCGCGGTCGGGGTTCAGCCGAACCTGAAGGAAGCTCCCACCGGCATAGTCGGGGTGTGCCTCGTAGAAGGTGCGGAGGTAATCAGCCAGAACGACCGACGCCTTGTCGTTGGAGAAGGTGCGAGCCAGGTGCTGGCCAGAGGTGATGATGTTGTCTTGAAGCTTGACGTTGTCGGCTCGGTTGGCGAGGTTTTTCTCGGCGTCGGCCTCGAGGTATTCCGTGAGCGGAGTCGCGGTCTCGGTGATGCCGATCGCCCAGAGGTCGGCATGAACGGTGCTCACGTTTCCGGTCTGTCGGACGATGTGAAAACTCACGAAGGCTCGTTCGAGGAGCGACGGATCGTCGAGCCGCGGGAGTTCGTACGCGAGGATGGCAGAACGGCCGGCATCGGTGCCCGTAAGGGGTACGACGGCGCCGACCCGCATGTCGGTATCGCTCCGGACCACGCCCCCTTCGGTGAGCGTGAAATCGGTCGCGCTTCCGGGGATGATCTGCCGCGTGAAGGGGTTGACGCTGGTGGCCTCGCGTCGAAGCTGGTGCAACTGTGTCTGCACGGTGTCGAGCGCCTGCTGGGTGCCGATGGGAAGAGCGTTGATCGGGCCGGGCCGCAGGAGATTGTTCATCTGATACGGATCGGCAGCGAGGTCGTAGAGTTCGTCGTAACTCGAGCCGAGGTCGGGATACGTGAGATAGAGGTGAGACTGGCTTCGCACGGCATCCCAACTCGGGATTTCCGGATACTTCAACTCCTGGCGATATGACGCGAAGACGGCGTCGCGGGTCGGCCCGGCGGAACCGCTGAGAACACCGTTGAGCGGCTTGCCCTGCATGGTGCCGGGAATGCCGAGCCCCGCCGCCTTCAGAATCGTGGGGGCGAGATCGATGTTGGTCACGAGCGCGTCCGACGTCTGGCCGGGTTGAATGCCCGGGCCACGGACGAGGAGGGGCACGCGGATCGACTCCTCGTAGGCGAGCCGCTTGTCGCCCCGGCCATGTTCACCCCAGAAGAAGCCGTTGTCGCTCGTGAAGATCACGAGCGTGTTGTTGTCGAGCCCCTTCGCCTCGAGCGCATCGAGCACGCGACCGATGTTGGTGTCGATGTCGTGCAGCATCTCCATCTGGCTGATCTGCTGGCTGTTGCCCATGGTGTCGTTGGGATGAAGGCCACCGTACCCAGGACGGCTGAACGCCGGCTTTTCCGCGTTGATGTCCAGCCCTCCGTAGGTGGCCAGGGCGCTTGGCGGGCGGTCGATGGTTTCTCCGGCATACAGGCCTCCGGATTGGGTGTATTGGTCGCCGTGGGGGCCGTGGACCGCCTTGAACGACAGCGTCAGGGCGAAAGGTTCGGTGCGGCTGCCTCCCGTTCCGTAGTCCTTGAGGAAGTCGAGGGCGTAGTTGGTGAGGATCGTGGTGGTGTACCCGGTCTCGTTGACCGTGCGGACCGCAGTCGCATCCTGCTTCACCCGCAGCTGGGGATTCGTGTGGGTGCCCTGCCCCTGAAACGCCGCCCAGTAGTTGAATCCTGCGCGGGGTTCGAAATAGGAGTCCATGTGCCACTTGCCCACGAGGCCGGTGCGATACCCGGCGGATTGAAGCGTTTTCTGGTAGATGGGCAGTCGCTCGTCGGGTACGGCGTTGACCTGATCGTTGCGATCAAGGCCATGGGTCTCGGGATACTGGCCGGTCATCAACGAGGCCCGCGATGGGGAGCAGAGAGGGCACGTGGCGAACGAGTTGACGAGGTTCATTCCTCGGCCTGCAATCCGCTGGTCGATGTTGGGCGTCTGAACGAAGTCGTGGCCGGTGGCACCCAGCCCGTCGTACCGAAGATCGTCGACGTAGAGCAGCAGGATGTTGGGAGGCTTGGCCGGTTGGCCGGCCGCCGGACGGATGGGGCCAGCGATGGCCATCGCCACGGCTACGGCGGCGAGGCCGGCCGTGGTCATGCGGTGAAGACGAACGGGCAGATGCATGGTGGCGTGCGAAAAAAGAGTGGGGCGACGTCGTAAGAGTATTTCCGGCTCCAAGGGGCACCGTTCCGCTAGTTCCGGCCGAGGGCCGCAAATGCGGCATCGGCGGCCGAAAGGTACAGGCCCTGGTCGAAGAGCCCCTCGCCAAGGAAGGCGGAGAGGTCGAGCTGGTCGACGATGCCGTCGTAGTTGAAATCACCATCCGCCCATCCAAACCCGGCGGCGCTCGGGGAATCGATGTTGGACACGAAGTTGGCGATGTCGGCGACGTCGACGACGCCGTCGAGGTTCGTGTCGCCCGGGGCGACATAGCCGATCGTCACCAGGCCGGCATCGACGACATACCCCAGCTCCCGGCTCCCTGGCACGACGGCGCGTGACATGATTCCATTCGCACCATCCCAGCCCCCCGCACCGCGGCCATCAAGCAGGAGGCGGCGGACATCTGCCTCGGTCAATCCAGAGGCCACGGTCAGCCGACCTGCTCCCAGGTCGATTCGGCTCGTGGGATCGATCACGATCGAGGGAACGACGAGCTCGTCGAGGCCGATGTCGAGGGTGAACCGCGCGCCGGCTCGCACCTCGAGTCGCCCACTGCCAAGGGCGGCCTGGTTTTGCACGACCACGACCCCCTCCTCGATGACCGTGCCCCCGGAGTGGGCATTGGCCCCCGTCAGCACGAGCGTTCCACCGCCGCGTTTGAAGAGGGTCGCGATGCCGGAGCGGCCTCCCGGCTCGGTCGTCGTCTGACCGGCCGCGACCACGATCTCCAGATTGGTCGTCGTGATGGTTGCCTGGCCGGTCACGAGCTGGGCCGTGGCGGTAATGGTGGTGATCGCCGCCGTCGCCGGCGCGGTGAAGAGGCCGGTCGATGAAATGGTGCCTGCACCGATGGCAAGCCATGTGAGGGAAGGCTGCGGAGCGAGGGACGAGCCGAACTGGTCGACGGCCGTCGCGGAATACTGCTTCGTGAGACCGGCCACGAGCGTGGCTGTGCCAGGCGTGACCGTGATCGACGAGATTCGTTGTGCCACGGTCACGGACACGGCCGATGTGGCCGTCAGGCCGCTGGAATCGGTGAGCGTGGCCGTGAGGGTGTAGGTGCCGGCTTTGGAAAACGTCGCGACGGCATCCTTCGCGGCATTCGTGCCGTTCCCCGAGAACGTCACGGCTGCGGGGCCCTGGGCCGTCCAGCGATAGGTCAGGTTTGGCTCGCCGTGGTCGTCGGCGCCCAGCACCGAGAGCGTGGCGGTGGTGCCGGCGGACGCCATCGTGGCGGCGGCGGCCGTCGCCACCGTGGGGGCCGTGTTGCTGACCGCCACATCGGTGAACTCCACACGATTGAGCCGCGTCGCGGCGTCGCTGGTGCTGGCGAGGCCGACCAGGGCCGAAGAGCTCATGTTGATGGTGATGCTGCCGACCTCCGTCCATGTGGTGCCGTCGGGCGACCACGATCCCGTGAAGCGGGTGCCCTCGCGCACCACCCGGATCCAGGCTGGGGCAGCCTGGCTGGTGGGGCCGGCGACGACGACGCCAAAGCCGCCCACGTTCTGCCGATACTGCCAGACGATGCCGTTGGCGGCCGACACCGCCATCACCGCCTGCCTCGCATTCGGGTCGGTTGACTCGCGGATGATGACACCCGCCTTGGCCCAGCTCCCGGTGTTTTCGAGCGATGACACTCGGGCAGTGATGGTTCCGTCACCGACAAGAGGCTGCGACGTGAACCGAAACGAATCAGCGGATCCACCGATGGCCGTTCCACTCGCCACGGAGATGAACGTGCCCGATTGCCGTCCGGTCGCCCCCTCGCCAGCCACGCTGCCGACATCGGCAGCCGTCCACGGAATGGGCAGCGCGAGCATTGCCGGGGCGGCGGTGAAGATCGTCGGCGACGGGGCGGCCTCGGTGCTGCCGTTGATGGCCACCACGCGGTAGTAGTACTTCCCTAGCGCCGACACCGTCGTATCGCGGTAAGAAACCGTTCCGGCGGAAACCGTGGCCAACGCCGTGAACGAGGTGCTGGTGCTCGAACGTTCGATCCGGTACCCCGTTGCATTGGAGAGTCCCGTCCATTCAAGGTCGATGGCCGAGGAAGACTTCGCGGTGAAGGCGAGGTCGCTCACGGCCTGCGTGCCGGTCGTGCTTCCAGACACCACCACCGCATTGCCATCACCGTTCGGGCTCGTGGGCGAGATCCGAAACCAATAGGTGGTCCCGGCTGCCAGGCCGCCGGCGGTGTAACTCGGCACGTTGACGCCAACGGTGGCAATCTGGGTGAACGTGACATTGTCGGTCGATCGCTCGATCCGGTAGCCGGTCTCGCCGCTCGTCTCGATCCAGTTGAGGACGAGCTGGGAGTTGGAGAGCGACGTGACCGCCGCATCGCTCACGGGGCTGGGGCGGTTGACGAGGCTGGTCACCGCCGACGGGGCCGAGCGGCCGGTCGAGCCGATCGATCGCACCCGATAGAAATACCGCATCGCACCGGGCAGGCCGGTGTTGGTCCAGGACGTCGCGGACGATGTCGCGGTGAAGGCGGAAGTGAAATCGACCCCGTTGTCGGATCGCTCGATCTCGTAGCCCGTCGCCCCTGCCACCGGCTGCCACGACACCACGAACGATGAGCCGCCCCCCTGGCGGACCGAAACGCCCGATGGGGCCGCCAGTGAGCCGATCACATCCGGGGCATTGATCGCACCGGTGAACGCGACGTTCGTGAGGGTGGCCTTGCTGAGCTTCGACGTGGATTGGGCGGAACTCAAGAGCCCAATCAACACGGTCGATCCCATCGACACGGTGACCGTGCCGACCGTCGTCCACGATGCGCCGTCGGCCGAGCGGAAGGCGGTGATTACGTTTCCGGCCCGGACGAGCCGCACCCATGTGGCCGAAAAGGGAGCCGCCGTTCCATTGACGGTGCTCGATGACCCGCCCGTCGATGATCGGGAGATCATCTGCGGCCCCTGCGTGGCGGTCATCACCATTGCCACATGCTTGGAGTTGGCGGCAAGCGACTCGCGAATCTCAACTCCCGCCTTCGCCCAGCCGTTCGTGTTTTGAACGCCGGTTACACGCGCGGTGATGGAGCCATCGCCGCTGAGCGTCTGCCAGGCGAAGCGAAACGCATCGGACGTGCCGCCAACGGCGGCTCCGGCCCCCGTCAGGGTAAACGTTCCCGCGCCGAAGCCCGCGTCACCGAGGAGGCCGACCTTGCCAACGTCGGCCGAAGCCCACCCGTCGGGCAGGTCGTTGACCGACAGATCGTACATGCCAAGGTCGCCATAGTTGCCGTGGCTCGACACCGACACATACCACGTGCCGGTACCCACCGTGAGCACGATCTGTTGCTCGTTGGTGTCGCCGTCACTCGCTGCCACCAGCCCGCCCGAGGCGTCAAACACTTCCACCTTCGCGTCGAGGCCGGAAGGCTTGGTGGGCACGACCGAGATCACCGCTCCCGCGGCTCCAGCGGTGAATGAAAACGTGTCGACATCGCTCATCCGCTCGATGATCCCGTCGGCCGAGCGAGCGCCGTTGACGGCCGTCAGGGCCGACGCGGTGGCGATGGTTCCGCCATAATCGTCGGCTCGGAAGCCGTCACCGCCGGAAGGCTGGTACTTTTTGATCGCGTTCGCGATCACCGCGATGTCGTCCTGCAGGGCGCTTGCCGAGCTGCCAGGATGGCCGATGAACCACTTGTGCACGTCCTGGCGATAGTCCACGCCCATGATCGAGCCGTGCAGCGAATCGTAGCCGTTGGAATACTCGCTCGTTTTGTTGCCGAGGAGATCGTATTCCGATTGGTGCAACAGGCCAAAGTTGTGGCCAAGCTCGTGGGCGATGCCCGACGCCCGCGACTCCGCGGTGGCACTGCTGACCCAGGATTCAGGCTTTGAGTTGGGGAACACATCGACATAGCTCGTGCCGCCCGAGATGTCGTTGCTGATCACGATCCAGGCATACGGCACCGTCGGCTTGACGGTCGTCACGTCGACATCGAACATTGCGAAGTAGGCCGACGTCTGCCGATGAGCCTCGGTGATCGACGCCACCTCGGCGGCATTGAACGTGGTCGGGTCGCCGTCGACGTCGTAGGCGCCATTGGAACCATGGCCGTCGAAGTCGAGATAGATCGCCGTCGGGGCCCCGGGCAGGCTGTGGAGATCGGGCAGTCCGTTGGCGGCCGAGGCGGTGGCGGTGGTGGTGCCGTCGAGCGTCGAGAGCGTGCCGGTCGGAGCCGCCAGCAGCACGTCGAACGAATGGCTCACGTCCCACGTGTCGGCGGCGGTCGAAAGCGATGTCAGTCCATCGCCTGATGAAGGCTGATCAGGCTGAATCAGCCCGGGAAAAACGGTTCCTGCGCACAACGCGTGCCGCGATTCCAGCCGCTCCATGACGAGCCGCATGCCGCGACGTCGGCGACGCCGAATCGGAACGCCGGAGTGTGGAGCAGGGGTGGTCATAGGGAGAGTGTCGTCACGAAGGCCCGTGCGTCTGTACGTCTCATCTACGCTCGCAGTTCGTTCGATGGTGGTCAACGAAATGGCAGAGAGCGACGCATCGAAAAGGCCGCCCATGGAATGCTGGCGCAGACCAATGCATCCGGGACGTCGTCGATGCGACCCTCGGAGCAATCGCTATCCAGCGGAGAACGATCACGATGAGGGTGTATGCCGATCCCGAACACGCTGCTGCGTTCGCATGATGACCAATGTCGCCAGGCCGGCCAAGGACGAGAACACGATCGTCGGCTCAGGCACCACGACGAGCTGCAGGCTGCCCGACTGGAAGTAGGCCGCCTTGCCGCCGCCGAGATCGTAGGCAC
>JAFMIU010000105.1 GCA_017853835.1 Pirellulales bacterium | reverse complement strand
ATCGCGTTCAAGCCGGCCGACGCGGCCCCGAGGGTGATCGTGCCGCCGGTGAGCGTGTAGCCGGTGGTGGCAAAAGACAACCCGTTTGAGGCCGTGACGATCCCGGCGGTCACGGTGCCGGCCGTCCCGCCGAAGTTGGCTTTTTGCGAGGCATCCCACGAGCCCGATCCATTGGTCCATGCGCCACTGCCGCCAGTGCCGGGGGCGGTGGCGTTCCAGCCCGCCGCGCCATCCCAGTAGAGGTCGGTGCTCCCGCCCGACGTGGTGAGGTTCATCGTGACGTTGTCGATACCCAGACCCTGCGAGTTGCTCCAGCTCCCGGTCGTCACGAAGCTCCAGCGGAGGTAGTAGTTGGAGCCGTTGGAGATGCTCAGGCTGGGGATGGAGAGCGACGTCGGGATCGACTCCGGCGGGCTGTACATCGAGGTGCCGGTGCCCGTGTAGGTGGTGTTGCCCAGCGAGTTGGCCGTCCAGGTCGCACCATCGGTGGAGGTGTAGAACTCCCAGCTCTGGGTGCGAGTGTTCTGTTTGTACCGCTCGTAGTTCCAGGCGAGGTCGAGGTTCGTGATCGTGGACCCAGTCGTGTTCGTGAATCCAAAGAGAATCGCGAGCGGTGAACTAGCCGAGCTGGTGGATGGACCGGGATAACTGGCACTGCTGATGAATCCGATCGCTTTGTCGGTGCCACTAGCCGTGGGAGCCCAAAGGTAGGCCCCACCGGCCGTCGGAGTGCCGGTCGTGTAGAGCTGCGTGACGGCTGTGGTATTCGAGCCCGAGGTGTAGGTCACCGGCACGGACGCTGCGGTGGTGCCGCTCCGAAAGATCGACCAGCCGGTTGGGAGCGCGGCCGAGGCACTGCTCGTCATCGAGT
Source organism: Pirellulales bacterium (assembly GCA_017853835.1). GTDB lineage: Bacteria > Planctomycetota > Planctomycetia > Pirellulales > UBA1268 > QWPN01. The sequence continues at coordinate 9,745 of JAFMIU010000105.1, read as the reverse complement.
CGAAGGTTTGGCTGTACGTCGTGCCGCTGACGGTCACGGCAGTCGCCTGGGCCGAAGCCTTCGCGGAAAACACGAGCGTCGCCGCAACGACGCTCAACGCGATGAGGGAGGGAGAGCGCGACAGCGGAGATTGAAAAACCCACATGGCAGCGATCCTTACCTTGCACGGGAAGTGAGTGACGCCTCTCGCAACAGCGTAGGGAGTCCGTGTGAGCGTTCAATGTGCTCGACACAGAAATGTGACGAAACGGGCACAGGCAGGGACGAAACAGCGGCGATGCTTTCGCCGTCGTCATGATCGGCGATCGCTCAGCACGTCACACCGTGCCCGAGGCCGCGTCAGGAAAGATGCCGCCGCAGAGTGGCCAGGAGCAACGGAAGTTCCACCGGCTTGGAAAGGTAGTCGGTCATCCCGCCCCCGAGAAACCGCTCCCTATCATGAGGCATCGCATGGGCCGAGAGCCCGATAATCGGACGGCGATAGCCGCTCCGTCGCAGGGCAGCCGTCGCCTCGATCCCATCCATCTCGGGCATCTGGACATCCATGAGGACCACGTCGAACGTCTCCTTCATGGCCGCCTCGACGCCCTCGCGGCCATTGATCGCCACCGACACATCGAGTCCGGCCCGCTTCAGCCACAGGGTCATCAGCCGCTGAAGGTCGGGGCTGTCTTCCACGAGCAGCACCCGACCCGTGAGTGCGGAATCGATCGATGTCGAGTCCTCGCTTTCGATGTCAGCCATCACACTTTCCCCGGTCACGAGCGGCACATCGGCCGGCAGCGGCAACACCACTCGAAAGGTGCTTCCCTGGCTAGGAGCGCTCTCCGCCTCGATCGTGCCCCCGAGGGCGGCGGCAAGCCCCTTGCTGATGCTCAGACCGAGACCAGTGCCACCAAACCGTCGCGTGGTCGATGAATCTGCCTGCTCGAAGGGCGCAAAAACCTTCTCCAACTGCGCGGGACTCATGCCGATCCCCGTGTCAGCCACCTCGAAGCAAACAGCCCGAGGCATGTCGCGAACCGACAAGCCCACGACGACTTTCTGCTTGGCGTCGGTGAACTTCACGGCGTTGCTCAGGAAGTTCATCAGAATCTGCCGCAGACGGCGAGGGTCGGTGGTGATCCGCGCCGGGACGAGTCCACGGGTCTCCACCGTGATGGTGATGCCCTTGTCGGCCGCCAACACCCGATAGGTCGCGGTCACGGCCTGCACGACGTGCCAGGGCGAGCACACCGCAGGCTCAACCGGCAGCTTGCCCGCCTCGATCCGGGACAGCTCGAGAATGTCGTTGATCACCTCCATGAGATGCTCGCCGTTGCGGCGGATCGCCAGGCTGGCGGCATCACGATCGGCCGCCGTCGCATCGGACGACCCAAGGAGATCGGCGTAGCCGAGAATCGCGGCCATGGGCGACCGCACCTCGTGACTCATGTTCGCCAGGAAGTCTGTCTTGGCTTTGGAAGCGGCCTCTGCCGTCGACAAGGCCGACCTCAGCGCGCTGGTGCGCTCCTGCACGAGCTGTTCGAGCCGATCCCGTTCCGAGTGAAGCGCCTCTTGGGCGGCCTTTTGCGGGCCGATGTCGCGCCAGAGCCCGATAAACACGGGCTGACCATCGACCATCGCTTTCGATGCCGACACGAGCACATCGACTGGCGTTCCATCGAGGCGGCGGTGAATCCACTCGAACGACAACTCTCCTCTTTCAGAAATCGACGCCATTCGCTCCTTGGCCACCTCCGCCGCTGGACGGCCATCTGCCTGCATCGGAGCCGACAGGTCGATTAACGAACGGCCGACGATCTCCTCGCGCGACCCTCGGAGAAGGCGTTCTGCTGCCCGGTTGCAGTCGAGGAACCGGCCGTCGTCGACGGCGACGATCACGGAGGGATCAGGCGAGTGGTCGAAAATCGAACGGAATCGCTCCTCACTTTCGGCGAGGCGTTGTTCCGCCGCTTTCCGCGCGGAAATGTCGGTCACAATGCCGACCATGGCGGTGATGGTGCCGGACGCGTCGCGTCGCCAGTGGTAGCGATCCAAGCACCACACCACCGAGCCGTCCTTCCGACGAAAGCGATATTCACAGACGCCGTCGACACCGTCCTTGCCGTCAGACGCAATCCTGCCAAGCACGGTCTCGCGATCGCCAGGGTCGAGCGATTCAAGCCAAAGCGACGGGCACGCGCGCCACTCTTCGGAGGTGTAGCCCGTCAGGGACTCCACCGCCCCGTGGATGCTGGTGGTGGCCATCGTGCGCACGTCGGCCTCATAGAGCAGGTCGCCCATCTGTTCGACGAGCGAGGCATAGGCTTGCTCCGCGCGATGAAGGGCCTGCTGGGCCTCTACTGCCGCGGTGAGGTCGGTGGCGATCCCCATGAAGCCCACGTTGCTGCCGTCCGCGCTCGTCACGGCAGTCACGGTGAAGATGACCGGCACCCGGCTCCCGTCCCGCCGAATGAAGGTCCATTCGAACACGTCCTTTCCTGTCCGGCGTGGCATGGCTTCCAACACGTCCATACCCGGCTCGATTCTCAGTCCGAGCTCGGTCGACAGGGCGTCGGCTCGCGCGTTCACCTCCTCGGGCTCGAGCCAGTCCACGAGACCGGCTCTGCCGATCACTCCAGCAGCATCACGTCCGAGCAGACGCTCCGCGGCCTCGTTAAAGACCCTGACGCCACCGTCGTCCCAGGCAATCAGAGCCAGATCAAGACCGTCGATCACCAAGCGTTTGAAGGCCGACTGATATTCCGTCAACGCGTCGGCAGTGGCATCCCGGGGGGAAAAAATGTAGTTGCGAACAGCACCTTCATTGTCGCGAATCACCGCGATGGACGTGCGGGTGAAGAACCTGCTGCCATCGGCCCGAACTCGCCAGCCCGTTATACACGCCGTGTCTGCGTGAGCGACCGCCTCGCGAATCTGATCCGGGAGGGGAATTTTTCGCCCATCGGGACGAGTCGCCGCGAAATCTCGGAGCGGCCGCCCCACGAGCTCGTGAGCCTTGTAACCCATCAGCCGCTCCGCAGCATGATTGAAAACAACGACACGCATGTCGGCATCGCACACGAGCACCGCATCTGGCATCATCTTGAACGCATGAGTTTGGAGAGCCTTGTGGTGGTCACGGTCGCGCTCGGCTTCGATGCGGCGAGTGATGTCTGTGATGATGGCGAGAAAAGCAATGACCTCTCCCTCCGCATCACGCTCGGGGGCATACCGCACGAGCACCGTCATCGGGCCCGAGGCGGTCGCCGGGAGGAAAAGCTCGTACTCCTGGGGTTCGCCATCGAGAACCGCCTGCATCCGAGGGCCGCACTCGGAAAACACCTTCTCCCCGAGGACGTCGCGGGGATGTCTTCCGATCAGGTCGCCGGGCTGCTTCCCAAACATCGCCGCATAGCGGGCGTTGACGAAGGTGAACCGTAGATCCCGGTTCACAACTGCCATCATCACGGGCGATTGATCCGCGAGAGCGCGAAGCGACGCGACCAACGCATCAGACCTGGCCAAGGCGTCGCGTTCACCACCGGAGGCGTCACCCATAAATTCCCTCCCCGTCGCCCATCGTCTGGAGACAACATTCATGGTCTCCGATCGCCCCACAAAGGACAAGCCGGCGTTTGAAGCGGCCCCAATTCAGTCGATCCCGAGCACGTCGCGCATCGAGTAGAGGCCGGCCGGCTTCCCCACGAGAAACGCCGCTGCCGCCAACGCCCCCCGGGCATAGCAGTCGCGGCTCGTCGCCCGCACGTTCACCGAAAACGACTCGCCGTCCATGCCGAAGAGGATGGTGTGCTCGCCGGGATTGTCGCCGGCGCGAACGGCGTGGTAACCGATCTCGTCGGCCGGTCGCGCACCGGGCCGCCCCTCCCGACCATGGGCCGACCGCGTCTGCCCCATGGCCTGCTGCACGATCGAGCCAAACTTCAGCGCCGTGCCACTCGGAGAATCCTCCTTGTGGCGATGGTGGCACTCGATGATCTCGACGTCGGTGCGGCCGCCGACGCGGGAGAGCAGCGTGCCGGCGCGGCCCACCAGATCCATCGCGATGTTGACCGCCAGGCTCATGCTCGGCGACTGAAGGATCGGGATCACCGTGGCCGCTGCCGCAATCGCATGACGCTCCGGATCCTCGAGGCCGGTCGTGGCCACGACGAGCGGAACCTGCTTCGCCACGCACGCCGCCACGATCCCGCTCACCGCCTCCGGCAGGGAGAAGTCGATCACGACATCGGCCGGGCAGCCCCAGGACGGCGCGATCGTCACGCCCGACGCCGGCAGGCCGGCAAGCACCGAGGCATCGGCGCCCTCCCGCGGATGGCCAGGTCGCTCCACGGCCGCCACGACCTGCCATGGCGTGGTGTCGGCAGCGGCACAGGCCACGATCCGCTGCCCCATCCGGCCGGCGGCACCATGAACGACAAGACGAAGCGGACTCGCAGGCACGGATTCCTCCTCGGGGATCACCACGGAAGCGGCCGGAGCAGGAGGCCGGCCACGGTCAGGAATAGAGGTCGATCGCCTGCACGATCTCGTCGAGGCGATTGCCGACGCTCACCGCCCGGTTGGCGAAGCTCGCCCGGCTCACACCCCGGCTGCCGAGCACTTCGTTGAAGAGCTTTTGGTCGGTCGTGTGGTAGGCGACGGTGGCGGTCGGATCCTTGAGCTGGTGGCCGGTGAGGATGCACACCACCCGCTCGTCGCGACCGATCACCCCCTCCGCCACGAGCTGCTTCGCCCCCGCCACGCTCGCCGCGCTGGCAGGCTCGCAGCCGAGTCCGCCGGCACCGACCTGTGCCTTGGCGTCGAGGATTTCCTGTTCGCTCACCTCGCGCACCACGCCGTCGCACACCTCGAGCGCCCGAAGGCATTTGTTGAGGTTCACGGGGCGGTTGATTTCGATGGCGCTGGCGATCGTGTGGGCACGCTTCTGGTCGCGATCGAGCTCGTCGTAATAGTGGCAGGCCGGCGAGAGATCGGCCCGGCCGCCGTTCCAGCGGAGGCCCCGCTTGTGATAGAGCTCGTAGAGGGTGTTGGCGCCGGCCGCATTGATGATCGCCAGGCGGGGCACCCGATCGATCAGGCCGAGCTTCCGAAGCTCGGCGAAGGCCTTGCCAAAGGCGCTGGAGTTGCCGAGGTTGCCGCCGGGCACCACGATCCAGTCGGGCACCTCCCAGCCGAGCGATTCGAGCACGCGAAGCATGATCGTCTTCTGGCCCTCGAGCCGGAACGGATTCACGCTGTTGACGAGATAGATTCCCATCTTGCTCGACACTTCCTTGACGCGGGCCATCGCGTCGTCGAAGTCGCCGGCGATCTGGATGGTGAGCGCGCCGTAGTCGAGCGCCTGGGAGAGCTTGCCGTAGGAGATCTTGCCGGAACCGATGAAGATGATCGCCTTCATGAGGCGGGTGACGGCGCAGTAGACGGCGAGCGACGCGCTCGTGTTGCCCGTGGACGCACAGGCGGCCCGGCGGGCGCCGATCATCCGGGCGTGGGTGAAGGCCGCCGACATTCCGTTGTCTTTGAACGACCCCGACGGGTTGAGGCCCTCATACTGCAGGTGCAGACGCCCGGCATTCACCCCCACGTAGGCCGCCACGCCATCGGAGGGCGGGCACATCGTCTGGCCTTCGCCGATCGTCACCACGCTTTCCCGCGGGGCGAACGGGAGGAGTTCGTGAAACCGCCACACGCCGCTGAAGGCGAGCGGGTCGCTCCGTCGCATCCATTTCCGCTCGAAGAACTCAAACGACGTCGGCGGCCGGAGCCGATCCCAGTCGTATTCGACATCGAGCAGGTTGCCGCACGACGGGCACGATGTGAGCACCTCGTCGACCGAAAACGTGGCCCGGCAGGCCGGATCGATGCACTGCTGGAAGGCGAGATCGGTGCGAGCGGCGACGGCCACGAGAGCTCTCCACACCCCCCGCGAGGAACCGGCCGATGAAGCGGGTTCGGGGGGGACTCTGACAGCGGTATCGGCCGCTGAAGGTGTCAAAGGTAGGCCATGCCCCTCCAGGCAGCAAGGAGCGCGCATCGAGCATAGACCGAGCGACCGCTTTCGCCCGAGGCGACTGCCAGTTTGACAGTCCATCGAGGCTCGTTTAGTCTTCAGGGGCTCGGGGGCATGGGTGCGGGGTGGCTCGCAGTGCTCCCGGCCCACCACGCGAGTCGACACCCATGATCAAAGCTGCCGAACTCAAGGCGTTTCGCACGACCCTCGAAGCCCTTCGCTCCCGCCTGCGCGGCGACGTGACGACGATGGCCGACGCCGCACTGCGGCATTCGGGATCGGATGCCAACGGGGATCTCTCGCGAATGCCGATCCACATGGCCGATATCGGCTCCGATGCCTACGAGCAGGAGTTCACGCTCAGCCTGATGGCCAACGAGGAAGAAACCCTCGAACTGGTCGAACTGGCACTCGAACGCATCAAGGCGAAAAAGTACGGCACGTGCGAGGAGTGCGGTGGGGTGATCGCGAAGAAGCGATTGGAAGCGATTCCCTTCGCGGCGATGTGCATCCGCTGTGCGGAAAAGATGGAAAACGGCGGCCGGCCACGGCAGCCGCGCTGAACGATCCCGGTTCTGACGTACCAAACGAGCATGACGGCTTCAAAACTCGCGGGCTGGCCGTCGTTTCTCGTGGTCACGGCGGTGGCCGCCGTGGCGGATCTTGCATCGAAGAGCCAGATCTTTGCCACACTCGGCATGCCGGGCGTGTCGCGACCGATCGTGCTGATTCCGCGCGTTCTCGTCCTGGAAACCAACCTCAACGAAGGCGCGCTCTTCGGCATGGGGCAGGGGATGGGGGCGGTGTTCGCAACCGTTTCGGTGGCGGCGATCGTGGGCATTCTGTTTCTGGTGTCTCGCCCCGCCACTCGGAGCGACCGTTGGCTTCTCATGGCGCTCGGCCTGATCGTCGGCGGCATCGTCGGCAATCTCTACGACCGCCTCGGCCTGCCAGGGCTGGCCTGGCACGCCCCGCTCGAACGCCTCGGTCAACCCGTGATGGCGGTGCGCGACTGGATCCACTTCACGATTCCGGGAGTGCTCGACTGGCCGATCTTCAATCTCGCCGACTCCTGGCTCGTGATCGGAGCCGGAATGCTGCTCGTGTCGTCGTTTCTCGCGCCCGAGCCGGCCGGCCACCATCGTGATCAGGCGGGCCCATGACCGCCGAGGTGGCCCCTGACATCGCCGCCAGGCTATCCGCCGCGATCGAAGCCGCCTGCCTCGCCGCGGCCGACACGCTCTCGTGGTTTGGCGGCCCCAGCCTCGAGGTTGACACGAAGGCGGATCAGTCGCCGGTGACGCAGGCCGATCGGGCCGCGGAGGCGATTCTTCGCAAGGAACTCCTCGGCCGGTTTCCAGACGATGCGTTTCTTGGGGAGGAAACCGGCGGCACGCCCGGTACGTCGGGCTTCGAATGGGTGGTCGATCCGATCGACGGCACGAAGTCGTTCATCCGCGGCGTTCCGCTCTACGCCACGCTCATTGGCTGCCGACGCGAGGGACGCGGCGTGCTCGGCGTGATCGCGATTCCGGCGCTCGACGAACTGGTCTACGCCGCCCGCGGCGGCGGTGCGTGGCATGTGCGTGCCGGAAGCGAGCCGGAACCTGCCCGAGTGTCGTCCACGACCGACCTCGGCGGCGCGTTGATCTGCTCCAGCGACTTCACGGCGTTTGCCAAGTGGTCGGGTGGCGCCCAGGCCGGACGGGCTGCGCGCGAGCGGCTTGAAACGGCATGCGGCGTGGTGCGTACCTGGGGCGACGGCTACGGCTACCTCCTCGTGGCGACCGGCCGTGCCGACATCATGATCGACCCGCTGCTCAACGCCTGGGACGCGGCGGCGGTGGAGGTGGTGGTGGCGGAAGCGGGCGGACGCTTCAGCGATTGGCAGGGCCGCGACAGGATCGAATCGGGCGACGGCTTCGCCACGAATGGGCGGCTTCACGACGCCGTGAGAAACCTACTCGACGGGAAGGAATGACGCGATGCGGCCCCTCATCGGAATCCTGGCAGCGTTTCTGGGAGTGATCGCGTCGGCCGCGGAGGGGGCACCGCGACCGCCGAACGTGCTCTTCATCGTGGCCGACGACCTCAACACGTCGCTTGGCTGCTACGGTGATCCGCTCGTGAAAACGCCCCACCTCGACCGGCTTGCCGCAAGCGGCGTTCGGTTTGATCGCGCCTACTGCAGCTATCCGCTCTGTGGTCCGAGCCGCAACTCGTTTCTCACCGGGCTGCATCCCAACGCCACCGGCATTCTGTCAAACGGCGAGGTGTTTCGGCAGACGATTCCCGGGCATCCGAGCCTTCCCGAACTCTACCGGCGACGGGGTGGATTCGCCGCGCGAATTGGCAAGCTCTATCACTTCAACGTGCCCACCAGCATCGGCACGGCGGGCCACGACGATCCGGCGTCGTGGGAGGCGGCGTTCAATCCGGCGGGCGTCGATCGCCTGGAGGAGGAGCCGCTGATCTTCTCGCTCAAGCCGAGGCAGTTTGGCGGCACGCTCAGCTGGTATGCGTCGCCGCAGCCCGATGACCGTCACACCGACGGCCGGGTCGCCGACCGGGCCGAGCGGGTGTTGGAAGACTGTGCCGCGCATCCCGATCGGCCGTTTTTCCTGGCGGTTGGGTTCTTCCGCCCGCACACGCCCTACGTGGCGCCTCGGACACCCTACTTCGACATGTATCCGCCCGAGCAGATGCCGGTTGTGACCGGCGTGGCGGATGATAAGGCCGACATTCCCGCAGCCGCACTCCTCAGCGGCCACAAGGAGCAGGACGACATGAGCGACGACCTGCGCCGCCAGGCCCGTCAGGCCTATTCGGCGAGCGTCACGTTCATGGATGCGCAGGTGGGCCGCGTGCTCGCCTCCCTCGATCGGCTCGGGCTTGCCGACGACACGATCGTGGTGTTTACCAGCGACCACGGCTACCACCTCGGAGAGCATGGGCTCTGGCAGAAGATGAGTCTCTTCGAGGAGAGCTGCCGGGTGCCGTTGATCGTGTCGTGGCCGGGCCGGGGGCGGGCCGGGGGCGTGGCCTCGGCGCCGGTGAGTCTGGTCGACGTCTATCCGACGATCGCCGAGGCCTGCGGCCTGGAGGCACCGGCTGGCCTCCCGGGCCAGGATCTCGCGCCGCTGGTTGCCGATCCGTCGACGTCGGGCCGCAACTGGGCGATCACGCAGGTGGTGCGCGCGGCGTCGAAGAAGAAAACGGAAACCGAGGGAACGCCGCGCTTCGTCGGGTATTCGCTCCGCACACCGCGATGGCGCTACACGGAGTGGGACGAGGGCCGACGCGGGCGTGAACTCTACGATCACGACGCCGACCCCCACGAGCTGACGAACCTCGCCGAGGCTGCCGGTCATGCCGACGACGTGGCGGCGATGGCGGCACTCATGGCCGACGCGGTGGCGAGCACCTATCCGCCATCGGGCCAGACGCCGCCGCACCGCCCCGAAACATGGGGCCCACACCTGACGGTGCCATCCGCCCGCTGACGGAGCGGGTGGGCCAAACACGCCGCCCGCACCACCGCGCCGGTCCCACGGCTCACGCCGTTGGGCTTGGACGCACCACCTCGCGGTGCGTTTGCCCGACGATGCGATCAAACGCCAAACACGCCGCCCGCACCTCCACGCCGGTCCCACGGCTCACGCCGTTGGGCTTCCACGCACCACCTCGCGGTGCGTTTGCCCGACGATGCGATCAAACGCCAAACACGCC
>JAFMIU010000034.1 GCA_017853835.1 Pirellulales bacterium | reverse complement strand
TGCCCCGGGAGACGGCGTCAGTGGCAAGCGGAGCCAGGATGGCGGAGCGAAGCCAATGCCGAGCGAGCCAAAGGGCATGGATGCCCGACGCGAGCGTCCGGCGACGGGGTGTGGGCAACCCCGAAGCGCAGCCTCAACACCAGCGATCCCTAGCCGGAGCCGACGCCGGGACGGTGGCGACGGCGCGAAAGCCAGCGTGTGGGCAACCCCGAAGCGTGCCACCACACAAGCGCACACAAGCGCTCCCAAGCCGGAGCCGACGCCGGGACGGCCAAACCCGCCGCGCGTGTCGCCACGCCGGTCCCACGGCTCACGCCGTTGGGCTTCCACGGGCACCCGAAGCACCGCCCCGCACCGCACCGACCCGCCGTGTGACGAGCGAGGGGTTGCCCATGCCCCGGGAGACGGCGTCAGACCTTCGCCCATTTGGCGAGTTTGCGATCGAGCGTCGACCGCTCGATCCCGAGGATGGTGGCCGCCTTCGTCTTGTTGCCACCAACCGCCTCGAGCGTGGCGAGCACGTGCCGCCGCTCCATCTCCTCGATCGTCATCGGTGTGAACGGCCCGGCCAGCGGTGAGCGGCCGGTGTGACTGTCGCCCGGTGACGCGAGGTGGCTCAGGCTGAGTTCATGGGCGTCGATCATGTCTTCCTGCGAGAGCACGACCGCCCGCTCGATCACATTGCGGAGCTCTCGAATGTTGCCGGGCCAGTGATACGCCTGCATCGCCTCGATGGCTTCCGGCGTGAAGCCCCGGATCTTGCGTCCGGTTTCCGAGGCAAACCTCGCGAGGAAGTGGAGGGCGAGCGGTTCGATGTCTTTCGGACGGCGCCGTAGGGGCGGCACCATGATCTCGACCACCTTCAGGCGAAAGTAGAGGTCGCGGCGAAACTGGCCGGCCGTCACCGCCTTCTCGAGGTCGCGATTCGTCGCTGCCACGACCCTCACGTCCACCTGCACCCTGCCGCTGCCGCCGACCCGCTCGAAAGGATGCCCCTCGAGCACCCGGAGAAACTTCGCCTGGATCGCGGGGCTCATCTCGCCGATTTCGTCGAGCATGAGCGTGCCTTTGTGGGCCGCCTCAAACTTGCCGATCTTCCGCTCGGTGGCCCCGGTGAAGGCGCCCTTTTCGTGGCCGAAGAGCTCGCTTTCGAGAAGGGTTTCCGAGAGGGCTGCGCAGTTGAGGCACACGAACGGACCGCCGCGGCGATCGCTCGAATCATGGATCGCCCGCGCGATCAACTCCTTGCCGGCACCGCTCTCGCCGCGGACGAGAACCGTGGCCTTGGTGGTCGCCACCCGCTCCACCTGGCCGACGATCCCAAGGAGGGCGGGACTCTCGCCCACCATTCGCCCCTCGTCGCCGAGCCGGCGTCGGAGTCGTTCGTTTTCGTCGGCGGCGGTCGCCAGACGCGTGGAAAGCGCCTCGCGGGCCGCGAGGTTGTCGATCGCCACGCCGAGGGCGTCACACACAGCCATCACAAACTCGAGATCGTCCGGCGTGGCCTCATGACCCTCGCCCGCTTCGAGATGCATCGCGCCCACGGGACGGCCACGCGATCGGATCGGGGCGGTGAACGACGAATGGCTTCCGTGGCCGTCCCCGCCAGCGATCATCGCTTCGTCGCCGGCGAGCACACTGCCTGCGGCAGCCGCCGGAAGAGGCCCAGCCCAGGGGTCGGGGGCGGCCGACACCACCGACAGCATGTCGACCGTCACCGCACCCGCGTCGTAGTCGGACAAGGCAATCGGAAGGAGCACCAGCCCGCGGCCGGCCGCGGTGCCTTTCAACGCGGAGTCGAGTGCCAATCGGGCGATGCCGCGGATGTCCTCCGCGGCGGAGAGCGAGAAGGCGAGTCGGCAGAGTTCGGCGGCAGCCTGCCCGACCCGCGGCGCCGACGGAGCCGATTCCTGGATGGCCTCGAGCAGCCGGCTTCGGGCACGACGATGGGTGATCGACGCCTGCCACTCGGAGGCCTCGGCCGACATCTCGGCCGTGGCCGCACCCGAAGCGCCCACGGCAGTCACCGCACCGGTGGGCAGGTCGCCTGTTCCGAAGACCACGTGCACGTTGCCGATCCGAACCACATCGCCGGCTGACAAGGGCTGGTCGGCCGCAATGCCCTCGCCATTGACCAAGGTGCCGTTGCGGCTCTGCAGATCGCGAACGATCCAGCCAGCGTCTCCGGAACGAATCTCGGCGTGAAAGCGGCTCGCCCGCTCGTCGTGCAGCACGACGTCGTTCGATGGAGCCCGCCCAAGGGTGATCACGCCGCCGGGCGGAAGAGGCACGATCGCCTCGCCCGCGACGGGATCGATGACCTGGACGTAGGAAGGCTGGGCGGGCATGGCGGCCATGTCGATGGTGGGGAGGGGTGTCGGCACGCATGAACTGCCTCCCGCCACCGACCGCCATCATGATCCACCGGAGCCCGCTTGGCGAGAGCCCCCGAACCCCTGTTTCTCCCCGGAGAACCGGGTTTGCCGAAAACACCGGGCATCACTAGCATCGACTCCGGTTTCTTCGGGCATCTTCCCGTTCCGTGAGGGCTTCCATGGTCGTCTTCCGCCATGTCTCCGTCATTCGCTGGCTGCCTGCCCTGCTGGTGGCCGTTCTCGTCACCCCCCCCCAGGCCCATGCACAGTTTGGCTTTGGCATGCGGGCGGTCGGCGGCGTGTCGGTCGACACCTCGGGCATCGTTCGCAATCTTGACCCCCAGGCGGTTGAATCCCTCGCCACGGAGCGAGCCAAGGCGCTCGCCGACGGTGGCTGGACGGGCAAGGCCGGTGAGGCCCGCCGCGTGTCGCTCAAGGCCGTCGCCGAGGCGGTGAAGAAGGCCGCAGAATCGGGAAGCATGCTTCCCACCGAGGTGCAGTTCCTCGGTGGGCTCCAGCGGATCGATCGCGTATTTGTCGATCCCGAAGGCCACGACATCGTCCTCTCCGGACCGGCCGACACGCTGGTCGTGGCCGCCGATGGTTCGATCGTCGGTGCCACCACCAATCGTCCGCCGCTCCACCTGGAAGACCTCATGGTGAGCCTTCGCGCCATCGACGGCGCGCGAAACGGCGGCATGACGTGCTCGATCGACCCATCACCGGAGGGCATTGCCCGGCTCCAGGCGATGCTTCGCCGTCAGGGCACGATGGGGGCCGATCCGCGGGCCACGTTCACCGCCATGGAAGAGGCCGTCGGACCGCAGCAGGTGACGGTGGGGGGCGTGCCGGGCGACAGTCGCTTCGCCCGCGTGCTCGTGGCTGCCGACTATCGCATGAAACGCATCGGCATGGGGCTGGAGGAATCCGGGCTCGCCTCGCTTCCAAGTTACCTCTCGATGGTGCCGGCAGGCGGCCGCGTGGCAACCCTGCCCCGGTTCTGGCTCGAGGCAGACTACGATCCCATCGCCCACGACGCCGAGGAGCTGGCCTGGAAGATCGGAGGCCGCCGCATGAAGTGCCTCACCGAGAGCGATGTCGCCGGCCGCGGTGGCATGCGTCGCGGAGCGGCTCAGACTGACGCCACGGCCAAGCGCTGGTGTGATGCCATGACCGTCGCCTACGACGATCTGGCCTCGAAGCAGCCGGTCTTCGCCGAACTCACCAACTGCATCGATCTGGCCGTGGTGGCGGCGCTCATCCAGAGCCGCCAGCTCGCCAATCGGGCCGGCTGTGACCTCGCGCCCCTTTCCAGCAGCGCGGGCCTCACGACACCGACCTACGACGTGCCGACCAGCGTGCCCACCGTCGCCAGCGGCGTCAAAAAGGGATCCACGTGGGTGCTGACCGCCTCCGGCGGCGTGATGGTTCAGCCGTGGCAGTTCGCCACCGACCTCGCGCCATCGGCCGACGCGGCAGCCGGTCGAGCTGAGGCCCTCGCCGCCCGGCCACACGACCTCGCCGGCTGCTCGTGGGACTGATCCGGCGCCCGAGGTGACGCAGCCACCGCACGAAGCCCCTCTCGAAGCGGCGGCGTGGCGGTGCGTTCAGCCCGACGGCACGGCCCATGCAATCCGCTGCAGCCCGGCCGCAGCGTCGGGGAAATAGGGATCGACCCAGCCGTTGGCCGCGAGGCCGTGGAGGTCGTCGCCGGGCGGCTCGACGCTCTTGGCCAAGAGGAGCGTTGCACCCGTCGCCGTCGCCACGGCGGCGGCGATCGAATCGCTCGTCACGTGCCATCCAACCGGCATCGCTGCGGCACGGGCAAGCCAGGCGGCCACGTCGAGAATCGCGATGCCGCAGGCCGGTGGCGAGTCGACGATGGCCCACGGCGTTCGATCGGACACGAGCCTCGCCGTGATCCTCATGGCATCGATCGCCAGGCGATGGGATGTGTCTGCGGGCATCGGGCAGGCCTCGTCGAGGCGTCGCAGGCCGTCGACGATGCTCCCGCCACCCACCACGATCGTCACGGGTCCATCCGCGCTTCGGGCAAGTGTCAGGACATCGTCCGGCCACGACGGGCGGGCCAAAAGACTTCCACCAAACTTCACCACCGAACCGTTCGTGGCCGCCGCACCGGCCCGCAGCACCCCATGCCGCCATAAGTCCGTCATGGCAACGCCCCGCGGGCGATGAGGGCGAGGGCGTGGGCTGGCGCCGAGCGGGAGAGATCGGCGCCGAGGACCGACGGCAACGACACCATCTCGGTCGTCCAGCCCGCGCGGGCCACGGCCATCCGCACCAGCCGCTCGCCATGACCGGAAACGACGATCGTCTCCGGAAGCCAGCCCTGTGTCGCCACCACCTGCTCGAGGGCTCGGGCGATGAGCGACGCCTGGGCGGCGACGATCCTCCGAGCCGCCCGCACGGCATCGGCCCGCGTCATGGCGGAGGGCTCCATCAGGATCATGCGGGCGAGCCGCACCCGAGCAGCCTCCGCGGTGCAGGGGCCACCATCGGCCGTGTCATGGGATGCGGAGTCCTCCGGCAGGTCGCCGAGCAGCAGCCAGGCATCCCGCGACTCCGCGAATCGCTCGCTCGCCACCGGCTGCCGCCGCCCTCGATACGGAAGGGCCCTCACGATCGTCGCAACAGGCGTTCGTTCGACGCCCGTGTAGACCAGTTCCCCCGACGCCATCCGTCCGGCGTCGTCGATGGCGAGCGGCACGGGACGGTTGCCCGCCAAGGGAATGATGTCGGTCGTCGTCGAGCCGATGTCGATCAACAGCCCCCGCTCCCGTCGACAGACGGCCGCCGCAAGGCGGGCCACCGCATGCCAGTTGGAAGCCGACACCGCGATGGGGTCGGCCACCGCCTCGTCGGCCGAGACGAGCCGTCCGTCGAGGCGATAGATCTCGACGGGTGATGCGCCACAGGACTCGGCGGCAACGGCGAGGGCCGCCACGATGTGCCGCACCCCCTCGGCACGCCCGCTGAAACAGTCGGCGATCTCGCCGGTCATCGTCGCCACGAGACGGCGAGGCCGCCGAGCCAATGCCAGCTGCGTCAGCCGTTCGGCCAGGCCGCGCCACGAGGTCCACATCGCAAATGGCTCGGCAACGCTCCATCCTTCGCCGTCGGCGGCCTTGATGCAGGCGCCGCCGACGTCGAAGGCGAGCACGTCGGACAACGGCGAAGCGGGCGGGTTCATCCTGTCACGGTGAAGCTGGTGAAGTCGTGGTCGAGGTCGCGGGGAACGGGCCGGCCCGCATCGGCATCGAGCATCGCCCGCACGACGCTCGACCGGGCGACGGCGGCGAGCCCGACGAACGACGTCGTCAGCCGTGGATTGATTTCGAGAACCACATCCTCCCGCCCATCCTCGGCAGCCCCCAGGATCATATCGACTCCCACCCAGCCGCCGCCCGCGTCGCCGCAGCACCGGCTCACCACGGCCGCGACGGCCGCGACCGCATGGGCCTCGGCGCGACGACGCAGGCCAGGGTCAGCCAGGCGGTCGCCGCCACGAAAGCCGATCGATGGCTCGGCAGAAAACCGCTGCACGATCGCCGTCACCGGTGTGATGCCGGTCGGACCAAGCAGGCAGGACACACCCACCGAAAGCCCCGTGTGAAACCTCTCGAGCCGTGTCGGTTCGCCGGCGGGGCAGGGGAGGGCGTCGCCCGGTCGCACCACGACGAGGCCATCGCAGCCACAGCTCGATCGCGCCTTGCGAACCGCCGGCAGCGGAAAGCCTTCGGGCCACGACTCATCGGCATCCAGCACCATGCCGCGAGGCACCGGCACGCCCGCCTCGGCGAGCGTCTCGATCGTGGTGTGTTTATCAGAGGTGATCTCCAGAAACCGTCTGCCGGGCGACACGACCTTCGCCCCCGACCGGCGCACCAGGTCGACGCGATCGATGAGCACACCGGCCGTTTCGGGAGCGACCACGATCACGGCGTCGGCTCGGGCAGCCTCGGTGACGAGTCCGTCCAGTTCCTGGCCGGCGGGCACCACCTGCGGCTCCACGCCGACTGGAAGATCGACGACGTGTGAGGCATCGAGCAGGGCGGCGACGGTCCATCCTCCGTCGCGAACGGCATCGGCAATCACGGCCCGGAACATGGCCAGTCCCTCGCGGGCCAAGGGCTCGGCATCGTGCCCCTCTGGCAGCACGGCCGGTCGTGACGGTCCGGCAAGGCCACCGGACGAGCACCATTCGTAGACGAGGAGCCTCAAAAGATCCCCAACTGGTCTCGGGCGGCCTCCGTCATCCGATCGGGAGTCCAGGGAGGGTCCATCACTATCCGCACCTCGACCGCCGCCACATCGGGAATGCCGCCAACCACCCGCTTCGTGTCGGCGATCAGCTGCGGCCCGGCCGGGCAGGCAGGGCTCGTCATGGTCATGTCGACGGCAACATGATGACGACCGGGCGACTCGGCAGACGGGGAGAGGGTCACGTTGTAGATGAGGCCGAGATCGACGATGTTGACGAAGAGCTCCGGGTCCTTCACTTCCTTCAGCATCTCGCGCACGTGATCTTCACTGAGCGGCCCGGTGACGGCCGTGGCGGCAGCGGTGGCTGCGGGAGCGGACGACACCGTCATGGGCGCCGAACTGGATGCGATCGGAAGCCCGGGGACCGCGGCATGGGCTGCGGGCCCCGACGCCGACGCCTCGGACCTGAGCCGCACCCACACGCCACCGTCTTCCACCTTCACCTCATGCGCCCGCGTCGGCCGCACCGCCGGCATCGACAGCGCAGCGCCTGTTCGAATGTCGAACTTCGCCCCATGACGCGGGCAGGCGATCTTGTGGTCGCGGAGTTCGCCGTCGGCCAGTGGGCCGCCGTCATGCGTGCAGACGTCGTCGATCGCATAGAAGGCGTCGCCCACATGGAACAGCGCCACCATCTCGCCATCCACTTCGACGAGCGTCTTGCCCGGGTCGGGAATCTCGTCGATATCGGCAACGCGGATGAACTCGCTCATGCTCGCTCCTCTTTCATTGGAAAGTGCCCGCACGATCCCAGACCGCGCCATCGTCAGAACGCCCCACCGCCAGGCTGGGCGATGTCAGGTGATCCGGCGGATCCGGCTGCACACGGCCCGGGCCAGCGCCTCGCGGACCTGCGGGATGGTGATGCGATCGAAGACTTGCTGGAAGAAGCCCGTGACGACGAGCCGTGCCGCTTCATCGGCCGAGAGGCCGCGGGCCTGGGCGTAGAACACCTGCTCGGAATCGACGCGGCCGCTCGTGGCACCGTGGGTGCATCGCACATCGTCGGCCTCGATCTCGAGGCCCGGGATCGAATCGGCTCGCGATTCGTTGGACAGCATCAGGTTGTCGTTTCGCTGATAGCCGTCGGTCTTCTGGGCCGCCTTGTCCACCTTGATCATGCCGCGCCAGACGAGCCGCGAACGATCCTGCAGCGCTCCCTTGTAGAGGAGATCGCTGTGGCAGGCCGGGGCCTCGTGATGCTGCAGGGTGTTGTAGACAAGGTGCTGGCGGCCTTCGGTGAACATCACGCCATTGACCTGGGCATCGGCGTGGCGGCCGGCGAGGGCCACATCCTGGGCCACCTGCGAGAGCCGGCTGCCGAGCGCACCGAGCGTCCATTGGAGACGCGCGTTCTCGTGCACCACCGCCTTCTGACGGGCGAAGTGCCAGACGCCTGTGTTCCAGTTTTGGAGATTCACCATCCGCAGGAATCCCCCGCGGCCGACGACGATCTCGGTGCCGCCGCAGTGAAAGCCACCGTGTGACGTCGACGCGTCGCCGCCGCCGGTGGTCTCGGTGAGGACCGTGGCCTCGGCTCCCTCGCCAAGCACGACGAGCACGTGCGAGGTGTCGACCCCTCCCGCACTGATGGCCGCCACGACCGACAGCGGCTCGGCGATCCGCACGCCGGCGGGCACATAGAGGATGGCACTCGCCCGATGAAACGCCGCGTGCAGCGCCGCGAACCAATCCGACGAGGATTCGATCACCGAAAACCAGTGGGGCCGAATCGCCTCGCCATGCTCCGCCAGGATCCTCTCCGCGGCGCCGAAGAGCACGCCACGGCCCGCCAAGGCGGGATCGAGTTCCTCGCGGATGATGTGGCCATCGCACGACACCAGCCTTCCGGCCAGCGTCGTTTCCGACGGCGCCTGGCAGGACTGCTCGGGAAAGCATTCGGCGGCCGCCTCACCCGACGTGATCGCCGAGGCGAGCAGCCCTTCCACCGCATCTCCATGCGCGGGCCGGGGCCGGAGCCCCCAGGCCTTCGGCTTGAACATCCGCAGATCCGTTCGCATCCAGTTTTCGCTGCGACGGTCGGGGAGTCCGATCGATTCGACGGCATCAAAGGCAGCCCGTCGCTTTTCGGCCACCCAATCGGGCAGGCCCTGCTCGGCGATCAGGCTCTCGAGGAGGTTGCGGTCGAAGCCGACGGGAGCGGCGGCGGGGGTCGCGGTGGTCATGGTGTCCGTGCCGGGGGCCGATCAGCCCACCGATCCCTCCATCTGCAACTGGATCAGCTTGTTCATCTCGACGGCATACTCCATCGGCAGTTCCTTCACGAGCGGCTCGATGAAGCCGCCGACGATCATCGTGCTCGCCTCCGCCTCCGTGAGGCCTCGGCTCATGAGGTAGAAGAGTTGCTCCTCGCCGATCTTCGACACGCTCGCCTCGTGACCGATGGAAACATCCTGCTCCTCGATCTCGATGTAGGGGTAGGTGTCGCTTCGGCTTCGGTCGTCGAGGATCAGGGCGTCGCAGACAACGCTCGACTTGCTCTTCGTGGCCCCGGGCTCGACCTTCACGAGGCCGCGGTAGCCGGCACGGCCGCCATTTTTCGAGATGCTCTTCGAGACGATCCGGCCGCTCGTGTGCGGAGCGGCGTGCACGATCTTCGCGCCGGCATCCTGATGCTGGCCGGCGGAGGCGAACGCGATCGAGAGGATCTCACCGCGGGCCCCCGGCTCCATGAGATAGACCGCCGGATACTTCATCGTCAGGCGGCTGCCGAGATTCCCGTCGATCCACTCCATGAGGGCCCCCTCGTAGGCCATCGCCCTTTTCGTCACGAGGTTGTAGATGTTGTTGGCCCAGTTCTGGATCGTCGTGTAGCGACACCGGCCATGCTTCTTGACGATGATCTCCACGACGGCGGAGTGGAGGCTTTCCGTGGAATACATCGGGGCGGTGCAGCCCTCGACGTAGTGCACCTGCGCGCCTTCGTCGACGATGATGAGCGTGCGCTCGAACTGACCCATGCTCTCCGCGTTGATGCGGAAGTAGGCCTGGAGCGGGAACTCGATCGACACACCCTTCGGCACGTAGATGAACGAGCCCCCCGACCAGACGGCCGAGTTGAGGGCGGCAAACTTGTTGTCGGTCGGCGGAATGATGGTGCCGAAGTATTCGCGGAGGAGTTCGGGATGCTCCCGCACCGCGGTGTCGGTGTCGGTGAAGATCACGCCCTTCTTCGCGAGATCCTCCTGGAGCGAGCCATACACCACCTCGCTCTCGAACTGCGCCTTGACGCCGGCGAGAAACTTCCGCTCGGCTTCCGGAATCCCGAGGCGGTCGAATGTCTGCTTGATGGCATCGGGCACCTCTTCCCACGTCTTGCCCTGCTGCTCGGCCGGCTTGAGGTAGTAGTAGATGTCCTGGAAGTTGACGCCGATGTCGCCACCCCATGATGGCATCGGCTTGGAGTGGAAGATCTCCAGCGACTTCAGCCGGAAGTCCCGCATCCAGGCGGGCTCCTGCTTCATCTCGGAAATCTGCGTGACGATCTCCGCGTCGAGCCCCTTCCGGGCCTTGAACACGGCCGGTGAGTCGGTGCGGAAGTCGTACTTGTTGATTTCGCCAAGCGTGACGTCGGACGTGTCGTCGATTCCGGTGGCCATGATGCCGCCTCCGTGGTGCTGCGGGTCAGGTTGCGGATACTTCGCCACGGGCATCCTCCATCGCCTTCTCGGCGGCGGCTGCCTCCGGGTAGGCGGCGCGGATGCGTTCGTAGCCCTTCTTGTGGAGTTCGGCCGCCAGTTCGGGGCCGCCCGACTCCACGATCCGGCCGCCCAGCATGACATGCGTCCTGAGCGGGATGTTGTGTTCGAGGAGCTGCTCGTGGTGCGTGATGATGAGGATACCCATCTCGGCACCACCGATTCGGGCGATGCTCTCGCTGGCCAGCCGCACGGCGTCGGCATCGAGACCGCTGTCGGTCTCATCGAGCACGGCAAACTTGGGCCGAAGCATCGCCAACTGCAGGATCTCCGCCCGCTTCATCTCGCCGCCGGAAAACCCGTCGTTGACGTAACGCCGGGCGAAGTCGGGATCCATCGACAGCTCGGACATCTTGGCCTTGAGCTCGGAGCGGAACTCCCGCATGGGCATCAGCTCCTCCCCCTCCTTGCGGTCGGGGTTCCGGACATTGGTCACCGCATGCCGCAGGAAATCGGCAAGACGAACGCCGGGAATCGACATCGGCCGCTGGAAGGCGAGAAACACGCCGGCCCGGGCCCGCTGGTCGGGCTCCATCGCGAGGAGATCGTGCCGCGTGCCGTTGGGCTCCACGAGTTCGATCGAGCCGGATGTGACCTCATAGGAGGGATGGCCCATGATCGCGTAGCCGAGCGTGCTCTTGCCGGAGCCGTTCGGCCCCATGAGGGCATGCACCTCACCACGGCCGATCTCGAGATCGACCCCCTTGAGGATTTCCTGGCCCTCCACGGAGACATGGAGGCCCTTGATGACGAGCGTGTCGGAAGCTGTTTTCATGGCGAGACGGGAGGGAGGAAGAATCGGACGGGAGGGCAGGAGGGGTGTGGGGATCGGCCATCGGCACGATCAGGGCTGGACCTTCTGGTGGTTGTAGACGAGTTCAGGTGACTCGATGGCGGGGGCCACGTAGCCGGAGTGATGCGGCACCGGGAGTTCGTCCGACACCTTGGCGATGCCCCCTTTCTCACGGGCGATCCGCTGACCGAGGATCTTGTCCTGGATCCGCATCAGCCCCTCGAGCAGGCTTTCCGGACGCGGCGGGCAGCCGGGAACGTAGACATCGACGGGCACGACGAGGTCGACGCCCTTCACGACGTGATAGCCCCACTTGAAGTACGGGCCACCGCCGGTCGTGCAGGCACCCATGGCGATCACATACTTCGGGTCGGGCATGAGGTTGTAGAGGCGGCGCACGCGGCTGGCCATCTTGTAGGTCACCGTGCCGGCCACGATCATCAAGTCGGCCTGTCGCGGCGTCGCCCGGAACGCCCCGGCGCCGAAGCGATCCATGTCGTAGCGGCTGGCACCAGCAGCCATCATCTCGATCGCACAGCACGCCAGGCCGAACGTCATCGGCCAGATGCTCGATTGACGAGCCCAGTTGATCGCCTGCTCGACGGTGGTGAGGACGAGATTCTCCTCGAAACGACCCTCGATCCACGGCTTGGTCATGGTGGTGTCGGCGGCGGTCACGGTCATGGCAGGCGGCTCCGGTTCAGGCTCACGAAACGTCCACGGAAGCGGCATTCGACGGTGCCGAGACCGTTCTTTCAAGCCCTCGCATGCCTGAGGCCTGCGGGGCGGACTGCACGGAAAATGGTTCATTGGCGGCCGTGAATCGGCAGCAGTGGGCACCGTCGAGGCGGCATTCCGACAACTGCACCGCCGCCCCGACCAGTTCCTGGAGCATCAGGCGTTCCGCTGCACAGATGGCCCGGTCCTGATCCGACACCACGGGATAGGGGCAGGAATGGGAGACCAGCATGGGCAGGGCGCCCTGCTCAACGACGCAGGGCACGCCTCGCTCGGTGAGGAGGGTCGCCACTTCCGACAGGCGTTCGGCCGTGGTCTGTCCTGAAACACGATCGCGGTACATGTCGGCGAGGCTGGCCGCCACCCGCTGAAGCAGGCCCTGGCGAACGCTTGAATCGGTGACCCGCCGGAGTTCCTTCCAGAGGACGATCGCCAGATCGCGGAAGTTGTCGCCGCCGATCCGACGGCCCATTTCGGTGAGGCTGTAGACGTGGGCGGGACGTCCGCGGGGACGGGCGACCGTGCGCCGATCGATCACGCCGGCCTCCATCAGCCGGTCGAGTCGCTGCCGCACTGCGGTGGCGGTGACCCCAAGCTTCTCGGCCAGTTCCCCGATGCCGAGCGACGTGTCGCCCCGCAGCAGTTCCACCACGGCGGCGTCGGTTTCTCGGAAGTGGAGGTGGGGGTCAGACATGACAGCCTTACTGTAGGCGAAATCGCGATTTTTGACAACATTTTTTGTGAAAATGTCGCGAGGGCGGTTGGCTTCTACACTGGGTCAAAGCCCTCCCAGCCCAAGACACGGTCCGACCATGGCACACGAGCGACTCTCCGACAGCGGGTGGTTCTGGGCCACCGTGTTCTCCGCCATGGCCCTTACCGCCACCGGACTGATCGCCGGAAAGTTTGACGTGCGGCAGCGGCAGGTTGAGGGACGGTTTCTCGGGCGTCAGGAGGCCTACCTCGAACGGGAACGACGGGCCGCCGGGTTGCCCGCCGTCGATCTGGCCGAAGAGGCTCGCCCCAGCGAGGAGGCGGCCCCCGCACATCGCATCGTGCCACTCTGGACCCTCGCGCTGGCGGCCGGCATCGCCACGCTCGGCTCCTTCACGATGCTCATCCGCGAGCGGCGCGTCGCCGGATGAAAACGGCTCCGACGGCGAGTGCTCCGCCGACGACCAGGCCCGCAGCCGGCTCCGGCACCACCGCCACGCCGCCAAACGCTGCGTAGGGACCTGTGTCGAAAAGGCTCGTCGACAGATACTGCCCCACGTCGAGCAGATCGACGATCGCATCGTAGTTGTAGTCGCCTTCCGACCATGCCGCGGGCTCTCCCGTGTCGAACTTGCCCGCCGCCAGATAATCCCCCACGTCGAGCAGGTCGATCGACCAGTCGAGGTTGGTGTCGCCGGGCGCCGCGTAGCCGAACGTCATCGAGCCGTCGCCGTTGTCGAGCCAACCGATCGCGCGCGGGATCCCATTGGCCGTGTCGGCGGCGACGATCGTCGAGGTGATGCCACTCGCGCCGTTCCACGATCCATCGCCGAGCCCCTCGACGATCTCCGCCACCAGTGTGGACGGGGTGAATCCTGCCTGGACCACCGCGAGGCTGTCGGAGACATCGAACGACCCTCCGGCTGAAAGATCGACGCGCGCCAGGCCTGCCATCAGGTGTCGTTCGATCTGCAACGTCGCCCCGCTTGCCACCGTTACGGCAGATGTCGCCAGCTTCATCGGGGCGACCAGTCGAAGCGTGCCGGCCGTAATGGTGGTTGTGCCCGACAGCGTGCCGGCCGTGGACGACAGCACGAGCGTGCCGGCCCCCGCCTTTGTCAATCCCGACGCGCCCACCACCGCACTGGCGAGCGTCGCCGTGGCCCCGCTCGCGATGGTGATCGTTCGTGCCGCGTTGGTGGTGCCCGTGAGCGCCATCGTTCCGCCCGTGAGCGTGAAGCCATTGGCGAGGATGTCGAGGCCTCCTCCCACCGACACACTCCCACTGATCGTGACCGTGCCGGGTGTCCCCGAAAACACCCCCTTCGACGCTGGGGCCCACGCCACACGGCTGGTGCCGCTGAGCCACGTGGTGCCGGCGGCGCTCCACGTGCCATTGCCCCCCGACTGGGTACCGCTGGCACTCCAGATCAGCGATCCCACGGCAGGCGTCAGCAGGTAGCCATGCGACACGCCACCGAGCGTGCCTTG
The DNA here is from genome assembly GCA_017853835.1 of Pirellulales bacterium. Taxonomy (GTDB): domain Bacteria; phylum Planctomycetota; class Planctomycetia; order Pirellulales; family UBA1268; genus QWPN01. Next base: position 22,786 of record JAFMIU010000034.1, on the reverse strand, counting down.
CCGATGATTTGTCCTGAATCGTTGATGTCGATCGCCTCCGTCAACGTCCATCCCGCACCGGAGGAATCGAGCATGGTGTTGAGGTTTCGCATCGAGCCCGACACCGTCACGAAGGCGCGGTAGATGGTGTCGGCGTTGTCGGTGTAGGAGCCACCCACCACGGCACCGCTGTTGTTGGTGGCGAGGGCATAACTCGACCCACCGAGCGACCCGAGGCTTGCCATCGATGTGCCGTTCCAGATGAAGGCCTCCTCGGACCCGTCCGACAGGGTCGAGTAGCCCACCACCTGGTTGGCGTCGTTGATCGCAAACGCCTCCGACCAGGCGAAGCCAAGGTTGCCAAGACTGCGAACGGATGTGCCGTTGTAGAGAAACGCCACGGCTACGGTGTAGGTGTCGTTGAACGCCACACCCACGACGCGTGACGTCGCATTGACTCCGTACGCATACGACCACGGCAGCCCGAGGGTGGAGTCGAGCATCGCCCCAACGTCCACCATCGTCGTGCCGTTGTAGAGAAACGCATGTTCGTAGCCCGAAGCCACCTCCGAGTATCCTGCCACACGGCCCGTGGTGTTGATCGCGTAGGCTTCGCTGCGGGTGCCGCCAAGCTTCCCGAGGTCTTTCATCTGGGGATTGCCGCTCACGCCACCGGTGCCGCCCTGCGTCCAGAGGAAGGCGTGGGTTTCACCGCCGCTGGTCGTGGAGAAGCCGGCGATTTGAACGGCGGATGACGTGCCATTGACCGCGACCGCCGTCGACTGCGTGGATGATCCGCCGAGGGTGCCGATGGGGACCGACGATCCTGAGTTCACCAGGAACCCACGGGGAAACCCGCTGACCAACTGGCTCACCGTGATCGCCCCGCCGTTGGCGATGCCACGAGGCCCGGTGTCGGTACCGGAAATCACACCGAGGTCGGTCAGCGTGTAGGTCTGCTGGCCACGGGCCGTGTGTGAAACCGCGACGATCGCCACCATCGCCATCACCCGAAACGCAGATCGCATGAGCCTCATCCAATGATGGAACGCCGGCGGGCGTGGTAATCCCACACCACGAACCGTTCCAGCTCCTTGCCGGACGGAAAGAATACCCTTCCCTTGGCGACCTCCGCGAGCCGGTAGGCGAACTGGATGTCCTCCCGCGACTGTGACCAGCCCGACAGCAGGAACACGTTGATGACAATGCCATCGCGGCGGCAGGCCTCGGCCTCCCGGATGGTCGCCTCTTCCGTCCGGCGATGGGGAGGATAGAGCAGGTAGAGGTCGCTCCCCTCAAAATGGGCCGTGGGCAGGCCGTCCGTGATGAGAATCACCTGACGGTTGGGGGTGTCCTGTGGGGCGAGGTGCTTCCTTGCGAGCGACAGCGCGTGCTGGATGTTGGTGAAGTGGGGCGGCACGTCGCTTTCGGAAATGCCCGGGTCGGCCATGTTGGCCCGCAGGCGGACCACCGGGTCGAAGATCGTGACGGGCTTGGGCATCAGGGTTGCGATCTCGCCCGGCGTCCTCGGCTTCGCAAACGACGCCATCTCGAAAAACTGGAGCGAGTCGCCCGGGAACTCCCGACAGACGAGCCCCTGGAGCGCCAGGGCCATCCGTTTCACGCTCACGTGCAGGCCGCCGTAGCGCATCGAACCGCTCATGTCCATGATGACGGTGGTGGCGCACTTGGGAGCGTTGCGGGTGCGATGCACCTCGATGTCGCGAGGGTCGAGCCGGAGCCCTCCGCCCTGCATACCTGCCGGGCCATCGGCCGCCCGCCGAAGCATGGCGTTGACGAGCGACCCCGGGATGTCCATGTGGGCGACGGAGTCGCCGAACTCATACGGGCGTGTCGGCACCATCTCAACCGCTCCATCGCCACGGATGTCGCCCTGGTGCCTGCCGGTTTTCGACGGCGTGAGGTCGGCGAAGATGCGCTCGAGGAGTTTGGCCTGAAAGAGCCGCATCGCCTGTGGGGTGAGGGCGTATCCCCGCTTCGTCTTCTGGAGCCCTTGCTCCGCGGCCATTTGTTCCACCGCCTCCTGAAGCTGCCGACGGAGGAGATCGAGTTCGTCGCGTTCCCCGGGCTCCAGGAACGGCCCGAGCGACTCCATGTCGATCAGGGCCACGGTCGCGTTGGCACGAGCCTCGTCCACCTGCCGCAGCAGCTCCTCGATCTGCTCGAGCTGTGCCTTCACCTCGAGCGCTTCTGGAATGGAGAGTTTCTCTCGCCCGGTGAACGTCCACCGGGCGGCGAGTTCATTCACCTCGTAGAGATCACCGAGCACGTCGATCAGCCCGGCGAGCTGGCCGGCAAACGCCGTCTGGTCGTCGTCTTGTGCATACCAGAGCCGTTCGAGCTGTCGGATCTGCTCCTCGCGAACCGCCTTCGCAAACCCCTCGCGATGCTTCGATGGCGGCCGGACCTGCTGGGCGGTGTCGCGAAACCGTCGGCGGGCCCGCTGGCGAACCGACTCGGTCTCGTAGGTCTCGAGAATCTTCCGCCGCGCCTCCTCGAGCCGGCGTCGGATCGACTCGAGCGATGGGCCGAGTCCCCGAAGCTGTTCCGGGTCGAGCATCACCGCCTTGGCGAGCTGTTCCTCGGTGAGCTCAGAGGCGTCGCCAAACTCGAGCAGGTGCTCCATCGCGGGCGTCACCAGATCCACCGCGGGCGGCCGCGGCGGAGGGATTCTGGCGGGATCGTACCGCTGGTAGGTGTGCACGATTCCGCCGAGGGTGTCACGCGAGGCCATCAGCGAAACCCTCCGGTGTCGTAGATGGTCCGTCCGTGCGATTGGATCCGGCTGATCCGCTCCGTGGCGTAGAGGCCGGCCAGCACAAACTCGATGCAGCTGGCACGAACGGCGAGATCACGGGCGGCATTCACCTCAAACGCCTTCTCCCACACGGCGGGCACCTCGGCCACGAGCCCCTCGTAGGCGGCGCTCGGCACCATGTCGCCCACCTCCACCTTCACGCCACCCCGAAACGCGGCGGCGATCTCCGCGAGGCCGTGCTCCTCGACATATTCCTCGAACACCGTCGCGATCGCCTCGGCGATCACCGCGTCGAGCACCTGCCGTTCCGACATCTGGTGGCTCCCCATCATGTCGAGTTCGAGCTTGCCCAGACTGGAACTCGCCAGATGCCCCAGATCGCTGATCCGCGGCACCGCCGGCTTCTCACCGAGCCGAACGCCCCGCTGGCGGGCACTGGCCACCAGTGTTTCGAAGTTGGCGATCGAAAACCGGGCGCTCACGCCCGACTGCTGGTCGATAAACTTGCTTTTTCGGGCCGCGATCGTGATCTGCTCGAGCACCTGCTTCATGAAGTGGGGCACCGCGACGGGCCACTCCCCGCCGAGTTCGATGCCGGCCTCCTGTTCGGCCACCTGGATGCCGAGTTCGCGATCGCTCGGATAATGGGTGTGGATGACCGCCCCGATTCGATCCTTCAGCTGTGGAATCACCTTCCCCGAACGGTTGTAGGTGGAGGGATTTGCGGAGAACAGCAGCATCACATCGATGTCAAACTTCACCGGATAGCCGCGGATCTGCACGTCGCGTTCCTCCAGGATGTTGAACATCCCGACCTGCACGAGTTCATCGAGCTCGGGCAGTTCGTTCATCGCGAAGATGCCTCGATGCATCCGGGGAATGAGACCGAGGTGGAGGGCCTCCTCGCTCGACATGCTCGTTCCTCCGGCCAGTTTGGCCGGGTCGATCTCGCCGATGATGTCGGCAAACTTGGTGCCGGGTGCGAGGCGTTCGGCATACCGTTCCTGACGAGGCCACCACGCGATCGGCACGTCGTCAGGCTCCCGCGAGGCGACGAGCCGACGCCCCGCCGAGGTGATCGGCTTGAACGGGTCGTCATGGAGCGGGATGGTCGGGTCGTCGAGGTAGGGCAGGTGCTCGTCGAGAAACCGCAAGAGCAGCCTCATGAGACGGCTCTTGGCCTGGCCCTTTTCACCGAGGAAGAGCATGTCGTGTCCTGCGATCAGCGCGATGTTGATCTCGGGAATCACGGTGTCGTCATAGCCGACGATCCCGGGAAAGAGTTCGTGGCCGGCCTGGAGCATCCGCAGGAAGTTGCCCCGCACCTCGTCCTTGACGCTGCGACTCGTCCACCCGGAAGCCCTCAGCTCGGCGAGCGTGGCTGGCATTCGAACACTCATGCAGTGGTCCTCCCTCTTCGGCCCCATTCTAGGCCCGTCGCCCGAAGCGACCCACGATTCGGTGCGGGGGATCCCGCGGAGCGTGCTGGATCCGACCGGTTTCCATTTCCGGGCCGCCATGCTCAACTCAATCGCACCGGGGCCACGACATCCACGCCAGGAGACCGATTCGTGTTTCGAAACCTTCACTCGACAGCCGGCATGATCGCCTGCCTGACCCTTTTCGGCTTCGTCACGCCTTCCACGCATGCCGACCAGCGTGCGGCTGGCCTGTCTCGCGAGGAAGACTTCGACGGCATCCGGCTCTTTACGCTCCAGAACGCGAAGGGCATGGTGGTGAAGGTGACCAACTACGGCGCCACGATCACGTCCATCATGGTGCCCGATCGCGATGGCAAGCTCGCCGATGTGGCCCTCGGCTACAACCGTGTGGAGGACTACATCAATGGGGTCAACAAGCCCTATTTCGGATCGATCGTGGGCCGCTACGGCAACCGGATCGCCAACGGCCGTTTCACCATCGATGGCACGACCTACACGCTCGCGCGGAACAACGGCGACAACCATCTGCACGGCGGCGTGATCGGGTTTGACAAGGTGGTGTGGGATGCGGCCCTCGACGCCGACCACAACAGGCTCACGCTGGTCTACCTCGCCAAGGACGGTGAAGAGGGCTACCCGGGCAACCTCGAAGCCGAAGTGCGGTACACGCTCACCGACGACAACGAACTCGTGGTGGAATACCGTGCCACCACGGACAAGCCGACGCCCGTGAATCTCACGCAGCACACCTACTTCAACCTGAAGGGGGAGGGAGAGGGGACGATCCTCGACCACGAACTGATGCTCGCGGCGTCGCGCTACACGCCGGTGAACGCGGGGCTGATTCCCACCGGCGAGCTGGCCGACGTGCGCGGCACGCCATTCGACTTCACCTCGGCCAAGGCGATCGGCCGCGACATAGGAAAGGAGGACGCCCAGCTCGGCTTCGGCGGTGGCTACGACCACAACTGGGTGCTCGACCGCGCGGCGAATGACGGCACGATGGTGCTCGCCGCTCGGGCGAAGGATCCCGTGAGCGGCCGTGTGCTGGAGGTTCGCACGACTGAGCCTGGGGTTCAGTTTTACTGTGGCAACTTCCTCAATGGCCGTCTTCGCGGGAAGTCGGGCAAGCCCTACGTGCATCGTGGCGGCTTCTGTCTCGAAACGCAGCATTATCCCGACAGTCCGAACCAGCCGACGTTTCCCTCGACGATCCTCCGTCCTGGTGAGACGTACACGAGCACGACGAGTTTCCGGTTTCTCACCGAGTAACCGAACCCGCGTGCCCGTCCACGCCCAAGGCCGGAAGGCCTGGGACACGCCCGGCGACTCCATCCAACGCCGTTGATCGCGTTGCCCCCCACGCCAAACGCGCCACGCGATCCGCCACGCCGGTCCCACGGCTCACGCCGTTGGGCTTCCACGGAACAACATGCTCCACGTGCCCGTCCAAGCCCAAGGCCGTAAGGCCTGGGACACGCCCGGCGACTCCATCCGACGTCGTGGATCGCGTTGCCCCCCACGCCAAACACGCCACGCGATCCACCACGCCGGTCCCACGGCTCACGCCGTTGGGCTTCCACGGAACAACCAAGCGTCCCACCGGTGGACCAGCGAGGGGTTGCCCATGCCCCGTAAGCCGGCGTCAGTGGCAAGCGGAGCCAGGATGGCGAAGCGAAGCCAATGCCGAGCGAGCCAAAGGGCATGGATGCCCGACGCGAGCGTCCGGCGGCGGGGTGTGGGCAACCCCGAGCGTGCCCCGCGCGTTGATGAGTGAGGCATGGGCATCCCCGAAGCGCAGCCTCAACGCGAGCACCCGCAAGCCGAAGCCGACGTCGTGGATCGCGTTGCCCCCCACGCCAAACACGCCACGCGATCCACCACGCCGGTCCCACGGCTCACGCCGTTGGGCTTCCACGGAACAACCAAGCGTCCCACCGGTGGACCAGCGAGGGGTTGCCCATGCCCCGTAAGCCGGCGTCATTGGCAAGCGGAGCCAGGATGGCGAAGCGAAGCCAATGCCGAGCGAGCCAAAGGGCATGGATGCCCGACGCGAGCGTCCGGCGGCGGGGTGTGGGCAACCCCGAGCGTGCCCCGCGCGTTGATGAGTGAGGCATGGGCATCCCCGAAGTGCAGCCTCAACGCGAGCACCCGCAAACGATCAGCTTCAGTACGCCGCATCGCCCTTCGCCGGACCGCCGTCGAGAATGCTGGCCGCGTCCCCGACGCCGATCCGCGTGCATCCCATGTCGAGATAGCCCACGGCGTCGTCCCAGGTGCGGATGCCGCCGGAGGCTTTGACCTGCAACCGCCCGCCCACCGTGTCGAGCATGATCTGAACCGCCTCCGGGGTGGCGCCGGTCGGGCCCTGCGACTTCACGCCGAAACCGGTCGAGGTCTTCACGAAGTCGGCACCGGCCGCCTCGGCCAAACGGCAGGCGGTCGTGATCTCGTCAGCCGTGAGATAGCAGGTCTCGAGGATCACCTTCACGAGCACGCCCTTCGGCTTCGCCTCGGCGACGACCGCGGCGATGTCCTCGCGCACGCGAGACTCGTTTCCCGACTTGAGTGCCCCCACGTTCATCACCATGTCGAGTTCGCGTGCCCCGTCGGCGATGGCCAGTCGCGATTCCAGCGCCTTCACCTCGGGGCGTTGGGCGCCGTGCGGAAAGCCGATCACGCTCGCCACCACCACCGGGCTGCCGGCCACGAGTTTCACCGCCGCCGACACATCGCAGGATCGCACGCAGAGGCAGCCGACGCCGCGGGCCACACACATCGCGGCGTGCTTCGCGAGATCGGCGTCGCCAAACTCCGCCTTCAGCACCGCGTGATCGAGGGTTCTGGCCACATCGGCCACCGTGCGCGTGGGCATGACAACAGGTCTCCTCAGCCCGCCCCGGCCAGACGGCGCAGGGCGGCGATGCCCCGATCGAGCGTCCGCTCGGTGACGGTGTAGGCAAGTCGAAAGTGGGTATCGGCCCGGCCAAACACGTTGCCTGGCACCACGATCAGTTTTTCCTCGGCCGCAGCCCGTTCGGCAAACGCCTTGCCCGAACCGCCCGGAGCCTTGGGAAAGAGATAGAAGGCGCCTCCGGGCTGCACGAACTCGTAGCAGCCTTTCAGGCCGTCCATCAGCTTGTCGCGCTTGCGACGACATTCCGCGAGCGGCACGTCCATCGGGCAGTCGATCGCGGCGATTGCGGCCCACTGGCCCGGCTGGGGGGCGCAGACGAACGTGTACTGCTGCATCATCGTGACGGCGTCGATGATCGGCTTGGGCCCGTGAATCCAGCCCACTCGCCATCCGGTCATCGCGTGTGATTTCGAGAAGCCGTCGATCACCACCACCTGCTCGGAGTGAAGGGCAGGGGAGTGAAACGGTGAGTCGTAGCAATAGGATCGGTAGAGTTCGTCGCTGACGAGGGTGACGCCGCGTGTCTCGGCGAGCCTCGCCAGGTCGCGCACGGTGTCGGCATCGGCGACGAAGCCGGTCGGGTTGGCCGGCGTGTTGAGCAGGATCGCCCGTGTCGCCGGCGTGATCGCCGCCGCCACCTGATCCACGTCGATGGCGAACGAGGGCGATGTGTCGATCGGCACCACGCGGCCGCCGAGAAACTCCACCAGGGGGCGGTACATCACGAACGCCGGCTCGAAGACGATCACCTCGTCGCCGGGATCGACGAGGGCCATCAGCGCCAGCACCAGCGCGCCGCTCGAGCCGCTCGTCACGCAGAGCTGCCGCCCGGGCTGGCCGGTTTCGGCGCGGGCAGCTGCTTCGAGCCTCTCGCGAAGCGCCGGGATTCCCTGGGTCGGGGTGTAGCCGTTCCGTCCGGCATCGGTGGCCGCCTTGGCGGCCTCTCGGGCCGCCAAGGGCATCTCAAAATCGGGCTGGCCGATCGACAGGTTGATCGGGTCGTCGAGCCGGGCCGCAAGGTCGAAGGCCTTGCGGATGCCGGAGGAATCGAAGGCGGCGGCCCGCTTCGAAACGCTCCATCGTGGCCGCCCGGTGTCGTCGGACGTCGGGTTCATCGGCGATCAGCCCGCATCCTTGAACAACTCGACGAGCTGCTCACCAAGCCGCTCACCACGGGCGTTGAGCGTGATCACGTTGCCGTCACGGCCGATGAGGATCATCTGCGGGATCCCGGAGATGCCATAGAACTGGGCCACCGGATCTTCCCAGCCCTTGCCGGCGAAGATGATCGGCCAGGGAATCTTATGTTCGGCGACGAAGGCGTCGACCTTCTCGCGATCGTCGTCGAGGCTGATGCCGATCACCTCGAAGCCCTTGGCGTGGTACTTCTCATACTGCTCGACCACGTTTGGAATTTCGGCGACGCACGGGCCGCACCAGGTGGCCCAGAAGTCGACGAGCACGACCTTGCCCGCGAGGCTCTTGAGATCGAACGCGGTGCCGTCGAGGAGCGGTCCCTTGATATCCATCGGCTTGCCGGTGAGCGACAGAAGCCGGAGCTTGCCGGCAAAGCTTTCGCCCATGCCACGCACGCGTTCATCCTTGCTCGTCGCCAGGATCGGTCCGAAGGTCGCGAGGGCGTCGGCAGCCACCGCTTCACCGCCGGGGATCTGCTCGAGCGCCGAGCAGAGCTGCATGGCGAGCATGGCCGACTGCTGGTCGTCGGGGTTGGCCTGAAGAATCGCGGCGGCCTTCTTCACGAGGGCGGGCGCCGCGTCGAACTTCTCCGAGGCGAACATCTGCTGGGCTTCGGCGACGACGAGCACTCGCTTGGCCTCGAGGGCCACGCCCGCCACGGGACTGTCGACGAGGCCGGACGCAAACGTCGCCAGGGCGGTCGACGCGGTGTCGTCGCCAAACCGGGTGAGGCCCATGAGGGCCTCGAGCTTGAGTTTCACGGCCCGTTCGTAGATCGGGTCGGTCGCCTGCACCTGCGCGAGAATCTTGTCGGCGACCTGCACCGACGCGTCGGCCACGCCCCGGATGTAGGCGATCATCTCCTCCCGCGACTTGGGCTGCGTCTTCGGCGGGATGAGTCCTTCGACAAACGCCATGAGTTCGGCCGGCGTGCCTTCCGGCACCGGCGGCACGCGCAGGCCCTCGGCCTCCGCAGCCTGAGGCGGCTGCGCGGGGGCGGGAGTCTCGATGAGGGCCGTCACGACGAGCCCGGCGGCGAGCGAGGCAACGAGCGGGAGCAGCGGACGGCGGATGGATCGAGCGAACGACATGGAATCCTCGGTGGGAGGGAGTTGGAGAACGGCGAGGTCGAACTGGCGGGATCGTACCCGTGGCCGCGCGGCCGGAGCAACCGCGGCCCCCGGGTTACTGCACGAGCGTGCGGAATCGCACGAATCCGCTCTCGCCGGGGCGGAGGGTGCCCTCCAGCCGCCAGGTGAGCACCACGGCACCGTCGTCGGCGGTTTCGGTGGCGAAAACGGCCGGCACACTCGCCGCAGCCGAGTCGGGCACGAGGGTGAGGCGGGTCGGCAGGGCGTCCGACAGTACGATGCCGGTGAGCGGACGATCGCCGGAGTTGAGCATGAAGATGGTGAAGTCGATCTCTTCGCCGGATCGCGCGGTGTCGGTTCCCGCCTGCTTGCAGAGGGTGAGTTCCGCGCGGCCGGGCTCCTCGAATCGCAGCACCGCGGTGCCACGATCGACCGCCACCGCCTCGGCGGCCTGATCGCCCAGCAGCACGTTCGCCGCCTTGATGCAGGTCCACGCGATCGGCACGTCGAAGCCGACCCGTTCGTGGGGCAACTGCCGCAGCCGCTCGAGTTCGAGTCGCTGGTCGAGCACGCGGGCCGCCGGGCCCTCGACCCCGTCGTCTTCGTGCGGCATGTCGCCCTGGTCGACCGCGATCGGACCGAGACGATCCTGCACGGCGATCCCTGGCAGTGCCTTGCGGGCCGCTTCGAGCGAGACCGTCTGCGTGCGGTTGCAGAGGGGCTCGCGCCGCTCCTCGAGCTCCACGCCCGTATCGAGGATGTAATCGCGAAGCCCTTCAGGTCTCGAATCCTCGATGGGCCTCGTCACCTCGCGGACCGCGCCAAATCGTGGTGCGTAGACACACGCACAGTTCGACGTCACGAGCCGGACATCGGCCGAGTCGGGCATCTCGTCGGCCGCCCGATAGCGGGCCACCGTGTCGCCGGCCGTGAGGTGACCGATGCGGTCGGCCCCGATCGGCTTCGCCGGCCGTTCGTGATCGCCACCGTCGCAGACGAGATAGGGGCCGACGATCGGCGGAAGTGGAGGTGGAAGGCACACGGCACAGGCCGCTGGTATGCCGGAGGCACCACACGCGCCGGACGGGCAAGGCCCGTCGTTCACAAACGGGGTTTCGGTGCGGGGCAGGGGAGGGCAGGGGGTCTCGAGTCCCGTGCGGTGAATGGTCGCCTGGCCGTCGATCGGCTCGTGGCCCACATCGTCGGCGGCGGTGGACTCGTGCGACGCGACCTCGGCGGTCAGCAGGGCGGATGTCGGCATGGCCCGGCACGAGGCCAGCGACACAGCCGCCGTGGCGATCGCCGCGATCCTCAGCCAGCGCAGCCGCACGGCGGCCGGAGCCGCCGCAGTGCATCGTGCGTCGAACTGCCGTTCGGTGGTCATGGCACGCTCCCGGGCGATGGAAGACGGTTACCGATCACGACCTCCGCCACGGGATCGCCAAGGGTGCCGGCGATCTCGAGGGCATCGTCTCCGGGCTTCACATCGAACCATCCCGCCGGCACCGGATCGGGCTGCTCGGATTCGCACGAGGCGTAGATGACGCGACGGACGTGTCCACCCGACGAGGCCGTTTCGAGATCGTCGATGTCGAGTGCCACCTCGACCGGAAACCGCCATGCCATGCCGGGAGGCGTGTTGAGTCGCGCCAGCACACACAGGGACGGAAACAACTCTTCCCCTTCGCGACCAGGGAGTCCACCGAGCCGAAGGCGATACGGATGCCCCACGACAAGCCCCATGCGAAGGGGAGCCGGCCGCAAGGGCGACCAGCCTTCGGCCGTTTCAATGGCCACGAGCATGCCCTCGGGGCCGCGGATCTCGACCGGCTGCACATGAATCGGCAACCCATTTTCCGGACAGGGACCGGGCTGAAGCCGCCCCGGGACGCCAATCGCTCCCGGTCGCATGTTCGTGGCGAGTGTCTCCGCCGCATTCGCCGCGGCAGCCAGGGGGGCTGAACCCACCATGGATGCCGAGACGAGGACGGCGGTCGCCAGCAGCCCTGAGGCCAGCTGCAGCACGGTCCCTGTCCGGAAAAGTGTCGTCGAGTGCATTACTCCAGTGGCTCCGGCGGGCACACGGCGTCCTGGCCGTGCATCAGCCGGGCACCGGCTTCGACGGTGTCTGGATCCATTCCGCCGTTGTCGACCCACCGCGTCCGCTCCTCCTTGGGCTGCTTGAGGTGGATGTGCGGCACATCATGACGCTCGAGCACGTAGGCGTTGCGGGCGGGCTTGGGATAGCTGAGGCCCGGATATTCCTGCACGTGCAGGCCGACCGACTTCGAGGGAGGCGGAATGTGCATCTTCGTGTGGTTGGTGATGGAGTGACGCTGCAGGCCGGCCGGCACGCCGAGCGGCACATGGGCAGGGCCGGGCAGCCCGATCGGGGTGCCGACATGGGGCATTCCATACTGCGGCGCGGTCATGCCGGCGACGAACTGAGGAGGCAACTGCGACGGATCGCCACCGCAGGGCATGCCCATCGGCGCGGCGAGCCCCGCCGCGGTCGCCATGCCCGCACCGGCGCCGACGGCACCGGCTCCAACGATCCCGGCATTGGGCGACTCGAGATCCTTGTTGCCGATTCGAATGATCGCGAGGATCGATCCGCGACGGTCGGCCTCGACCACGGGATCGCAGCCTGGGTCGAGTCGGGTGCTCACGAGCGTTTCGACCCCGGCAACCGCCAGCTCCTGGTATTCGGGGTCGGGAAGATAGACGACCTTCGTGACGAAGTTGCCGCTCGTCACCTGGTCGAGATCCTCTTCCGTGAGCTGGAACGGCACGGCGTTGTGCGCCAGGTAGGCGGCCGTCCGAGGCGTCACGGGCGCGACTTCAAGGCTTGGATAGAGTTCGATCCCTTCACGGCCCGGGATGTCGGTGATCTTGAGCCGGTAGATCGCGCCCTGCGGGAAGTCGTACCGTCCTGGCACGACGAGCGGGCTGGAATCGAATCCGCCGCCTTCGGTGATGTCCCAGCGAACCTGCATGCCATCGGGGCCGACGAAGCCGATCTGCGAGGTCGGCGCGACGCCGTAGGCTCCACCAAGGCCGATGCCACCGGCACCGGGACCACCGGGTCCGCAGTCGCCGGCACCGAAGCCGCCCGGACCGACCCCCGCCGCACCGAGCGCGGCCTCATAGGACGCGGGAGTGATGATGCCCGGACCGGGCCCTTCGACACCGGGGCCCGGGTGTTCGAGCATGGCGGCCGGAGGAAGATTGTTGGTGTGCGGCGTGGCGACCGGCCGCATCTGGGCCAATCCGGTGAACGGCGAGTTCGCCGGGATCGTGCAGCCCGTGAGCGTGGCCGCCAGCGACACGCCGACGAACCCTCGCAAACGTCGCTTGAGCATCGCGATTCCTCCAAAAGTCCATGCGGAGCCGAGGCCCCTGACCGCGACGGCACCCACTCCGATCCGGCATTGGGCCGGGCCGGGGCGAATCCCTACACTCGACGGCCAGTCAGCCGCCGGTGGACGGCCGCGGTCGGGCCATCCCCAAGTTGTTTCGACGTTCCGCCGGTCGTTTCTTTGGCAAAATCCCTAGAGTCGACCCAACCGTGACGATCCGATTCCTCGCCACATCTCCCAGGTTTCGCGGGCCGCTCGCGTGGCTGATGGCCGCGGGCCTGGTCGTGGCAGGCTGGGGAGGCGAGGGAAAAACCGACCAGCCCGCCCCGAGCGTCTACCGCAAGCCGGAGGGGCCGTCACCTCGCGATCCGCTCGAGGGGCTCGACGTGCCCCCGCCGCCCCCGAAAACAGTCGAGCAGGAAGACGCCGCGGCTCAGGCCGAGCGGATCGTGCTCAGTGCCTCCGGCGTGATCGCCAAGGCGCGATCGTTCTCGGTGCAGTTTCGGCAGAAGGCTCGTGTGGGGGATCGCGTGCTCGTGGGCACTGGCCGCTACCTTCAATCGGGACTCGGCGAGGATCAGCGATTCCGATTCGACTCCACCCTCACCGGCGACACCGAGACCTTTGAATACACGGAGGTCTCCGACGGGCTGTTCTGCTGGACGTTTCGGCACTACGGCGAGGAACCGGCGGCCCTGCAGCGGGTGGATGTGCGACGAATCCGGGCCAAGCTCGCCGAGTTGAAGGCCCCCGATGCCGCCGACGGCGCCTCGTATCTCGGGGGCCTGCAGCGGATGATTCGTCTTGTTCGACACACGTTTCGCTTCACGAAGGCCACGCCGATCGATCTCGACGAGCAGCCGGTGTGGCTCGTGGAGGGATCGTGGTTCGGGCCGTTCGTGCCGATCGTCATTCCGCAGCTGAAGGAGCAGGCCGCCACCCCGGAGGGCATCCAGCCACGCCATTTCCCCGATGGAGTGCCGTGCGAGATTCGCATCGCCGTGGGCCGCAACGACCTGCTTCCGCGACGCATCGAATGGCTCGCCATTCCCGGCCGACGGCCCGTCGGTGACGCGCCGCTCGAACCGATCGCCGTGATGGACTTCCACGACGCCGAGATCAATGGTCCGGTCGATGCGACCGCCTTTTTCTATCAGCCGGCGATCGAGGGCATGGTCGATGTGACCGACATGACCGTGTCAGCCCTGGGGCTGATGCGCTGACTCGGGCCATCCCGCCAGCACGAGCCGCCGCGCGGCCTCGATCGCCGCACGCATGCTGGAGGGATCGGCACGTCCTCGTCCCACGATGTCGAAGCCGGTGCCGTGGGCCACGCTCGTGCGCACCAGCGGCAGACCCAGCGTGATGTTCACCGCACGATGCATCCCGAGGAGTTTGATCGGAATGTGGCCCTGATCGTGATAGAGCGCCACCACACCATCAAACTCTCCCTGGCTCGCCCTGAGAAAGAGCGTGTCGGCTGGCAGGGGGCCCGTCACATCGACGCCACGCGCCGCGAGGGAGGCGACGGCTGGCGCCACCAGGGTCGATTCCTCAGTGCCAAAGAGCCCTCCCTCACCGCCGTGGGGATTGAGCGCCGCCACCGCGATCCTTGGACGACGACCAACGATCGCGCGGAGGAGGGTGTCGAGCCGGATGCCAGCCGACTCGATCAATGGCGAGGAGAGGCGACCGACAGCGGTGCGGAGCGATTCATGGAGCGTGGCGTGAACGACGCCGATCCCGGGCCGGCTCCCATCGGCCGGAAGCCAGAGCATCATCGACGCCGCGTGGTCAGGAAGCCCGCATGCGCGGGCGAGCAGTTCGGTGTGGCCGGGCACCTCGTAGCCGGCGGCATGGAGGGCTTCCTTATGGAGCGGGCCGGTGACGATCGCGGCCGCCTGTCCGGCCCGGGTGGCCGCAAACGCCGCCTCGACGGCGCGGGCAGCGGCCCGACCGCCGGCCGCGGAGATCACGCCGACCGGAATCGTTTCATCCGCCGATCCCGCTGGTTCGACCACCAGCAGTGTGTCGGGGGAGGATGGCCGCGTGTCGCCGGCGTCGATCGGCTCGATCCGCATCGGAGGCATCGCCCGGCGGCTGGCCACCACCTCGGCCAGATGCGCGGGATGCGCGATGATCCGAAGCCTCGCTCCGGCATGCGCCGCCGGCTCCGACCAGGCAAGGCACGCGACCTCGGGACCAATGCCCGCGGGATCGCCACACGTGATCGCGATCACGGGATTTGGAGCAGCGGTCGTGTACGGGGTGGGGGTCATGGCGTCGCCGGGGGCCTCAAGCCTATAACGCCGACACGGGCCACGCATCCGGCCGCCGTCGGAGGGCGGCCGAACGAGCCCGCGCCGACGGCGGAGGAAGGACGACGAACATGGAGCGGGTGTTCACGCGAGCGGCGATCTTCGCGCTCACGCTGTTGGTGGTGACCGCAGGCCTTGGGCTGTGGCTGGGCGATCTCCATGGCGTGACCGACCCCGCCATCCTCCGCTGGGGCACCGTCCATCGGCTGACGGGTGTGCTCACCGCCCTGGTGGTGGTGCTGGTCAACAGCCTCACGGTGACCTACTTCATCGGCACGGGCCGCTGGTGCCGGGAGGTGGTGGAGGCGTATGGTCTCGATGAGGCGTTCATTGCCCGCACCACGAAGCTGAAGCGGTCGGCATTTCCCTACGCGCTCGTCGGCATGCTGGCCATCGTGGCGATCGTGGCCCTTGGGGGCGCGGCCGACCCGGCCGCCGGCCGGAAGGGGAGCAGCAACTGGGTCACCCCGCACCTGCTCGGAGGCCTCGGGCTCGGTGCCCTCATTGCCGTCTGTTTTCAATCCCAGCTTCCCGTGATCCGCCGTCAGCATGAACTGATCGACGACGTGATGGCGGAGGTGCGACGCGTGAGGCAGTCGCGAGGCCTCGACACCGACGCGCCGCCGGCCTGAGCGGTTACGGGGCGGACATGGAGGCCGGCTGCTGCGCCGCATGAGCGTGGGACGCCCGCTCCATCGCCGTGATGCCCCACGCGAGGGCAAGGCCCAGCGAGAGCGCGGTGGTCAGCAGCACGCGATCATGGCTGTGAAATTCCACCTCGGGCAGCAGGTCGGCGGCCGCGATGCAGATGAAGGCTCCCGCCGCGATCGCCATGGCAATGCCGATCACCGCATCCTGTCGGCCGCCGGCAAGAGGCAGGCTGGCGAGAAAGGCCACGGCCCCGATCGGCACCACGAGGGCGTAGGCGATGTTGACGATCGTCCGAAGCCGAGGGGAGGTGTCGGAGTCGAGCATCAACGCAGCGATGATGCCGGCATCGAGCGGCTTGTGGAGAAGGATCGCGAGAAACGTGGCCGAGCCTGCCCACCAGCCCATCCCGTGGGCCGAGTCGGCGCGAATCGACGCGGCGAGCGCCGCACCATCGGCCAGGCTGTGGAGCGCCAGCCCCGCGAAGGCACCGCACCAGGCCCACCGGCTTCCGCCACCGCAGCAGTGCTCGTGGTCGTCGTGCTCATGAGCATGATCACTCGCATCGTCCGCGCCGTGCTGGTCCCCATGGTCGTGGCCATGGTCGCCGTCGTGCGTGTGATCATGATCGCAGACATGCACGCACTCGCCGTCGGTGGTGTGGTGGGCATGTCCGTGAAAGGCCCGCTCCAGGAGAAACATCAGGAAGAAGCCGCCGAGCGCCCATCCCATCGTTGCGTCGATGTCGCGGCCCAGCTGCATCCACGCGTGCGGAAGAAGATGGAGCATGCCCACGCCGAGCAGCACGCCGCCCGTGAGCGACACCACCACCTGCATGGGGCGATGCCCCAGCCGGAACACGACGACCGATGCCCCGCCCGCGAAGGCCGCGACGGCGATGACGAGGAGCGAGAACACCAGCGTGGCCATGGCCGTGGCTGAGGGCATGACGCTGGCAAGGGGCGGCCACATGGTGGGATCCAGGAGGGAAGTGGGCCATGATCCCGTGCCCGGAACCGCGACACAAGGGGCCGCCTTCGCCGCGGACTACCGGCGGAACTGCCAGGACTGCTGCTGAGGCTGCTGGTAGACGGGCTGATAGGTGGGCTGGGCCGCTGCCGGGTGGGTGGGCTGGGGGTAGTACTGCTGATAGTGTGCGGCGTGGTGCATGTGCTGCCGCATCGCCGCGAATCGTTCGCCCCAGTGGGCATCGCCCGCGGAGAAGGCCCCCAGCACGATCACCAAGGCGTAGGCCGCCAGGTTGGGCCAGAGCTCGGGACCGATGAACTTCAGCGCGGTGCCGAACGACTTCTTCACCTTGGGACCAAACAACCCCTGACGCACCGCCCAGATCTCGTCGAGCACGAGATGGGTGAGGTAGCCGACCACGACCGCTCCGCTGATGTAGTAACGATGGAGCGGCTCGGACGAGGCGAACGCGAGGAAGGTGATCTGACCGGCGATGGCCGCGGCCGGAACACTATGCAGCATGCCCCGGTGCTTCGAGTGGTTTTCCACAAGCCAGGAGAGCCCGAACCGCACGGCGAGGTAGATCGCTGCTCCCGCGAGGATCATCGCCTCGAGCGGCAGCCCCCATTCCTGGAAGCGGCTGATCATCAACATCGGAGTGACGGCCGCGGCGAACGCCACACTCTCGCGCAACGGCACGCCTGGTCCGCTGTCGAGGTCCGGCAACATGCCCGACACGGCGCAGAGCCCGGCGCCCAGGGCTGCCGTGGACGGAGGCATGCCCCCGAGATACCACGCCGCAGCGCCGTAGCCGGCACCGACGACCGAGGAGCCGATGATGTGCGCGCGGAACCCGGGCACGAGGCGAATCCCTCCCAGAAAGCGACCGAAGACTGCGTTGCCGCAGTCGGCGGCGGGATACCGACGCCCGAAATCCGTTCCGGGACGCGCAGACCCTCGATCCGTATCGGCCGCGGATGCGAAAACCACCAGCCAACTCGCATGGCATCTCCCGCTCTTCCAAATGGTTACGGCCGGCATTTCCAGCCACGCCCACCACGTCGCCCGGCGATCGCCTGAGAAGACTCACGCCACAACGCGAAGATAGGAAGGACAGGGAAGAAAAATGGCCGCCTCACCCTGCCAGCGAGGTCAGAAAAATCACGCTGGGGGATATAGGGCGCATGGGAAAGCCGTGCAGGCATGGCGATGGGCCGCCCTGGCCGCGGCATCGCGGGTCGGTCCACGGCATCAGGACTGGCCTTCGCCCTGCGGCCCACGCCCCCCTACACTCCTCCGCCCTCTCCACTTTTCAGGGACGCCGTCGGGAGACGTCTATGGCGATTGAAGGCTACGACCTGGTGATGCTCGGCATTCTCGCCGCGGCGGCGGTGCTCGGCTATTTCAAGGGCATTGTCTGGCAGCTGGCGTGGATCGCCGGCATCGCGGCCAGCAGTTTTCTGGCACTGCGTTTCAGCGCCCAGCTCGCGCCCATGTTTGGCCAGCAGGCCCCCTGGAACCGTCTGATCGCCATGCTCGCGATCTACGTGGGCACCTCGCTCGCGGTGTGGCTCGTGTTTCGCGTGATATCAGGGGTGATCAACGCGATTCATCTCTCCGCCTTCGATCATCAGCTCGGGCTCGTCTTCGGCCTCGCCAAGGGAGTGCTGTTTTGCATCGTGGTGACCTTCTTCGCGGTCACCCTGGCCCCGGCGTATCGCCACCAGATCGTCGCCAGCCGCAGCGGCCGTCTGGTCGCCGAGGTGATCATGCGGGCCGATGACCTGCTTCCTCCGGCCATCGCAGAACCCGTTCAGCCTTTCGTGAAGCAGTTCGAGGAGCAGTTTCAGCAGCCCGCCACGGGTGGCATGCCGGCCGCCCCGCAGGCCATCGCGCAGCCGTCCGCCCTGAAGGCGATCTGGGAGAGCGTGACCTCCGCCACCGCGTGGACGGAATCGGGAGCCGTTCCCGCCGGACCGGCCATGGGGCAGGGGGGCCAGGCCGCTCCAGCCGCTTTCACGGCGCCGGCCCCATGGGGAGCACCGCCGGTCGCGGCGCCGGTCCAGCCGGTACAACCGCCACCGCAGACCAGCGGGTTTCCGAACCGTCCGGTGTATCAGCCGCCCCGGCAGTTTCCCGTGGGCGCCCAGTCACCGCTTCCGATTCGCTGAGACGTCGCTCTCATCAGCCGCCTCATCGGGCACCAGCCGGCTCATGCGACCCCCGCCACACACCCATCGCGTGACGACGCGTCCAGGCGATGCGAGCATGCACTCGCTCTGGCCCCGCGACAGGGGAGCAGGGATGAAAAGCCCTGAAATCCAGGGCAAAACCATACGTCCCAACCGGACATAAGAGACATTATCGGACGTTGGGGAGAGGAGCGGTTTCGGGCCGTCCGATTGGCTTTACGCCATGCTTCCCTTCTCCTCTGCCACTGGACCAGGCGGTAACGGCGGCCGCGCGAGGGTCTTGAAGAGGCGGTCTTACTCCTGAAACACGCCCATGCGGCGAAACTTCTCGTAGCGATCGGCGACCAGCTGGTCGCGGGGTTTCGCCAGGAGCTCGCGAAGGCTCCGCGTGAGATACATCTTCAGCCGGGCCGCCATGCGGCGTGGGTGACGGTGGGCGCCGCCGGCGGGCTCCTCGATCACCGCGTCGATCACGCCAAACTCCTTGAGGTCGGCCGAGCGAAACCGGAGCGCTCGGGCCGCGTCGGCCTTGAACTCGACGCTTTTCCAGAGGATGCCGGCACAGCCCTCCGGGCTGATCACGCTGTAATAGGCATGCTCGAGCACGGCCACCCGGTCGCCCACGCCGATGCCGAGGGCTCCGCCGGATCCCCCTTCGCCGATCACCACGCAGATCACCGGCACCGGAAGGGTGGCCATGAGGAACATGCTCTCCGCGATCACCTGGGCCTGGCCACGCTCCTCGGCGCCGACGCCGGGATAGGCCCCCGGCGTGTCGATCAGGCAGACGACCGGGAGGCCGTATTTGGCCGCCAGCCGCATCTTGCCCATCGCCTTGCGGTAGCCCTCGGGGTGCGCACAGCCGAAATGGCACGCCTGCCGCTCCGCGAGCGTCTTGCCTTTCTCGTGGCCGATCACCATCACCTTGTGCTGATCGAGCTTCGCAAACCCCGTGAGCATCGCCCGGTCGTCGCCAAAGGACTTGTCGCCGTGGAGCTCCACGAACTCGTCGAACAGGAGCGAGAGATAGTCGCTCGTCTTGGGCCGATTGGGATGCCGCGACACCTCGACCGTCTGCCACGGGTCGAGGCTTCCGAAAATCTTCTTTTGCACCTCCACGAGTTCCCGCTTCAGCCGCCGTAGCTCGTCGGCCTGCTGGCCCCCCAGGGGCGCCGCCTCGAGCGCGGCGATGCGGTCTTCGATCTCGTAAATCGGCTTCTCGAGCGGCAGGCGGTGCAGTCCGGCAGCCATGAAAACTCGTCTCCGGGGCGGATGGTCGTAGACCCCAGAGTGTCGCCGCCGGCAAAAACCGGCGTCAACCGGGAAATCCTGACAGGCAGCCCACCCCTCAAAACCGCACGCCGCCCCACCCGATCACCCCCCGGCGGGTCGGCCACGCCGGCCTTATGCCGTCACCCGCTCCACCAGCCGCATCGCCCGGAGCTGCTGCAGCACCTCCTTCATCGACGCCGGACGATCCGACGGCTTCTTCGCGAGCATCTGACGGAGGTATTTCGCGACGGCCGTGGTGGCGTAGGTGTTGAAGGCATCGACCGCCGGCACGACGGCCGACACGTGCTTGTTGAGCAGGTCGTTGGTATCGGCCCCCGTGTAGGGTGGCCGGCCGGCGATTAGCTCGAAGATCACACAGCCGAAGGAGTAGATGTCGGACCGGGCGTCGACCGCCTCGCCACGAATCTGCTCGGGCGACATGTAACTCGGTGAGCCCTGGGCGGTCGTCTTGCTCCCGAGGAGCCTGCCGAAGAAGCCCGACGCCTTCGCCGCGATCGCCAGGTCGATGAGCTTCACCTGTCCGTCGTCGGCCGCCAGCACGTTGTCGGGCTTGACGTCACGGTGCACCCAGCCACGGGCATGCATGTGGTCGAGGGCGAGCGCCATCTCGGTGACGATCCGTTGCAGTTTGGGGACAAGCGGCTCGACACCGGCGGCGATCTGTTTCTTGAGGTTGTCCGCCGGGAAGTATTCCATCACGAGGTGCGGCAGCCCCCCATCCTCCGAGAGGCGATCCACCTTGATGATCGTCGGGTGGTCGAGCGACTTGGCGACCTTGAGCTCGTGCTCGAGCAGCTGCCGCTGCCCCGCGTCCAGGGCCATCCCGGGCACGATCAGTTTCACCGCCACCTTCTTCCGAGCCTTGATGTCGAGCCCCTCCCACACCTGGCAGTGCTTGCCGAGGCCGATCTGTCGGACGAGTTTCACCGGGCCGAGTTGTTCAGGAATCGCTGCCATGATTCACGCGTTGTGGATACCAAGCCTTGAGGTCACGGTCACGCCGGCCACGCCGTGCCGAGGTCGATCGACACGAGCACGAGCCCCTGCGGCGGTGCAGTCGGGCCGGCGGCCGGCCGGGATCGGGCCGCCACAGCCTCGCCGAGCCATCCCGGCGAACGACGCCCCGCCCCGACCATCACCAGCGACCCGGCGATGATCCGGACCATGTTGTACAGAAATCCGTTGCCTTCGACCTCGATCCACACTTCGGCCCCCGGAACGTCGTCGGCCAGAGCCGGGCGAAACACGTCGAGTGAAGAAATCGTGCGAACCTTCGACACGCGGGTTGAGGGCGCGCTCTCGAAACTCGTGAAATCATGCTCGCCCACGAGGGCGGGCGCGGCGCGGCGCATGGCGTCGTCGTCGAGCCTCCCGCGCCATCGCCAGGCCAGATGCCGATCGAGCACCGGCTTCCAGGGGGCATCGTGCACGCGATAGCGATACCGCTTCCGCACCGCTGCCGACACCGGATCGAAATCGGCCGCCACCTCCCTCCCCTCGCGCACGCTGATGTCGGGCGGGAGCATGGCGTTGATGGCACGCACCCACACCTCGGCCGAGTGGCCGCTCGCCGACGTGAAGGCGGCCACCTGGTCGAGCGCATGCACGCCCGCATCGGTGCGGCTGGAACCCCTCAGCACCACCGATTCGCCCGAGATGGCCCGGATCGCCTCGGTGATGGTCCCCTGCACCGTCATCCGCCCAGGCTGCACCTGCCAGCCGGAGTAGCGGGTGCCCTCATAGGCCACGCGCAGGGCGATCCGCCGCGTCGCCGCAGGCTGATCGCCCTCGACCGCGGGGATCATGACCTCGCTGCCGCCCCGCGGACGCCGTGCGTGGCGAGATACTCCGCGATCTGCACGGCGTTGGTGGCGGCGCCCTTCCGAAGGTTGTCCGACACGCACCACAGCGCGATGCCGTTGGGGCACGAGATGTCTTCACGAATCCGACCCACGAACACCTCGTCGCGACCGCTCACCGATCGCGGCAGCGGATACCGCTTCGAGGCGATGTCGTCCTCCACGACGATGCCCGGAAACGCCGCCAACAGCCGCCGCGCCTCCTCGGCCGAGAGCTTCTTCTCGGTCTCGATCAGGATCGACTCGCTGTGCACGTTGGCCACGGGCACCCGCACGCAGGTGGCGCTCACGGCGATCGATTCGTCGCCGAGAATTTTGCGGGTCTCGAGGGCCATCTTCATCTCCTCGCTCGTGTAGCCGTTGGGCTTCGGCGAGCCGATCTGCGGGATGAGATTGGCGGCGATCGGATGGGGAAACACCTGCCGCGGCTCGGAAGCCTTCGCCAGCCATCCGGCGGTGGCATCCTCCAGTTCCTTGGTCGCCGCGAGGCCGGCACCGCTGACCGCCTGATAGGTGCTCACGATCACCCGCGTGACGCGGGCGGCGTCGTGGAGCGGCTTCATCACCATCACCATCTGCGTGGTGGAGCAGTTGGGGCTGGCGATGATGCCCTTGTGCGTGGCGATGGCCTCCGGATTCACTTCCGGGATCACCAGCGGCACGGATGGGTCCATCCGGTAGAAGGCGCTCTCATCGACCACGACGGTGCCCCGCTCCACCGCCCACGGCACGAACTCCGCCGC
>JAFMIU010000104.1 GCA_017853835.1 Pirellulales bacterium | reverse complement strand
GATGCGGAAACCATCACGGAAGTTCAAGGTTTTCGACGTCCACCAGCATGTGAAACGCGAGAAAGTACGGATTCTCGCCGCGGTCAGGAGGCCCGGCGCACCAGACGCATCAAGGAGGATGCCCATGTCAGCAGCAAGTTCGTTCAACGATCCAGCAGGCCGGGAACTGCTGGCCATGCTCCGGAAGGCGCGACGGAACACCTTCGGCGATCCCAAATATCACTCGGGTCGCAAGAAGAAGGAGTTCGCATCGCCATATTTGGAGTTCCTCGACAAGCTGGAGAAGGCCGCCCGGAAGATGCCACAGATCTATGAGTTCGATCTGCTTCACGCCGACGGAATCAGGCACGCGGATTTGGACGCAGGCGTGAGGGTTCTGAACGAGTTGATCTACGAGTGCCAGCGGAGTCTTGAGGGCATCGAGCACGCGCGGCTGGATCTGGAGGCGCGGGCGTGGGCGAGGGGGCAGGGGTTGAGGGAGTGACGTGAGGCCATATGCACAACCTCGTCGCTTTTCTTTCCTGCACACCCAGGCCACCCCGCAACTGGGGCGAACACGTGTAGGAGCATGGCGACAGGACAATCATTCCGATGTCCCCCGACGAATCGCTGGTGGGTGATTTTCATAGCCCGTGAACGCTGCCACATCAAACCGCGGACGGCTGGCGAGAGCGGCGAATCAAGGGCAGGTGTGCGCCGAGGTTGAAAACCATTGCGCGGCGGCAAGGAATCCGTGGAGCGATGGGGGCGGGGGCAGATCTGAGCCTGTGGATCCGAATCAGCCCTTCGCTCGCGTCGCCCGCCGCCCGTCATCACATTCCCAACAGCATCCCCAGTCCGATCACCCCCAGCAGGATCGTGACGGACCGCCGAAAGGCCTCCACCGCCATGTGCTCAATAACCAGCCGGCCGGCCAAGGTGCCAGCGACCATCGCGATGCCGACGGCTGCCGAAGTCATCCAGAACTCGGCCCCCAGGGCAAGGTGTCGCTGGTAGACGCCGGTTTTCAAGGCATGAAGCGACAGAGCCGTGAAGGCTTCACTGGCTACATAGGCAAGCGGCGATAGATCGAGCGAGTGAAACACCGCTGCGCCAAGCGGGCCCGCGCTGCCCAGATAGCCGGACAGAAAACCGACAACCGCTCCGCCCGCCAGCACTGCCCATGTGCGTTTCGGGACCTGCAACACATCGAACCACTTCAGGGTGGCGAATACCACGAGCGCCACGCCGATGCTTCGCGTGATGTCCCGGTCGGGGCGCCGAATGAACAACAGCGAGCCGACGAAACCGCACGGCAATGCCGTCGCAAGAAACGCGGCGACCGGCACCCATCGGATGTGCCGACGGCCCAAAGCTGCTCTAGATGCGTTGCCGATCAACTGGGCGACCGTGAGGAGAGGTACCGCCTCGACCGGCCCGACTGTCACGGTCAACACCGGCAGGAAGAGGAGAGCCCCACCAAAGCCAGCGGTCCCCGAGATGGCCGCCGCGAGAAAGGCAGCAACGATGAGCACGAAGAACATTGGAAATCAGCCCAGACGCCCGGCGACCTTGTCCCGGCTGACTGCCCATTTGTGAGGTCAAGCGACGGGCAGCAGACCGAGATCGCTATGCGGCGTCGCCTGCTCGTCATCGTCGTGATTCGGTGGATGGCGTATATGCCTGTAGTCGTACAAAAAGTGGTTGTTGGGAGCCCCCAGCAATGTTCCGAGTGACTAATACACAATTCGCACCCCCGCCACCGTGTTGATGCGGAGCGAGGCGCGGCGGAGCGAGATCAAGGCGTCTCGGTATTGCCGTACAATGTCGACGTATTCCCGGTGGGTCGCCAAATAGGTGAGCGTGTCGATCTGCCCGGCCTTCAACTGCTTAGCCGCCAAATCACGGATGCGACTGCTCCGCGGCAGTAGGACTTTCTCCAGGCGTTCCGCCTTGTCGCGGGCCGCCTGGAAATCAGCCGCCGTCTGTCGAACCTCCGACTCGATCCGACGCTGCAACAGCTCCCACTCGATGCGCGTCTGGTTGCCCGTCAACTGGGCCCGCCGGATGTTTCCTTGATTCCGGTTGAAGAGCGGGACGCTCGCCATACCGCTGACCCCCCACGACTCCGCGTTCCGACCGCCGATCGCAGAGTTGTCGGTCAGGCCCCACGGGGTGTAGAGCACGAACACATCCGGGTACCGTTCCTTCACCGCCAGATCCACTTCGGCTGCCGCGCGGCTCATACCGAGATGAAACGCCCGTAGGTCGGGGCGGTTGACCATCGCAAGATCGACGAGCTGGTCCGTCACTGGCACGGAAAAAACGTCCGTGAGAATGGTGCCCCGGACATCGAAGGGCATGACCTCGGGGGCGGGGCGGGCCAGAATCTCGGCCAGGCTCTGCTTGGCCTTGGCGTGGGCCGTCAGAGCTTCCTGCTTCGCGAGCGCGGCAGCTTCGATCTGAATATCAATACGGTCCAACTCCACCGTGGAGAGTTCCTTGGCGGTGACGAGTCGCTCGACGGCAGTCCGCACCTCCTGCAGTCCAACGACGGCCGCGTCCACGTACCGCAAGGTTTCTCGCGTCGCGAGCACGTCCACGTATCGCGTGTAGAGGTCGTCGATCTCCACGCGCACGGCATCCTGATACTGCGCATGAACGACGCACCGTGCGCGCTCTGCGGCGATCACCCGGTAGGCACGCTTGTGGTTAATGTCGATCGGCTGGATGACCGTGATGCCATATCCAGTCTCGCCGGGGCGGGACGGCGAGTATTGGCCATACGGCGCATTATCGACGCTGGCAAAGACGAGCGGATTTCCGCGCAACCCGGCGGTGAGCACGTCGGCGGTGGCCTTCGGGATCTCCTGAAACTTCGCTCGAAGCGACAGGCCGTGGTCGACCACCGCCGTCACGGCAGCATCGAGCGTCAGCCCGTCCTCTGGGCCCTCGTCGGCCGGCTGCGGCAACTCGAGCGGACCACCCGCCGGCAGCGCGGCTGGCGTCAGCCGCGGCTGGGTTGCGAGCAGTTCCGGTTCGGAGCGGGTCGCAAGACCGCCTAGGGGGTTGGCAGCCGCGCTCAGCACATCCCGCTGTTGCGCTACTCGTGCTTCCGTACCGGGCAGTGGCTGTATGACGGCATGTCCACTGCCCGGTGACGGCCCGAGACGGTTGTACGCACCGCCCGGAGCGGCTTCGCCTGCGGACGCGCGCCGGCCCTGTGCCTCCTGGCCAGCCCCGAGAAGGAGCAGTTCGTCAGCCAACTGCTTTTGGGCCAGCGCCACGCAGGGCGCACACGAAATCGCCAACGAAAGCAATCCCACTGCCTTGGCACGGAATCGCATCCGAGAATCCCGGAAAGATGCTGTCTTCGTGGCGTTCATTGGTTTCTCAACACGTAAGCGCAACCGAATTCCTGCCTTCGCCGGCTATCCACAACCTCTCGCTCAGTGCTGGTGGCCGTGGGAGTGTCCACCCACCTTGCCGACGTACATCTTTCCGCCGATCTCCACGTTGAGTCGCCCTGTCGCGCCGTGCGCGTCGATCGCCTGGCAGACTGGCTTGCCCATTGCGGCAAACGCAGACGCCGAGCCTTCAGGGTCGCCCTCCTGTCGCACGGCCGTCAGGGTAAACTGCTGAGGTTTGCCGGCCGCCCGCATATTGAGCGTGACCTGCTTGGCCGGAATCGGCACAGCCTTCGCGGCCGCCCCGTCGAGGATGTAGATGGTGACGGTATCAGCTTTGTCATCATGGACGAGTTCGGCGTGGTAGTCCTCTTTGCCGAGTTCGATGAGCGAACCGTGATGGGGGCCTTCGGTTGGATGGGCGTGGGCATGGCCGTTCGCGGCGGGTGCCGCGCTCACGCAAGCAGCCCCGATCGCCGACATTGCGCAGATCGCCGCGGTCACAAAGAACAGTTTTACGAGACGCATCAAGTTCTCCTTCTTAATTCAGGTATCGACCCTAAAGGGGGGTAAGCATCAAACAGGGACCGTTCATTCATCCGCAGTCAGTTCGTCATGCTCCTTCGCCGCCATGGCCTTCTCCGCCTGGGCCCGCCCGAAGCACCAGAAGAGTGCCGGGTGGACGAAGAAGTCGAGAAGCGTGGAACTGATGAGGCCGCCAAGGATCACGGTTGCGACGGGATAGAGAATCTCCTTGCCGGGCTCGCCCGCTGCGAGCACCAGCGGCACGAGTGCGATCCCGGCCGTGAGCGCCGTCATGAGCATTGGCGCCACACGCTCCTTCCCGGCCCGCTCGACCATCTCCGGCGTGAACGTCTCACCTTCGTGCTGCACGAGGTGGAGGTAGTGGGCGATGAGCAGGATGCCGTTGCGGGACGCGATTCCTGAGAGCGAGATGAACCCGACCATGCTCGCGACCGTGAGCGACTGCTTGGTAAGCACCAGTGCTGCCACCGACCCGATCGCCGCCATGGGCAGAGCCGACAACACCTGCAGCGCCAGGTTCGTGGAGCGGAAGAGGGTATAGAGGGCGAGGAACATGCCGGCGAGCGATACGAGGCTCAGGATCCCGATCATCCGCGTGGCTTGTTTCTGGCTCTCGAACTGGCCGCCATACTCGAGGAAGTAGCCCGTGGGGAGTTCAGACTGGATCGGTGCCAGCCGCTTCTGGATGTCGGTCACCACGCCGCCGAGATCGCGTCCGGACGTATTGCACTGGATGACGATCCGACGGCGGACGTTCTCGCGGTTGATCGTGTTGGGGCCGCTTCCTTGGCGGATGTCGGCCACGGTCTCGAGCGGCACCCGGCCGCCGGCTGGCAGGTTGATCGACAGCCGCCGCAGGGCGTCGAGGTCCACGCGGTAGGGCTCGTCGAGCCGGACGACGAGGTCGAACTTCCGCTCGCCATCGACGATCTCGGACACGATGCGGCCGTTCATCGCGGTTTCGACGAACTCGTTCACTGCGTCGGCGGTGAGCCCGTACTGCAGGAGCCGGTCGCGGAGCAGGCGGATCTGGAGCTGGGGGATCTCCGTCTGCTGCTCAACCATCAGATCCTTCACGCCAGGCACATCAGCGATCGCCGCCTTCATGCGGTCGGCCGTACGTCTGAGGACGCTGAGGTCGTCACCATAGAGCTTTATCCCCACCTGGGCCTTGACGCCGGAGAGCATGTGGCTGATGAGGTGCGCGAGCGGCTGCTCGACCGACACCACGACGCCAGGCACCTGCGTGAGCTCTTCGCGGAGTTCCTCGAGCACCTCCTCGCGGTCGCGTCCGGCCTTCGGGTCGAAGCTGACGATGATCTCCGACGCGTTGACGCCCTCGGCGTGTTCGTCGAGTTCGGCCCGGCCCGTCCGCCGGCTGAAGTTGGCGACGCCGCGCACTTTGCCGATCCGCTCGTCCGCCATCGCGGCGATCGCGTTGGACGTCTCGAGCGACGTCCCCGGGGGGAGCAGGACGTTGACCTGCACGCAGCCTTCGTTGAAGGGGGGCAGGAAGTCGCGGCCGAGCCCCATGACAACGGCGACGCTCGCCCCGACGGCGATCGCCACGGCGCCGAGGATCGGGACTGGGTGCCGTACCGAAAGTCGGATCGCCCAGCCCGCCAGCGCCTTGAGCACCCGTAGCAGGAGGCCATCCTTCTCGTGCTCCATGAACCGGGCGTTGGGCAACAGCCAGTAGGAGAGCACCGGCGTTACGGTGAGTGACACCACGAGCGATGCAAGGATCGATACGATGTAGGCCACGCCCAGCGGCGTGAAGAGTTTCCCTTCCATGCCGCCCAGGGCGAACAGGGGCACGAACACAAGCACGACGAGGATCGTGCTGAAGACGATCGAGTTCCGGACCTCGCTCGAGGCCTCGTAGACGACGCGGATCGCGGGCTTGGGGTCGGGGCGATGGGCATTCTCGCGCAGCCGGCGGAAGATGTTCTCCACATCGACGATGGCATCGTCCACGAGCTCGCCGATGGCGACTGCGAGGCCGCCGAGCGTCATCGTGTTGATCGACATCCCCATCCACTTGAAGACGAGCCCCGTGATCACGATGGAGAGCGGAATCGCCGTGAGCGTGATGAACGTGGTGCGGAAGTTGAGCAGGAACAGAAAGAGCACGATGACGACGAGGATGCCGCCGTCGCGGAGCGCCTCGATGACGTTTCGGATTGACAGGTCTATGAACGTCTTCTGCTGGTAGAGCTCGGGGTTGAGGCGGATATCGGTTGGCAGCGAGGGCCGCAACTCTTCGAGCGACCGCGTGACGTCGTCGGTGAGCCGCCGCGTGTCGGCGCCCGGCTGCTTGGCAATGATGAGGATCACGGCGGGCCGGCCATTAACGGCCGCGTCACCCCGCTTCACCTGCGGCGCCTCCGCCACGCGGGCCACTTGGCCGAGGACCACGGGCCTGCCGCCCGACGTCTTCACGACCACCGACGTGAGGTCGTTGACACTCTGGATGCGGCCAAGCGACCGGACGAGCAGCTCGTTTCCGCCTTGGTTCAGGTAGCCACCGGTGGCGTTGGAGTTGCTCGCCTGCACCGCGGCCTCGACCTCGCCGAGCGTCAGGCCGTACTTGAGAAGCGACTCCGGATCGACGAGCACCTGGAACTGCTTGCGTCCGCCCCCCATCGTCACTACCTGCGCCACGCCGGGGATGGTGAGCAGTCGCTGACGCACCACCCAATCAGCCAGTGTCCGTACTTCGATCGGCGGTGTGGAGCCATCGTCACTCCACATGCCCACGTGCATCACCTGCCCCATGATCGAGGAGATCGGGGCCAACTGGGGCCGGATGCCCTTCGGCATCCGGTCGAGGGCGACGGCGATTTTCTCGGCCACAATCTGCCGGTCGACGTAGATGTCGGTGCCCCAGGCGAACTCGACGTTAATCACCGACAGGCCCACGCCCGAGGCACTACGGACGGCCTGCACTCCGGTAGCCCCGTTGAGCACGCTCTCGAGCGGGAACGTGACGAGCGTCTCGACCTCCTCCGGCGCTAGCCCCGGAGCCTCCGTCATGACCGTCACCCGAGGCCGGTTTAGGTCGGGGAAGACGTCGATCGGCAGCCGCCAGAGCGTGATACCACCGTAGACGAGCGCCACGAGCGCGAGCACAATCGTGATCAGGCGATACCGCAGGGCGGCTTTGATTACGGCATCGAGCATGGTGCGTCGTCGTGCAGCGAGTAGGCTGCTGGTTCCTAGTGGTTGTGGCCGGCGTGCGGGTCGATGCCGCCGCCGGACTTGTTCTTGAGCGCCAACTGCAGCTGCTGCGCGGCCGACAGTGCCACCCGGTCGCCTGGGAAGAGCGTCCCATCGTTGGCGACGACGACCCACTGCGGGTCGCGGTGCTCGACGTGCACCGGCTCGCGGTCGAAATGGTCGCCGTTGGCCCGGAAGACGTAATTCTCGACCCCGTCCTGGGCCACGGCCTCGGCGGGCAGGACGATTCGCTCGGTCCACTCCTCAACCGGCACCTTGACCTGCATTCGCTGCCCCGGCTTGTACCGCCACGCGACGAAGCGGCTTGCGCCCTCGACGCGAGGCTCGCCGACCGTCTCGTTCGGCAGGGTGACGAAGAAATGGAGGGTGCGCGACTCTGAGGAGACACGGTCGGCCACGTAGGCGATCCGTAGGTCCTCGATTGTCTGAGATGGGCCCGCCTGCGCCTCGATCACGGCGGTAATCGGCTTTCCGGTGGTTGCTGCCTCGGTGATGGCAGGGATGTCGTGCTCGAAAGCCTCTCCCTCGATGAGCAGACTGCTGTGGTCGACGAGCACGGCGAGCGTGTCGCCAGCGGTGACATGTTGGCCACGCTCAACGGCGAGTTCCTGAACGACCAGTGCGCTGCTGCTAGGCGGAGAGGAAGCCGTGGGGGCACGCACAGTGACTGATCCGAGCAGCGTACGGGTCGTGACGATGTCATCGACCTGCGGCTCGGTGAGGCCGTGCAGCAGGAGCGCCTGCCGCTGGGCGAGTCGCACCGCCTCGAGCTTGTCGAGTTCGTATTTTCGCTCGATGATGGTTTTGACAGGGATCAATCCCTCGGGGCCGATGGCCTCCAGCCTGGCGATTTCACGGCGAACGACATCGACCTCTGCCGTCGATCGCAAGAGGTCGGCTTGGGCCTGCACGAGTTCCTCGTGTGTGAGGCGGATCTCGAAGAGCGGCTGATCCGGGGCGAGAGCTTCTCCCTCGGCGACGAGAATCTTCGTCAGATAGCCAGTCATGGGGGCGATGATCGTGAATCGCGACCGTCCGCGGCGTTCGACGACCATTCCCGGCACAGTAATCGACCGCTGAAACGTCGTGATTGCGATGTCGCCCTCCTTCAAGCCGATGCTTCGTCGAGCCTGTTCGGAGAGCTCGAGAGAGTTCTCTTCGGCATGGACTTCGTGGTCGTGGGCATGCTCGTCAGTATGGTCGTGCTCCGCTGCCGGGGCCTCTTTGGTGGCATTGTCTTCTGCCGGCACTCCGCCAAGGCTACGCAGGGCGAACTCACGTACCGGGCGGGGCCAATGGCGGTTGAGCGCCAAGGCCGCGACGACGCCGATCAGACACACGCCAACCAATCCGAGCGAAAGGGTGGCATTCGGCTTCTGCTGGAGAGCGGAGGTCATGGTCATTCCATGGGGAGTCTGGGACTCGAAGCACGGCCGCGACGAAGCGGATCCGGTTGGATGCGCGTGCCCCATCGCAGGCGGCAACACGTATCACAGATTCACGACACGGCTGGGACAGCCGCGCGTGGCGGCTCAGACGAGCAGACGCTCGAACAGCGGTGACCGCAAAGCAGAGGTGTCCGGAGGGTGGCCACCAAAGTGGCCGCCCCAAGCCGATTTCATCCCAGCGGATGTTGCATCGAGCACGTGGCCGATCCAGCACACACAAGTCGGGCCACAGTCATCATTGCCCGGCTCCAAGGTCGTCGCGGCGCAGGAGCAACCGTCACACCCACAGTCAGAGGTGGCGAGTGACGATGCGCAAAATACAACAGGTGGATTCGAGTCGTGGCACGCGACCGCGGCGGCCGTGGAATCGCGATCGTGATCATGATCGTTGCAGCAGGCATCAGCATGAGCCGGCACCGCCTGGCTGCCACAACAGGCGTCGCCGCCTCCGAAGTGTGAAGCGTGCAGACAGCAACCAAAGGTGAAATGAATCACCGTGGTAAGCGTCGTGATTAGGCTGATGGCAGGCCGCACTGGGATCCTCTTTCAAAAGTGTATCGGTTGTATCGTGATCCAACATCAAGTCGCGGTGATAATGCTCACCAGCCCCAGCCCCCTCGATCCCGCCCCCTGCCCATCTTGTGGTTGCCCGCGAATGACGCTCGCGACTGTAAAACGCGGTGGAAGGCTCATCTCCGCATGGCGACTGTGGATTTCACCAGACCCGATCGAGGGCAGGGCCATTGGCTCGGTAGTCTGACCGGATGGTGGAGCGATGGCGAACACCGAAATCAAATACGTTTTCAGAATCGATGGAATGGACTGCGCGGAGGAAGTAGCGGTTCTGAAACGGGAGGTGGGGCCTCTCGTTGGCGGCGAGGGCCGCCTCGGGTTCGATATCCTGAACGGCAGGATGACGGTCACGACGGCGTCTCCGAGGGTCTCGGCCGAGTCCATTCGCCTCGCTGTCGCGCGGACCGGAATGCGTGCCGAGGATTGGCGGGATGCCCAGGCGCGGCCCAAGGACGAGGGTTTCTGGCACCGCCACGGCCGGACTGTCCTTACGGCCGCCAGCGGCCTTTGCACTGTCCTGGGGTTCGTTGTGCATGTGTGGCTCGCTGGGGGATACCAGACGGCGCTTCGGACGGAGGGCGTGGACGCGGTAGATGGTGTTCCGCTGGCCGCGCGAGCGTTGTACTCCCTGGGTGTCCTCGCCGGCGGTTGGTACGTCTTGCCCAAGGCATGGTTTGCCGTTCGGCGAATGCGGCCCGACATGAACCTTCTGATGGTCGTCGCGATTCTGGGCGCGACGGCCATCGGCGATTGGTTCGAGGCGTCCACGGTCGCGTTCCTCTTTGCGCTATCGCTGGCATTGGAGGCATGGAGCGTGGGCCGTGCCCGGCGGGCCGTTGCCGCACTGATGAACCTAGCACCACCCGTTGCCCGCCTTGTTTTTGAGAATGGCGGCGAGGAAGAGGTCCCGCCTGACCGGGTGCCGTTGGGCCATCATTTCCTGGTGCGGCCTGGTGAGCGCATTCCCTTGGATGGGCGAGTGGTCCGCGGCGCGAGTGACGTCAATCAAGCTCCCATCACCGGCGAAAGCGTGCCGGTCCCGAAGACACCCGGCCAAGAAGTCTTCGCCGGTACGATCAACGGCGACGCTACGCTGACGATCGAATGCACCAAGCCTGCCGAGGAAACCACGCTGGCCCATATCATCCGCCTCGTGGGAGAAGCGCAGGCTCGGCGTGCCCCCTCGGAGCTGTGGGTTGATAGGTTCGCCCGCGTCTACACACCGACAGTTATGGCAATCGCTTTCGCTGTCATGGTCATTCCTCCGCTTTTCTTCGGAGGGACTTGGCAGGAGTGGTTCTACCGCTCGCTCGTCCTGCTGGTCATCGCGTGTCCATGCGCGCTGGTGATCTCGACGCCGGTGAGCATCGTCGCGGCTCTTGCTGCGTCGGCCCGTAATGGCGTACTCATCAAGGGCGGGCTGTACGTGGAGGCTCCCGCACGGCTGGCGGCCATTGCCATGGACAAGACCGGGACGCTTACGGAGGGTAC
>JAFMIU010000103.1 GCA_017853835.1 Pirellulales bacterium | reverse complement strand
GTGGCCGACATCGGCAGCATCGGCGGCGGCTGGCTTTCGTCGCACCTGATGGCCCGGGGCTGGAGCACGAACGCCGCCCGGAAGCTGGCGATGCTCGTGTGTGCGTTGGCCGTGGTGCCGATGCTTTTTGCCGCTCAGGCCGAGAATCTCTGGGTGGCCGTGGGGCTCGTGTCGCTGGCGGCCGCAGCCCATCAAGGCTGGTCGGCCAATC
Organism: Pirellulales bacterium; assembly: GCA_017853835.1. Lineage (GTDB taxonomy): Bacteria > Planctomycetota > Planctomycetia > Pirellulales > UBA1268 > QWPN01. The sequence continues at coordinate 10,644 of JAFMIU010000103.1, read as the reverse complement.
TCTTCACGCTCACGAGCGACATGTTTCCGCGTCGAGCCGTGGGCTCGGTGGTGGGGATCGGCGGCATGGCCGGGTCGGTCGGCGGCATGCTGATCGCGCTCATCGTGGGGGCGATTCTCCAGAAGACGGGCAGTTACGTGCCGATCTTCGTGATCTGCGCGTCGGCCTACCTCGTGGCCCTTGCCCTGATCCACCTCCTCGCCCCACGGCTGGAACCGGCGCAGCTGGACTGACGAGATCAGCGATTGGGAGATTCAGCCTCGGGCCTGCGGGCGAGTTCCTCTCTCGCGGAGCACCTTGGTGGCGTCAGAGCGATCGATGACCACTCCTTCACTCGCCATGCAAAGGCTCCGCGGCGCGGCAGCGGGCGAGCATGCGGATTTTTGCCATCGTCGAATCGGCGTTGCGTCGATCGAGCCACGCCTTGGCCGCCTGGGGTGCGGCGGCCTCGTCTCCTTGGTGACGCCTGAGAAACCCCGCGAAGATGAGCCGGTCCCCTTCGTCCACCATTTGGGCCCAGAGCCGCACCCGGTCGGCGGGAGAGAGGTGGCTGATGCCAGGAGGCGATTGGTCCGGGGTCGGGATCAGTTGAAGCGAGGCCATTCGATCGTGATACCGAGTGACATCGTTGGAGGGACTGGCTCCGAAGGGGACAGGCACCTGTTCCCGCGGAACACGAGCCAGTCCGTATCATTCCGGCACGAGCTGGTCGACGTCGCGGAGGCCGCGGTCGAGGGGCTTCATCCATTCGCCGTAGATGGGATTCGGAAGGATGATCCAGCGGTTTCCCCAGTCGTCGGCGTGCTCATCCACCACCTCCTTGCGGCGGCGGATCGCGGCGGCGGAGGCGGCGGCATCGGCATCCGCGGCCACGGCGGGGCTGCGAAAGGCCTCGTCGAAGTCGCGGAGGTTGTCTCCCACGTGCAGCACCACGCGGAAGTCCTTGTCCACCGCGTCGCGCCGCGCGGTCTTGTTGCTCGTGTCGCTTGCCAGTTTGAGATGGCCTTCGTCAGCCACGTCGATGCCGAGCCGTTCGAGGCCCCGCCGGGTCTGCTCCCGAAACTTCTCGTTGCGGTTGCTGATGTAGATCACCGTCACGCCCGCCTTTCGCGCCTCGAGAATGAAGGCCTTGGCGCCGGGCACGAGTTCCCACTTGTCCCAGTGCTCGGCCTCCCAGAGGTCCCAGAGCCGTTGGTCGTAGGCGAGCTTGCTGCGGATCATCATCGACTGGAAGGCGCCGTTGTCGAGCACCGTTTCATCCAGGTCGAGCACCACGGCGAGGCGGTCGGCCGGCTCGGCCGCCTGCGCGACGGCGGCGGCGAGGCGAAGGCTCGCGAGGTTGTAGGCCTGGAGGCAACAGGCGCGGTATTCGGCGGAGGTCTGCACGAAGAGGTTGGCATCGAGCGAGCGGCCCGGGGGATCCTCGGGCCTGAAGGGAGGCAGCGCGTGCTCAGGCTGGGCGGGAGCTTGGGGTGTTAACGCGGGAGCTGCGGCAGGCGCGGCGGGCACAGCGGCCACGGCTGGCACCGTCGCCCTGGAAGCCGGCGCCCGTGGGGCCTGCGCGTTGACCACCATCTGGGAGATGACGGCCCCGAGGGCCCCGGCGAGCATGAGCGGAAGGATGGATCGAACCGACATCGTGACTCTCCGAAGGACGCAGGCGGTTTTCTCCCCTGCCCTGCCATGATGAGGGCCGTGGGGCACGGGCGGGATTGGCACAGGATGCCCTAGCCTACCCTGCACGCACCGGGTCGGCTCGGAGGGCTTCCATCCGCTCGGCTCGAAGGCCTCACGCGGCGATTCGAGGGCATGTTCCGCGGGGTCTGCTCGCCCATGGCATCCGTTTCCGTCGAGTTCAACTGAGTGAGATGTCTCCGCCCTGCCACGCACGCCCTCGCGTTCGCGCCATGACGGTCATGAAACGAGGCAACCCGACTCGATCTCTCAACCCGACGAAACTCCAGCAGTGCCACCTCGACGATGGGCGTCGCTCTGGCTTACATGCCTTTGATGAGGTCGAGGCACATCTGCCTCACCTTGCCGGGATTCGCGTTGGGGTTCTTCTTCTTGGCCTGGCCGATCAGGCCGGCGGCGGCCTGCTCCTTGCCCCCCTTCACGTCGGCCACGATCTTCGGGTTGGCCTCGATCAGCTCGCGGCACAGCGCGACGAGATCGTCGTCGCTGACCGCCGCGATCCCCATCGCCGCCACCACGTCGGCCACTGCTTTTGAGGAGGAGAGCACCTCGGCGAAGATTTCGCGGCCGCGGCTCGTGTCGAAATCCCCCTTCTGCACGCGGCCGATGATGTCGGCCACATGCTCGGGCCGCACCGGAAACTCCGCGATCGTGCCGCCGCGCTCGTTCAGCGTGCGAAGCACGTCCTGCTGCATCCAGTTGCTCGCGACCTTGCCCTCGCCCACGCGACGGGCAAGGTCTTCGAAGTAGTCCACGAGGTCACGGCCCTGGTTCACGAGCACATCGGCGTCGTAGGCCGAGATGGCCCATCGGGATTCGAGTTCGGTGCGGAGCACCGTCGGGGGCGTGCCCATCGCCGCCTTCGCCGCGGCGACGTCGGCCTCGCTCACCGTCACGGGCACGAGATCGGGTTCGGGGAAGTAGCGATAGTCGCTCGATTCTTCCTTCTGCCGCTGCGGCCGCGTGATGCCCGCGGGATCGTCCCAGCCACGGGTCTGCTTGGGCATCTTGCCCATTTCGACCTTGGTGGCCTGCCACTCCTCCCACTGCCGCGCGGCCTCATACGTGAGGGCCCGCTCGACCGACCGGAAGGAGTTCATGTTTTTGATCTCGACGATCGGCGTCTTCGCCACCCGCCCCTCGCTCGCGAGCGGGATGTGGAGGTTGACGTTGGCGTCGACGCGGAGGCTCCCCTCCTGCATGTTGCAATCGCTCACCCCGAGATAGACCAGCAGCAGCTTGAGTTCGTTGAGCCAGGCCCGCGCCTCCTGCGGCGATCGAAGGTCGGGCTGCGACACGATCTCGCAGAGCGGCGTGCCGGCCCGATTGAGGTCGATGCGAGTGTCGCCGGTGCCGGCGGCCTCGTCGTGCATGCTCTTGCCGGCATCCTCTTCGAGGTGCACGCGGATGATGCCAACCTTGCGGGAGAACGCCCCCTTGGGATCGACCACCTCCAGCCACCCGTCGCTCGAAAACGGCAGGTCGTATTGGCTGATCTGATAGCCCTTGGGAAGGTCGGGATAGAAGTAGTTTTTGCGGTCCCACTTCGTGAAGCCGGCGATCTGGCAGTTGAGGGCAAGCGCCGCCCGCACGGCGAGTTCGAAGGCGCGGCGGTTCATCACCGGCAACGAGCCCGGCAGGCCGAGGCACGTGGGGCACACCTGCGTGTTGGGAGGGGCGCCAAACTTCGTCGAGCAGCCGCAGAAGAGCTTGGTCTGGGTGAGGAGCTGAACGTGCACCTCCAGCCCGATCACGGTGGTGAAGGGCTCGGCGGAGGCGGCGGTGTCGGACTGCTTCGACATGGGAGGTGTGGCGTGGCGTCAGGTGGCCAGCGTGGGTCGGCGGCGGTGCCAGTCGGTGAGCTGCTGGTAACGATCGGCGGCCCGAAGGAGCAGTGGCTCAGAGAGGGCCGGCCCCTGCAGCTGAAAGCCGATTGGCAGGCCGCCCTTCGTGAAGCCGCAGGGAAACGAGATCCCGCCGATGCCGGCGAGGTTGGTGCCCACCGTGTACATGTCGACGAGATACATCGCGAGCGGGTCGCTCGTCTTCTCGCCCAGCTTGAAGGCCGGCGTGGGGGAGACGGGTCCGCCGATCAGATCGACCTGCTGAAACGCGTCGAGGTAATCCTGACGAATGAGGCGGCGCACGCGGAGGGCCTTGGCATAGAACGCGTCGTAGTAGCCGGCCGAGAGGGCGTAGGTGCCGAGCATGATGCGGCGCTTCACCTCGGGGCCAAACCCCTCGGCTCGGCTGCGGCAATACATTTCGACGAGCGGCGACTCAAACGCACCGAAGTCGGACGCACTCCCCTTCCCTGATTCGGCCCGGTGGCCCTTCCCGGGCTCGGCCCGGTGGCCATAGTGGGCTCCGTCGTATCGCGCCAGGTTGCTCGATGCTTCGCACGGCGCCACGAGGTAGTAGGTGGCGATGCCATACTTCGCATGCGGCAGTTCGACGTCGTGGATCGTGGCACCGGCCGCCTTGAAGGCTGCAAACGCCTCCTCCACACCGTGGGCCACCTCGGGATCGAGCCCCGGGCCAAAATGCTCCGCCACGCGGCCAATTCGCAGGCCCGTGAGCGGCTTGTCGAGAAGCGAGGTGTAGGCGGGCACATCGCCCGGGATGCTCGTCGAATCGCCGGGATCATGACCGGCGATCGTTTCCATGAGGAGGGCACAGTCGGCGGCGGACCGGGTCATCGGGCCGATCTGGTCGAGGCTCGACGCAAACGCCACGAGCCCGCGCCGGCTGATGCGGCCGTAGGTGGGCTTGAGTCCGGTGATGCCACAGAGGCCGGCCGGCTGCCGGATCGAGCCGCCGGTGTCGGAACCGATGGCCACGGGCGCCATGTCGGCGGCCACGCAGGCCGCCGAGCCGCCGGACGATCCGCCCGGGGCCCGAGACAGGTCCCATGGGTTGTGCACGGCGCCAAAGGCGGAGTTCTCGTTGGAGCCACCCATCGCAAACTCGTCCATGTTCGTCTTGCCGACGAGCACGGCATCCGCCTCACGAAGCCGCGTCACCACATGGGCGTCGTAGGGTGGACGGTAGCCCGCGAGCATCTTCGAGGCGCACGTGGTCGGCTGGTCGATGGTGCAGAGGGCATCCTTCACCGCCACCGGCAGGCCCGCGAGGGCGCCGAGCGGTTTGCCAGCCTTGCGGCGGGCGTCGATGTCGGCGGCGCGGGCGAGGGCCCCGTCGCGATCGACGTGAAGAAACGCATTGATGGAGCCGTTGGCCTTCGCGATCCGGTCGAGAAACGCCTCGGCGACCTGCACGGCCGAGAGTTCACCCCGACGAATGGCGGTCACGATGTCGGTGGCGGAGAGTTCGAGCGGCTGCATGGGCGGGATGGTGGGGCGGGCGGACGAGGCCGCGATCAGGCGGCTCCCGTTTCGCCGAGCACGGCGGGCACGAGGAAGCAGGAGTCGTCGTGCCGCGGCGACGACTGGAGAGCGGCGGCGGTCGAGAGCGACGGCGTGGGCTCGTCGGCCCGAAACACGTTTTGCGAGTCGAGCGGATGGGCGAGGGGCGCTACGTCGGCGGTGTCGAGCTCCTCGAGCTGCGACACAAAGCCGACGATTTTCGAGAGTTCACCTGTCATCCGGTCGACGTCATCGCCGGAGAGGGCCAGCCGGGCGAGCAGCCCTACCTTCGCCACATCCTGACGCGTGAGTGCCATGGCCGTGATCCTTGACTGGAATCCCGCAAGCTCGGGATCGAAAGCGGGATCAGGGACGAGCACGCGGACCCGACGGCACCGCTTCCTCGGTCGACGGCTTGGAGGCCTTGTCAACCTTCGGCAGCCGGAACGGCTGGGCCTTCACGAGCTTCGTGACCTTTCCGCTCTTGATGCACTGGGTGCAGACGAGCAGGGTCGTGTTGGTGCCACGGCCGACCGTCACGCGGAGCCGCTGCAGGTTGGGCTTGAACTTCCGGCGGGTGATGCCGGTGACCTTCGTGCCGACGCCGCCGAGGTATTTGGCCTTACCACGGATCGTCACCTGATTGCCGACCGAAAAACCCTTGCTGCAAACCTGACAGGATCGTGCCACGGGAAACTCGCGAAAAACGGGGAATGTTGAGCCCTGTATCGTACCGGGAGGCCATTTTTCCGCAACCCCAGTCCGGCCCGCCCGCAAAAGCCCCTCACCGCCGGCGCAACCGCCCTCCGTCCAAGCCCAACGGCGTAAGCCGTGGGACCGGCGGGGCGCATCGCGCGGCGCGGCTGGCTTTTGGGTGCGTCGTGCTCAACGGCGTCGTTCGGCATAGCGTGGGGTGTCCCAGGCCTGACGGCCTTGGGCTTGGACGGAGGGTTGTGGTGCTGTCCGGTGGAAGCCCAACGGCGTGAGCCGTGGGACCGGCGGGGCGCATCGCGCGGTTCGTTGGGCGAAATCGGTGGCTCTCCTAAGATGGATGCATGCCAGTTTTCGACTACTCCTTCATTGTGGATGCGCCGCTCGACGCGGTGCGGGCGTTTCACCACGACACGTCGGCGCTCAAACGGCTCACGCCCCCGCCCACGATCGTGCACATCCACTCGGTGGAACCGCTGGCGGAGGGATCGGTCTCGACCTTTACGCTCTGGGTGGGTCCCCTGCCCCTGCGATGGAAGGCCGTGCACCGAAATGTCACGAGCCGTGGGTTCACCGATGTGCAGGAATCGGGGCCCGCGGCGCGGTGGGAACACACCCACTCATTCGTTCCGCTGGCCGACGGCCGTACCGAGGTTCGGGAACACATCGAGTTTGACCATCGACCGGGGCCCTGGGGCCTGGTCACACGGATGCTGTTTTCACGGCCAAACCTCACGATGATGTTCGCCTATCGGGCGTGGGTGACGCGTCGCAGCCTGCGGCGACGGTGACCGGACGGCCCTGGGCTCGCCGAAGCCTCGCGTCGGTCAGACGGTCTCGCTACGATCTCCTCGTGGGGCGGGTGGCCCCGGTTTTACGACAACGAGGCGTGGATGGCTCACGTGCATCGATCATGGAGACAGTGGCTCCCAGCCGTGGTGGCAGCGGCCGGAGTGTTGGCTCACGCGGGCGTGTCGTCGGCCGCCCTCTCCTACACGATCGGCGGCACCTGGGACACCGACACGCGTCGGAACGCCGCTGATGCCGCGCTCGCGGCGGTGATCGCCCGCTACAACTCGTTTGGCGACTTCGGCAATGCGAATGTCTGGGTCTACTACAGTTCCGGCATCCCCACGGCCCAGGCGAGCTACAACGGGAGCATGGGGTTTGGGGCACCTGGCCGGCCGAGCGGGTCACGCAGCATGAGATGGCCCATTACCTCGGCCTGCCGTCCGGGAACTGGTCGAATCTCTTGTCGAGCGGCAGCTGGAGCGGTCCGCTCGCCGCGGCGCTCGTCAAGCAGTTTGATGGCGACGACGCCGCGATCCGCGGCGACTCGGCCCATTTCTGGCCCTACGGCCTCAACTACGACTCCGAGTGGAGCGCGGTCAGCAGCTACCGTCAGATCGCGATGGTCTATGCCATGCGCGGCGACCTCGGGATCGGCCCCAAGACACCCGCCTCGTCGGCTACGGTGGTGAACCTCACCGCCACCGATGCCCTCGGTGAATCGGGATTCAACTACCTCTCCACCTGGAACGACAACCACTTCGCCCACGCGGGGGCGTCCTATTTCACCGGCAACTACGGCCTTCGCACGCCGGCCAACGGCAGCAGCTTCACCTTTGCCGGCGACTCCCTCACGCTCAACAACCGCGCCGACCCCAACGGCGGCCTCTTGCTCAAAGGCACCGGCACCACGGCCATCACCACGATCAGGGAACTCGTGCTCGACGGCGGATGGATCCATCACTACACCACCACCTCCGATGTGCCGAGGATCGCCGGGCACATCACTGTGGCGTCGGATTCCACGATCCATGCCAAGCAGGGCGACATCGTGATCGCCTCCACGATCTCGGGCACGGGCGGGCTCACGATCGCCGCCACCGACGCTCCGACGACCGATGCCCGGTATGTGCGATTCCAGGGCTTCAACAACACCTTCGCCGGCAGCATCAACGTGGCCGGTCGCTTCGAGCTGGGGGTCGGCACGCTCCAGCGATTCGTGCTGGGTGAGGGGGGCGTGTCGAACGCCATCACCGGCCCCACGGCTGGCAAGGTTCGGCTCAACGGGACCATCCGCATCGAGGGCAACGGGATCGCCATGGAGCCGGGGGCGAGTTGGACGCTCGTGTCGGCGGCCAACACCGTCTATGGCGACACGTTTGCCGTGGATGGCTTCACGGCCGATGCCGGCGTCTGGACCAACGGGCACGGGATGGTGTTTTCACCGGCCACGGGACGTCTCACCGCCGTCGCGGCCCCAGGGGAGGCCCAATGGGTGGGCGAGACCTCGGCCTCGTGGAATGCGGCGACCAACTGGGGCGGCGAGGAGGCCGCGGCCGGGCGACGGCTGGTGTTTGGGGCGGCGGGGGCGAGCGGTCCAACGCTCTCCGACAACCTCATGACGCCCGCCACGCACACGATCGCCGGGATTCGATTCACCTCCGAGGCACCGGCGTACACCCTCACGCCGTGGCTCTCGGTCAACGGCTTCTCGCTGTCGGCCGGCGTGGTCAATGAGAGCCAGCAGCGTCAGACGATTGCCGAGTCGATCGCCGTGCCGCAGGAGCGGACGCGATTCACGACGTCGTCCGGCGGCGGCGATCTGTCGGTGACGGGTCGCATCAGCGGGGCCGGCGGCATCACGAAGGCGGGCCTTGGCACGCTTGTTTTGTCAGGCACCAGCACCTACTCGGGGGCGACGAGGGTGGAGGCGGGAACCCTCGAACTCACCGGCCAACTGGCCGCCACGAGCCGCCTCGTGATGGCAGGCGGCACGTTTGCGGCCGCCCGCGCGGGGGGCGCGACCCAGGGCTTCAACGGGCTCATGCTCATGGCGGGCGACTCGACCGTCGCGGTCACGTCGGGCTCCGGCACGGTGTCGCTCGGCGGCATCACGCATCTCGCCGGTGGGGTGGTGACCTTCGACCCCGGGGCCGGCGGTATCGCCACGTCCGCGTCTCTGACCAACGGCATCCTCGGCCCGTGGGCCTTGCATGGGTCCGGCACCAGCGCGCGGTATGCCACCGTGAGCGGCGGCGGCGTGGCCAAAAACATCTCGGCCACCGTGCTCAGCGGAAGTTCGGTGCTGGGCGACGTGCCATCGGGTGACACGAAAACCGTGAACTACGAGGTCACGTCAGGGGGTGTGTTCGCCGCCATGGGGGCCAACCGGAGCATCAACACGCTCACGTCGCGCGGCAGCGGGTTTCTGCAGGCGGCTTCCAACAGCTGCAACCTGACGGTCAACGGCATCCTCAACGCCGGCACCGGACCCGTGTTGATCAGCGGCAACACGCCGCTGGGGGTGATTGTGGGCGACTCACGCGAGTTGGTGGTCGTGGCGGAGTCGTCGAGCGTCTCGCTGATGCACGGCGTGGCCGACAACCCGGCCGGAGCCAGCGGGCTCACCAAGGCAGGTCCATCAACGCTCACGCTCGCCGGCACGAGCACCTACACCGGGCCGACGACCGTGGCCGCCGGCATCCTCCAGATCGGCAACAACACCTCCATCGGGTTTGCCAGTCCGGCGATCGTCAATGAGGGGAGTCTGATCTTTTATCACACCAACGCCGTCACCTACGCCGGCGCGATCTCGGGCCATGGCGCGGTTGCAAAGGCAGGGGCGGGCCGCCTCACGCTCACCGGGCCCTCCTCGTTTGACGGTCCGATCGTGGTGTCCACCGGCACGCTGGCGCTTGCCGCCAATGCCACGCTCGGCCCGCTGGGTGAGCATGCCGGCGGGCTCAGCATCTCGACGGGGGCCGGGCTTGCCTATCAAGCGTCGGGATATCAGCGGTTGGCGGGCCCGCTCAGTGGCAACGGCAGCCTCTCGGTCACGAGTGGCACGTTGGTCCTCGGAGCCGCCAACCCGTTCACCGGCGGCATCACGGTGTCGACGGGTGCCTCCCTCCTCGTCGAGCACCCCCAGGCGATCGGATCGGCACGCGTGCTCACCGTCTCCGGTGGCCGCGTGCAGATGGCTGCGGGCACGGCGCTGCGCGGCCTGACGGTGACGGGGCTTGGCGCGGTCGACCTCGGCGTGGGGAGCATGACGGTGGCGGCGGGGGGCATTTCCGAGTCGCACCTCAAGACGCTCGTGGCGTCGGGCCGCGGCGATGGAACGTGGAACGGCACCACGGGAATCGTCTCATCGGCTACGGCCGATGCGACGGCGCGGGGTGAGTTTCGGGCCATCGGCTGGATCGTTCGCGACGACGGCGGCATCACCGTGGGCTATGCCGCGCCTGGTGACGTGAACCTCGACGGAGACGTGGACCTTCTCGACGCGGCCGGCTTTCTGGCAGGTGGTGCGTTCGACCAGACGACCACCGGCGTCTGGGGCGATGGCGACTACAACTACGATGGCCTGGTGGACGTGCTCGATGTGGCCGATGCCTTGGCGACGAATCTCTTCGATACCGGCGGCTATCTGCCGGCCGCTTCCGCCGCCTCGTCGCCGATCGCGACGGTGCCGGAGCCGCAGGTTTCATTGTTGATCGGTGCCGCAGTGGCGGCGTGTGGTGTGCGTCGCCTCGGGCGAAACACGCGGTCGTTCTGTGGAAGCCCAACGGCGTGAGCCGTGGGACCAGCGTGGTGCTGGGTGATGGCACTGCTTCGGGGTTGCCCATACCCCGCCGCCGGACGCTCGCTTCGGGCATCCATGCCCTCGGGCTCGCTCGACACTGCCATCGCTCCGCCATCCTGGCTCTCGCTCGGCAGTGACGCCGGCTTACGGGGCATGGGCAACCCCTCGCTCGTCACCTCGCGGGGCAGGTCGCGTTCTCGTTCCGGTGGAAGCCCAACGGCGTGAGCCGTGGGACCGGCGTGGTGAATCGCGTGGCGCGTTTGGCTATTTGGGTGCACC
>JAFMIU010000033.1 GCA_017853835.1 Pirellulales bacterium | reverse complement strand
GTCGCAGGCACGATGTAGGTGCCCACCGCGGTGGCATCGAACACGGCACCCGCGCTGACCGTGACACGGGAGGATGCGTCGATCGATCCGCCGGCGGCGAGTCGGAGCACGCCCGCCTTCACGCGAGTTGGTCCGGAAAAGGCGTTGGCTGCGGTGAGCGTCGTGGTGCCCGACCCCGCCTGCGCGAACCCGCCGGCTCCCGTGATGGCGGGGAAGCCGGTTCCCTGAGAAATGGCGTTTGTCCGGTTGACGGCGAACGTGGCCCCGCTGGAGACGGTGATGCCGGCGGCGTTGGCGAGTGCGCCGGTCGTGCCGGCGTTGCCCAGTTGGAGCGTGCCACCGCTCACGGCGACCGTGCCGTTGAGGAGATTGTTGGCGGGGAGTGCGAGCGTTCCGTCGCCTGTTTTCGTCAGGCTGCCGCTGGATCCGCTGGAGACGCCCACCTGACCGGCAAGCACGGCATCGATGGCCGCCGAGCCGTCACCCACCAGGACCGTCCGGGTGCCGTTGGACAGATTGAGGGCGTTGGTCAGGGTGATCGTGGAATCGGCAGACGCGTGGCCGAGCATGAAGGGGCTGGTCTTCGCGAACGAGTTGGTTCCGTTCCACGAAATCGTGCTGCCGCCGAGCGTCACCGTGCGGTCCCCGCCGGAGGCCGCGAAGCCACCACCGCCATTGAGCTGCACCTGATTGTTTCCGGTGCCGATCGATCGCGAGAAGTTGCCGCTCGTGGCCGTCAGCATCACGATGCCGTTCTTGAGGTTGAGGTTGGCCGTGGTGGGGAGGGCCGCCGGGTCGTCGATCTGCACGACCGTGGTGCCGGCGGCACTGCCGCCCCCGATCGCCGCCGTCCCGGAAAACGTGTTGGCCACGCCAAGCACGAGAGGGCCCCGTGATCCGGAAACGCTCAGCCCTCCGGTGCCGATGATGGGGGCGGTGAGGGTTGCGCCAATCGCGCGATTGGAGCCGCCGCCGATGCTGACGACCAGGGCCGCGCCGCCACCATTGAGCGGCGACGTTCCCGTGATGGTCGTATTATTGTTGAGCGTAAGCCCCCGAACCGAGATCTCGGTGTCGAGCGTGACGACACCGGCTGGACCGCCGAAGAGAACCGTGTCGCCGAAGTTCAGGGCGTTGTCCCAGACCAGGTCGAAGGGGCCGGCCGCCGCCGTGCCAAACGTGGTGAGGGTGGTCCCCCATGTGCCGGAGCCGCCCTGGGCCGAACCGCTTCCCGACCAGTAGAGCGAGGCGGCCGATGCCACATTCGTCGCCTCGATGGCGGTCGCAATCAGCATCACCATCAGCATCAGTATCGTCCATGGGCGCATCGGCATTGATCGACTCCTTCAGGGTATGGCAGATCCTCACGACGTTCGTCGGAGGTTTTGATGGTGAACAAGGATCCCGGCGTCGTGGTCGCCAGGTGGACAGTCAGTCTGCGGGCAGCGGGCGAGCCGGCTTGGAGGCAAGCCATCGATGTCGTGCGATCGTAAACGTCACGAGGCCGGAGAGTGCCGCGATGCAGACTGACGGCTCGGGCACGACGACCACTTGAAGGCTTCCCGACTGGAAATAGGCGCTCTTGCCGCTGCCGAGGTCGTAGGCGTTGCCCGAGCCCAGGTTGGCCAGGCCCGTGGTATCGACCGTGCCGGCAATCAGCGTGTAGATGCCCTCGGCCACGCTGCTGGTGAGGCCCACGATGTCGGCGATGCTGAAGTTCGATGGGTCGGCAAAGGTGACGGCTCCTCCCACGTTCAGCGGCGAAGCAGCATTGAAGAGAAACTTCGATCCCGACTGAAACGAGATGGTGCCCGCGGTCGTGCCGGTGCCGGCGAGGATGGCAGCGGACGAAACCGTGATGGCCGTGTTGGCTAGCGTGCCGGTGATGTTGAGCATGCCCGCCAGCACGTTCGTGGGGCCGGTGTAGGAGTTGGTCACCGCGAGCGTGGTGGTGCCGCTGCCGGCCTGCGTGAAGCCGCCGGCGCCGTCGATGGCTCGGAAGCCGGCGCCGCTGCTGGCTTGGTTGGTGTTGTTGGATCGATTGACGGCAAACGTGGCACCGCTGGCGACCGTGATGGCCGACGATTGCCCGATACCGCCGGTCGTACCGCCGTCTCCGAGTTGCAGAGTGCCGTTGACGATCGACGTGGAGCCCGAGTAGGAGTTGGTCAGCGTGAAGATCGTCGTTCCGACGCCACCCTTGATGAATGAGCCGCCGCCGGTGATCAAGGGAAAGTTGACGCCCTGGGTGATCGTGTCGTTCCGGCTGGTCTGAAAGATGCTGCCCGCATCGATGCGCATGCCGGATGAAGACCCGATGGAGCCGGAGGCGCCGCCATTGCCGAGGGTGAGCCGGATGGGCACGCCCGAGATGGCCACGCCGATGACCGTGGTACCGGAATACGTGCTGCTTCCCGTGAGCACGATCGGCCCAGCCGTGTTGCTGATCGTGAGCCCGCCGCTTCCGACGATCGGGGCGCTCACCGTGCCACCCGTGGTCCGGCCGCTTCCGCCGGCCGCGATCGTCAGGCTGTTCGTCGCGCCCGTGGTCAGGCTAAACCCGCCCCCCGCCACGGTCGATGCGTTGTTGAACGTGAGCTGGCGCACCGTGATGTCGGCGCCGAGCGTGGCCGTGGCGTTTGATCCGCCGAACAGGGCCGTGTCGGCGGCGTTCGTGGTGTTGTTCCAGACCGTCGTATAGGGGCCGCCGCCCACCGTTCCAAAACGGGCCAAACTAGTGTTCCAGGTGCCGCTGCCTCCCTGGGACGTGCCGTTGCCCGACCAGTAGAGCGTGGCGGCGAGAGTCGAAGACGACGAGGCTGCGATCGCGATGATCATCGCAAGCCCGGCCGCCAGTTGTCGCTGTTCACGTGGTGTCACCATGATTGCTGTCCTCCCGCGAGACGAGGGTGTCGTGGTTGTGAATACCGTCAGAGGGCGTCACTCTCCGCAACAACGGCGCGTGCGTTCCCGAAGCCCTTCCAAACCCTACCAGTTTTGCATGCCACGACCGGAGTGGCCATCACCCAAAATAAGGCCCTTGGGCGTCACCCGTTTGGGTGACGCTCGGGGGAAGTCCAGCGCGCCTCCAGTGATCGGCTGGCACCGCGTGCTCGCTCCGCGGGGCTTTTCGGCCGACCATCGCGCAGACGATCACGGCCAAGGCGACCGATCCAAGTCCGAGGGGTTCGGGGACGGCGGCCACGCCGACGCTGTTTCCGGCCGGCGGATTGTAGGGCCCTGTGTCGAACAGTCCCGTGCCGAGGTAGAGAGCGACATCGGTGATATCGACCAAACCGTCGTAGGTATAGTCGCCCTCCGACCAACCGGAGGGCTCGCCGGTGTCATACTTGCCGGCAGCCAGATAGGTGCCGATATCGAGCAGGTCGATCGACCAGTCGAGGTTGGTGTCGCCTGCGGCGGCATAGGCGAAGCTCACCGAACCGTCTCCGTTCTCGAGCCAGCCGACAGCGCGGTTGGGGTCGAGCGCCGCCGCGCTCGACGTGATCCCGGCCGAACCGTTCCAAGAGCCGTCACCTCGGCCGGCCACAATCGCCGTCACCAGATCGACGGGTGAGAGGCCGCTGGTGACCGTGACGAAACCAGTGCCCACATCGACGAGGCCCCCGGCGGTGGGAGCCAGGCCACCGACGGTGGCCTGAAGGGATGGTGCCAGTGCCATCGTGCCGCCGGCAACCGGCACGATCGTGCTCGCACCCAACGCCGATGCGCCGGCCAGTTGAAGCTCGCGGGATTGGATCGTGACCGTGCCCGAGTGCGTTGAGCCGGCCCCGGCAAAGATCACCTTTCCCGAGCCCGTGCTGTTGATGGTGATCGGGCCGGTGCCCCGGATCGCGTTGGAAAAGGTGAGGCTTCCGGTGCCCCCGCAGGCGAGCGTCACGCCACCGGAGTTCTGCACGTCAAGTTCGCCGGCCATGATCCGGTTGCCCGAGTAAAAGGAACCGAGCACGTCGCTCCGGTCGCCGATCAGCGCAATCCGGCGTGCCCCACTGCTTCCGTTCGGAACCACGATCGGATTGTGCTCCGTCAGGGTTTCGGGCGAGCCTCCCAGGTTGAGCGTTGCCGAGTTGGTGGCGCCGGGGTCGCTCTCACCCAGTTGCAGGGTTCCGGTGCCAAGGGCACCGTTGGTTCCGCTGATCGGCAGCGCCTCGAGCGTCTGACGGAGAATGGTGACCGGCCCGGTGAAGGCGTTTCCGGTGCCGGTGAGTTTGAACGGAATCCCGCCCGCCGACGTCGGATTCACCAGGATCCCGATCTGGCCGATGCCATCGGTGATGTTTCCGGAGTAGTTCAGAAAGCTCGACCCGGTTCCGGTGGCGGTGCTGACATGGCTGATCATCTTCAGGCCCGCGCTGCCGGCCGTTACGTCTCCCGAAAAAGTGAGCCGGCCGATGCCGGTCGTGTTGAGAATGTTGTTTTCAAAGACCGGTGTCATGATCGCCATCGCGGCGGACACGACATCCATCCGAGCGGAGGTTGTGGCCCCGCTGTTGACTTGGCTCTGTTTGGTGACCGTCGTCGTGCCGCTCACCGAGTCAAACACGAAGGAGCCGCCGTTGCCCTGAATGAAGATCTGATAGTAGGTGATGGCCGTGTCGCCGAGTGAGAGCCGGCCGAGGGTGATCGTCTCGTTGAGCATCAGCGTGGGAGACGCTCCCCAGTTGACCCGTGTCTGGGCCACGGCGTCGATGCCGTTTGGAAAGGTGCCGCTCGTGTCGCTGACCCAGTTGGCTGGGTCGTTCCAGTTCTGCACGCCGCCTTGGAACGTGGTGGTGCCGCTGATCTTCGGCCCGCCCCAGGTGAACGTCGCCGCAGAGGCCGAAGGCAAGGCCGAAGCGATCATCACGCCCACACCCATCGCGATACGAAAGGGAATCGTCGAGCGAGGTTTCATATCGCGTGCTCCCCCAGAGCGATTGAGAAAGGCCAGTCACCGTCGAAGGAAGCCGCACGTGACGCAGCCATCGGCGACTCCCCCGCTCCCTCGGGGGAGTATGGAAGCGAGGGCAGATACTGTCATCACCCGATTGTCGTCGGGTGACTCACCCGTACGGGGGAACGGTCGCCGAGCGTAATCGTGCTCCATGCTTCTTCAGTGCATGGTGCCGTGCAGCACACCCCGCACGGCCGATCCGGTGGCCGCCGTGACGTTCCACTCGAGGGCATAGCACCATGTGGTCGAGAAGCCGGGCACGTGCAGCGTCACGCGCCGGCCGTCGGCCGACAGCGTCACCTCGGCGACGCTTCGATTCGTCTCGTCATGGTGGTCGGAGCCGTACCGCTCCGATCGCACGAGGTTCCAGGTGCGCACCCGCCAGGCCTCTGGCTGCATGGTGGCGACGGGATCGAGCGGCTCCGGAAATGTGAGTTCGATGGTGTTCGGAGCCGTGTGCAGGGCGGTGGGGATCAGGAGCGGCCGTGCGGTGCGGCGAATCCGAAAGAAGCCCCCCGGCCGCGTCTGGTTGCCTGCCCATGCGAAGAGTCCGCACGCATACAGGTGGCCGTCGGTCGGATGAAAACGGCCCCGCATGATGCCGGTGGGAAGATCGGGCATCGGCAACGCCACCATGCCCCCCTGCACGACACCGTCGTGGACAGCCGCCGGTTCGGTCAGCACGAGATGCACGCGGCCCTCGCCGTATGAGAGTTCGAGCAGGCCACCGGTGATCGGCTGCCACCGCGTGCTCGTCACGCGGAGCATCTCGGCCGGCGAGCGGTCGAAGGCATTGGTGATCCAGAAGGCGGGAGGTTCCATCGCCGTGTCGCTCGCATCGACCACGTCGTGATAGCCGAACATGTTGCCGTAGAAACCGCCGGCACGAACGACATTGATCCGGTTTTTCGGATGCCAGTGCCCTTCCTGATCGGTGATCCAGAAGGTGCCGTCAGGCTCCACGCAGACGCCGTTGGGCGCGCGAAAACCGTTCGCCACGATCTCGGTCGATGCGCCGTCGCGTGACACCCGCAGCAGGGTGCCATGGTGCGGCACGACGGCAGGGAGAGCATGGCGAGCCGCTTTGGCGTAGTAGAGGTTGCCGGCTGCGTCGGTCTCGAGCCCCATCGCAAACTCATGAAAGTGCTCGGTCACCTGGTGGTCGTCGTTGAAGGTGTCGTAACGGTCGGTGAGTCCGTCTCCGTCGAGATCGACGAGCGTCAGGATCCGGTCGCGGCAGGCGACGAAGGTCTGGCCGTCGATCCGCTTGATGCCCAGCGGCTGAAACAGACCCGAGGCGATCCGCCGCCACCGCAGCGTGCCCGACGACGCCTCGATGCCACGGACCTGCCAGACATCGCCATCCCAGGTGCAGAGCACCGCTTCATCGAGACCGGTGAAGTCGATGCCGGAAAACCGAAGCTGCGCGTTCCACGGATTCGTGTCGGGAGCCGACAGTTCATCCACGGCGAAGGGGGCGGTGTCGTCGCCCCGCATGAGCGGCGTCTCGAGGGTGGCGGGCCAGAGCCGCGGGGCCGACCGGCCGATGAGCGAGCGAGGGGGCGGCGGCGGTGCCAGGGAGGCGGCGTGGCGGGTCAACGCCGCCGAATCGCATGCCGCCACTGCCACCGCCAGATCGAGCGGTGTTTCGCCCGCAGGGATGTGGAGGTCGACGAATCCGTCGGCGGCGACGATGTGCGGCCCGTTGGCGGCGGCTTTCGCCGAGGCGACGATCGCGGCGGCCGCCGGCGCCGCGGCAAGCCGGGCGACGAGCGGCCTCGGCCGAGGACCACACGAAAAGCTCCGCACGACCACGGGCTGCGGATGAGAATCGATGTCGATCGGGGCCGCGAGGGACGCGGTCTCCAGAACGCGTGTCGTGCCGATGAGCTGGTCGAGCACTACGACCGAGAGTGGTTCGGCCGCGGAATCATCCGGCATCGCAGCATGGTGCAGAGCCTGAAACCTCCCATGAGACCGGGGCAGGGGACCATACGGTTTCTCGTCACGTCCGAGCGGTCGTGGATCGGTGAACCCGCCCGTGGCAGGGTCGGCCCAGCCCGGCATCGTGGGGAGGGCCGCCATGACGGCGCCATGGACGCGGGGGTGGCGGCCGTGGCGACCGTCGAAGGTGATGCCACCCCAGTCGATGAATGCATCGCCCGTCCACACCGCCGCCGCACGCAGCGTGTCGAGTTCATAGAGGATCCAGGCGTGGCCGCGGCCGATCCCTCCCGGCCCGGGATCGAGCCTCACCGCCAGACCCTTGCGGGCCACGTTGCCTCCTCCTCGCCCCACCTCGAAGGTGCCCGCGAGAAAGGGACCGTAGTCGTGCAGCCGCCACGGCTCGATCGTCGAGGCCTCTGGCCCGCGGGAGGTGCCGGGAGGAAGCGAGGAGAGATAGTCGCGCGTGATCGGCGTGTACCAGTCGCGATGGTGGTCCTTGAGAAATGTCTCGCGGATGTAATGGATCACGTCATACTTCTGCGACGGCACCATCCAGGTTTGGGCGACCATCTGGCCATTCCCGCGGGTCAGGGTTTGATACATCGCGTGGGGGTCGCTGCCGTGCTTGAACGGCCCCTCGGCAAATCGGGGCGCGGTGGGCAGCGACCCGGGCGCCTCGAGTGTGCCGTGGCAGTTGGCGCAGACCCGGGCGTAGAGCGCCTCACCGCGCCGCAAGGAGGCCCTCGCCTTTCGTGGATCCTGCCAGTCGGTGAGGAAGCCGGCATGATCAACGTCGGATTCATATGCCGCCGGCGGGTGCGGGGCGATGGCGGCAGGGTCGGGGGAGAGCGCATCGGCCCGCGACGGGCCCCCGGTCGCCACCTCGGCGAGATACCTCACAAGGTCGAGGAACTGACGACGATCGGCGAGGAGGTTGGGCAGGCCCGCGGGCATCAGCGACCGGGAGGCAACAGTCCGTTCGTCGACGGATTCCACGGGGATCACGATCTCGCCGCCTCCCGTGGCGGCGTCGCGAAGCACCACCTCGGAGGCCGATTCCCGGGCGATGAGGCCGGTGTGCGTGGTGCCCTTCGTGGTGAGGATCGTGACGCCGCGGTATTCCGGACGGACCACGGCCGATGGATCGAGCAGCGATTCCACGAGATGCGCGACGAGTGCGTCGCGAGGCACGTTCGGCGGCATGGCGGCGAGGTTCGGCCCGAGCGGCGAGCTGCCGCTTCCGGCCGAGTGGCACTGCACGCAGGTGAGATGCCGCGTGTGGAAGATCGTCGATCCGCGGGCTGGATCGCCGATGCGTTCGACGTCGGCGACGAGGCCTTCGCGGTGTTCCATCGCGAGGGCCGCGGCCAGTCCATCGGAGGATGACGAAGCCCATGGTGTGACGGTGGTCGAGGCAACCTTGGCGGCGCGCTCGCCCGACAGGATCGCTCCGTCGGCGATCAGCCGCGTTCGCAGTTGGGCATACGGCACATCCTGCACCGCTGTGCCGGCGCGGATCGCCAAGGCCGCGGCGGTGCCGGCCGCCTGGCCGAGCGCCATGTAGACCGGCTCCATGCGAAGCGAGCCGTAGGCGGCATGCGAGGCGCTCACGCACGTTGGCACGAGGAGATTCTCGCACTCGGCCCGCCTCGGCCGGATCGCCCTCCATGAAATACCGTAAGGCTTCGGGGGCACCCGCCAGAACACGCCCTCGCGACGGACATGGCGCTGCTCGTTGACGAAGTATTGAACCGCATGCGAGTCGAGGCCGAAGGAACCGAGGGCTACGGGATCCTCGCAGGGTTCGGCACCCAGGCACACACCCTGCGTGACGACCACGTCGGAGATCATCCGACGTCCTTCCCGGACATAGAGCTGCGGAGGGAATCCGCCGGTGGCGGTGAACTCGTCGCGGCACCAGCCATGGCGGGCAACGACGGCGCGAATCGATTCCGGCACCCGGGGATGAAAGGCAAGCGTCCAGAGCACTCCCCTCACGTATCGGGCGTGCTCCGCGGCGATCCGCTTCCGGGTTGCGTGGTCGGCCTCCGGATAAGGCCAGCTTGCCCCGGGAAGATCGATCCCGACGGCGTGCATGCTGTTCCAGTCAAACTTGTGGTTGGGGAGCTTGTGGCTCAGGATCGGCAGCCGCGTGTCGCCCGACTCGAAGACCCGCAGCAGCAGTTCGTGGTTGATCTCGCGGTAGCCTTCGGGTTGCTCAAACGGGATTCGGTTGGCGGGGGCGTCGGTCACGCAGAGCCGGTAGGTGTAGGCCTGCACTCCGTCGTCGCCGGCGCCATCGACGAACGTGTCGAAGTCGACCGCCTTGACCCCGGGCAGCAGGCCGCTCGTGGCGTCTCCCGGCCTGATGAAGGGGTCGACGGCGGTGATGAAGTGGTCCTTGTCTCCCTGGGTGTAGTGCGGCCGAGGTGTGCGATCGCCTCGGCGGATGCCGGCGAGCGACTCGCCGTAGCGTGCTTCGGGCTCACGGCCGACCGTGCACGACACGCCGGCACTCGCCATCAGGTCGCCTTCGAAGCTGGCGTCGACGAAGACGGTGCCGCGAAACGTCCTCCCCGACTCACTCGTGAATGATTCGATCCGGCCGTCGCGCATCACGACGCCGTTCGTCAGGTCGAGCGGCTCGTTGGTGACCACCGTCACGCCGGCCTCCCGCAGCCACGCGTCAAACACGGCAGCCGCCACCTTCGGCTCGAAATGAAACACGCGGTCGTCCGACCCATAGGCCTTTCCGACCCGACGATAAAACTCCGAGGGGATGCCGCCGATCGACCAGGCCTTCCCGACGTCGCTACTCGAGAGGCCGCCGGTGGTCATGCCGCCCACATGATCGGAGGCCTCCACGACGATCGCCCGCAGGCCCATGGCCGATGCCTGGATGGCCGCCGCGAGCCCTGAGGCCGTCGCTCCGTAGACCACGACATCGGCTTCAACGGGCGGTTCCGCGGCTCCGGCCGATGGCCCGGCCATGGCCGCTCCCACGGTCATGGCGGCGAGAAGCAGTCGGCGAAGAAGCAGAACGGCCAAGGGATTTGCCGCGAGACAAGGTCGCGGTCCGTGAACGACCATGCTTCGGAAAGACGACGCTGTACGATACTGTATGGGTACGGTCAGAGTGGACATCGCCCGATCGGGTGGCGACGAGACCCGTCCGGCACGGCACGCTCCATCAATGGACATCCAACACGCCCTTCGTGTCGTCGCATGCGGGTGGATCGCCGCGGTCATGGCCGTGGCCGGCGTCCATGCCGCCCCCAATGTCGTCATCATCGTTGCCGACGACATGGGCTATGGCGATCTTGGCGCCAACAATCCCGCCTCGAAGATCCCGACGCCCCACCTCGATCGCCTCGCCTCCGAGGGCATGCGGTTCACCGACGCGCACAGTTCGTCGGGGATCTGCTCGCCGTCGCGGTATGCGCTGCTCACTGGCCGCCACCATTGGCGCGACTTTCACGGGATCGTGAACTCGTTGGGTCCTTCCGTGTTCAAGCCCGGCCAGCTCACGCTGCCCGCGATGCTCCGAGCGCGAGGCTATGCCACGGCCTGCATCGGCAAGTGGCACCTCGGCTGGAACTGGAACGCGCTCCGTCGGCCAGGCACGCCGGCCGACTCGATCGAGCACGGCGACTTCGACTGGTCGCGTTCGATTCCCGGCGGCCCACTGGCCCACGGGTTCGACACCTACTTCGGCGACGACGTGATCAACTTTCCCCCCTATGCCTGGATCGAGAACGACCGTGTGATCGAGCCGCCCGACGTCACGCTCGCGTCGCCCGGCATCCAACCCAAGGAGGGACAGTGGGAGTGCCGCCCCGGTCCCGCCCGAAGCGACTGGGATTTCTACCGCGTGCTTCCGACGCTCACCGATCGGGCTGAGGCGTTTGTCCGCTCCCGAAAGGGGAATCCGCAGCCGTTCTTCCTCTATGTTCCGCTGCCGTCACCGCACGCGCCCATCATTCCCAACGACGAGTTCGAAGGCCGTTCGCAGGCGGGGGCCTACGGCGACTTCGTGGTCGAGACCGACGAGGCCTGCGGCCGCGTCCTCGCCGCCCTGCGCGAGGCGGAACTCGACTCCAACACGATCGTGGTGTTCACCTCCGACAACGGAGCCGAGTATTACGCCTACGCCCGGGACGCCCGTTTCGACCACTGGTCGTCGGAACCCTTTCGCGGCGTGAAGCGCGACCTCTATGAGGGGGGCCATCACGTGCCCTTTGTGCTCAAGTGGCCCGGCGTGACGAAGCCGGGATCGGCCACCGACGCGGTCGTTTCGCAGGTGGATCTGATGGCCACGCTCGCGTCGGCCGTGGGCTACGACCTGCCCCCGGATGCCGCCGTCGACTCCCATGACCTGCTGCCGTGGCTCATCGGAGAGCAGGCAACGCCGCCGCGAACGACGATCGTCCACAACACCAATGCCGGGCAGTATGCGATTCGGCACGGCGACTGGCTTCTCGTGGATGGCACGACCGGCGTGACGCAGCCGAAGCAGCGGGTGGTGCCGCCGGCCTGGAGCCGGAAGCACGGCTATCCTCCCGACGACGACCAGCCGGCGGAACTCTACGACCTGAAGGCCGACTCGGGGCAGCGTCGCAACGTGGCCGGCGAGCATCCGGACACGGTGACGCACCTCCGCGGCCTGCTCCAGCAGACGCGTGCATCGGAGCGTTCGGCGCCACGGCAGAACGTGCCGGGCGGGGCGGACTCCGCAACGGCCGGAACCGTGAAGGTCTACATCATGATGGGGCAGTCCAACATGGTGGGATTTGGAGCGGTCGGCCCCGAGGAGACGCCAGGCACGCTCGCTCACGTCGTGCGGCGGCAGAAAAAGTTTCCGCAGTTGCTCGACGCGGCCGGCGAGTGGGCGGTGCGCGACGACGTGTGGTGTGTGCAGGTGACGGCGGGCAGCCGCACGGGCTGGCTCCAGCCAGGCTTCGGCGCCCGTCCACAGTTCATCGGGCCCGAACTCGGATTCGGTCACGAGATCGGCGACGTGCACGACGAGCCGGTGCTGTTGATCAAGGCATCGCAGGGCAACCGGAGCCTCGGGTGGGACATTCTTCCTCCGGGCAGCGAGCGATTCACGGTCGAGGGGCGAACCTACGCGGGCTACCAAGACACTCCCGACTCGTGGGTCGAGGGGCAGCCGAAGAAGGAGGTCAACTGGTACGCGGGCAAGCAATACGACGACTTCGTGCGGGATACGCACCACGTGCTCGATCACCTCGGTGATTTTTTTCCCGCAGCCGCCGGGATGCGGCCGGAGATCGCGGGCTTTGTCTGGTGGCAGGGGCACAAGGATCAAAACCCGGTGCACGCCTCGCGGTATGAGCAGAATCTCGTTCGGCTCATCAAGGAACTCCGTCGGGAGTTTGATGCCCCCGACGCCCCGTTCGTGCTCGCAACGATCGCCTTCGGCGGGGAGGCGCTCGCGGGGCCTGGCCTCCAGGTGGCCGAGGCGCAGCTGGCGGTGAGCGGCGACACGGGCCGCTACCCGGAGTTTGCCGGCACCGTGAAGGCGGTCGACGCGAGGCCCTTCTGGCGGGACGCGGCGGCGTCGCCGGCGCCCCGGCAGGGGCATCACTATCACCACAACGCCGAAACCTATCTGCTGGTGGGGGAGGCCCTTGGGCGCGCCATGGCGGAACAGGTTCAGTCGCGGGGGCGTGCCGATGCGGCCGACAACAGCCGTCGGACGGGCGCCGAAGAAACGGCCACGCGGGAGCCGGCCCATGCTCGTGAGCATTTTCAATGACGTGATCGGCCCCGTGATGCGGGGGGCCTCGAGTTCCCACTGCGCCGCGGCGCTTCGGATCGGTCGACTGGGCCGCGACCTGGTGGGGGGCACGCCCGACGAGATTCTCGTGGAGTTCGACCGTGGCGGCTCCCTGCCCACCACCCACGAGTCGCAGGGCTCCGACATGGGGCTCTTCGGTGGCCTGCTCGGCTGGGAGGCCGATGATCCGAGGCTGCCCGATTCCGCCGAGGCGATCCGTGCCGCGGGCACGGTCGTTCGGATCGAGACCGTGGATGTGGGAGACCCTCATCCCAACACCTACCGGCTCACGCTCCTGCGCGATGGAGTCACGCACCGCCTTCACGCCATCTCAACCGGCGGCGGCATGATCGAAGTGATCAGCATCGACACCTGGAGCCTGTCGCTGCATGGCGATTCTCATGAAACGCTCGTGGTCGTCGAGGATCGCGCCGCAACCGCGGCGGTCGCCAGGCAGATGGAGTCTGTCGGCGGAATCGTCGATCAGGTGACGGTAACGGAGGGAGAGCGGCGGGCGCTCGTGCGGGTGCGGTCCCATCGGCCGTTGCCGGCGGAGGCGGTCGCCGCTGCGGCGGCTCTGGGGCGCGTTCACTCGCTCGCCCCGGTGCTGCCCGTGCTGTCGCGGCGCGACACGCGCGTGCCCTTTTCCTCGGCAACGGAACTGCTCGCCGTGGATGGCGGGCGAAACCTGCCGCTGTGGCGTCATGCCGTGGCCTACGAGATGGAGCGGGGCGGGCTCGCGGAGCACGAGGTGATCGATCGGATGATCGCGCTGGTGCGGCTCTGGCGAACCGCGATCGACTCGGGCATCGCAGGCACGACCTTCGACGATCGCGTGCTGCCGGCCCAGGCGCCAGCCTACGCATCCGCCCTGGCGGCGGGACGGCTCGTGGGAGGCGGGCCGCTCGATCGGATCGTACTCGCCGTGACCGCCCTGATGGAGGTGAAGAGTTCGATGGGGGTGATCGTGGCGGCGCCCACCGCGGGTGCCTGTGCCGCGCTGCCGGCTGCCGCGCTCACGATCGCCGAGGATCTCGGCCGCGACGACGAGGCGCTCGCGCAGGCGCTCCTTGCCGCCGGCCTCATCGGCGTTTTCATCTGCACGCCCTGGTCGTTTGCCGCCGAAGTGGGGGGCTGCCAGGCGGAAGGCGGCTCGGCGGCGGCGATGGCGGCCGCGGCGATCGTGACCCTGGCCGACGGCACCCTGCATCAATCGCTGGCGGCGGCATCGCTGGCGATGCAGAGCATGATCGGGCTGATCTGCGATCCCGTGGCCGGCCGCGTGGAGGTGCCTTGCCTGGGGAAGAATGTGATGGCGGCGGCGAATGCCCTGGCCTGCGCCAACATGGCGATCGCCGGGTTCGCGGAGGTGATTCCGTTCGACGAGGTGGTGATGACAGCCAAGCGAGTGGCGGCCCAGATGCCCCGCGAGGTGCGCTGCACGGCGCTCGGCGGCCTGGCAATCACTCCTGCGGCTCGTGCGATTGAACGCCGGCTCGCGGAGCGAAGGGGTTGCGGCTGTGGGGCACCGTCCGTGCCGGCCGACGGCGGCTCGTGCTGCCGATGATTCCGTGGTGCGGAGTCGAGGCCGTACCCCTGAGCGTCGGCTATCGCCGCTTGCGAAGCGAGAGGGCCCCGAGGGAGATGGCGCCGCTTGCGATCATGCTCCACATCGCCGGCTCGGGGACGGCTTGAAACGAGAGCGTGTTGCCCTGGAGGTCATTGAATACGGTCACCGGACCGCTGTTGAGATTTGTTCCAAACATCGATGCGACACTCTGGCCGGAAAAGACTGCGGTGCCACTCACGAAGGAGCCGCTCGTGTAAAAGCGAGGAAGCGTTACGCGAAGACTCGATGATGGGGGGTAGTAGTAGAGATGGAAGCTGTCACCCCCTATAAACGAACCTCCTGTAAAGACAAAATTGAGGATGAACGGACTGTTCCATGACGTCGATATCGTTAATGGATATGACGGCGCGTTGCTGACCACACCCTGGGTTCTGATATCGAGGAAGCTTGATGATGCATAGCTCACTTCGTCAGTCGTGGTCGTTTCTTGGGAAATGGCTCCGTATGCCGTGACATCCCAAGAACCGGCCCATGACCATTGAAGATTGGTGCCCGAGTTTTGCACCGTGTAGACGATGCTTGCGGTTGCAGGCTTCGCCTGAAGCCACAGGCAGACGCTCACCGCAGCAACGGCCACCATGGCCAGGCTGTGCGAGCAACTGAAGGCTTTGCGTTGACGGCGAGAGATCGTGCGCGACGAGAACGTCATGGGAGAACTGCCTGTGTGCGAGTGATACGGGAAACGGCCTGGAAGGCCAGGACTCCACGCAAAGAGGAAGGCAAACCGCGTGCCACAAGCATCTCGGGTGCCAGAGAATGGCTGGCAACCGGCGTGGGGGTCATGTTCCAAGGGTTTTTTGCGGGCTACATTGAGCGATGAAGCAGGGCGAGGCGCCCGTGCGGAAGGCACCGTGTGGAGCGAATCGCCCCCATCCCGCTTCGCCCGACATTGGTTTTCCAACCTCCGTGGCAGCAAACATAGGCACTGGTTGGTCTGTTACGACCAATGACGCGCAAAGCAACTATCTCCGAATGACGATCCAAGCTGTCCCCGAGCCCAGCACCTACGCGATTGTGCTTGGGTCCCTCGGCTGCGGTGCCATCGCGTACCGTCGCCGGCGATTTGGTTTTCGCCCGGGTTCGAAAGGCTGAATCCGGGGGCGGTTGCTGCTCGTGAGCCTCGCGCCCGCGCGGGCCCACGGAGGCCAGGGCCGCCTAGCGACGTGGTGTGGGCTCAGCCGCCGGTGTCTCGGCGGTGTGGATGTCGGCCTTGGATGAGAGCGCCGCAGCGACGATCGGCCGCAGTGAGGATTCCCACCAGTGATCGAGGGCGTCGGGCAGGGCCGCCAGTGCCTCGTCGTCGGTCGCACAGCGGCGCAGGTCGTTCACGAGAGGCATCACGGCCTCGGGGCTTTGGAGGCACTGGGCCGCAAGGTCTCTCGACTCATCGTCGGAGAGGGTGCGGATCAGCGACACAGCACAGCGGTCGAGGCCACAGTCGCGGCAGATCGTCAGCAGGGCGGAGCAGTCTGCATGGAAGGCTTCAGTCGTCAGGCGCGTCTGCCCCTGCTTCGCAAACGAGGCGGCCATCGACGGCACCGGGATGAGTGTGGCGGCGGCGAGATTCGCGATCGGGCCATGACGAGTGGCTGACAGGAATGCCGTGGCGTCCCAGAGGGCACCGGTCATGTCATGCCGCGTGGCCCGAGTGGCGATCCTCACGAGGGTGGTGGGCCAGGCGTCGCCGCCACAGCAGTGATCGAGCCAGCGCCAGCCCCATCCCGCTGCTTTGCCGGCCAGCGACGCAAGGCCGCCCACATCGCCGCCAGGCGAGGGCTGCGGAATCACGACGCGCCTGCTTTCGCCGTCGTCGAGTTCGTTCAGCAAGCCGACAACCCGTCGATCGAGGCCGGAAAAGGCATCTCGCGCAGCGGCATCCCGCAGCTTTGAGGCGATGGGATCGAAGTGCGATCGCCATGCAGCCAGGTCAAGTGAGGGCGCCACGAGTGACGCCACGGCGGCAGCACTCGAACCGAACTCGTCACCGGCGAAAAAAGCCACGGCCGATGTCACGGGGGCGTCGGGCTTGTAGGTGTTCACTCCCGCAGCCTCTCGGCAGGCCGCGAGCCGCGCGGCGAGGAGGCGTGGGGCCGCGGTGACGGTGAGCCGGTCACCCGTGGCGAGATGCAGGGTGAGCAGCCGGCCGGTCGCGGAATCGATGGTTGCCGTTGCGGCGGCCGTTTCCACGACAAGCGTGTTGTCGTCCCAGCGAGTGCGGACACCGTCGGCGTCGAGCAGGGCCAGTACGGCCACGGGTTCGATCGTCGCCCGAATCACGACCGCCGCCGAGTCGTCGCGCGATCGGGATTCGGCGCCGGCACTCATGTGCAGGGTGCGGCCATAGGCATGCTTGCCGGCGTTGACGGATTCTTCGAGCCCCAGGTTGAGGCCGAGCCAGATACGAAGCGAGGGCGCGAGGGGTACCTCGAACGCCCCACAGCCTGACGGGAGGTAGCAGCCAAACCCGGTCCCGCCGAGCGCCACGCTGGCGTTGCTGGCACTGACAAGCAGCCCTTCGGAGGTGGAGATCACAAGGTCGCACGCTGGAATCGCATGCGGCTCTTCGGGGGCAGCGTCGGCGTTCACGGCGATCGCAAGGTCGTCGTCGTTGGCGAGAGTGGTGAGGAGCCACTCGCGGCATCGCAGCATGGTGGCCGCCTCACGCGACAGTTCCGTGCCATAGGGGGGCACGTGCGGATAGGCGATCAGGTCGAAGATCGCCACGATCTCCGTGGCACCGGTGGCATCGGGCTTCGACTCCTTGAACTTCACATCATGCCGCACAAACCGTCCCGATCGCCGCAGCGTTTCCTGCCAGGCGAGGCGGTCGCATTCAGTGGCCGGTGCGTGGAGGGTGATTCCGAGCGACTCACGAAGCACCCCCGCCGAAACCCGCCCAGCGGGTGCCACCTCGATGTCGCGGAGCAGGGACGCGGGGGGGAGGTCATGGAACGCAATCGTGAACGTGGCACCGTCGTCGCCTGGCACCACCTCGAGCGTGCAGTCGGGACCTCGCGACGATGGTTTTTCGACGCCGTGGGCGGCGGCATGGTGGCCATGGTCGCGAAGGCAGCGGGCAATCGCGGCGCGCGCGTCCCGACGCCATGGTTCATCGAATGGTGCCGGCTGCCCGCGCGACCAGAGGGCGGGCTTCATCACCGCGGGCTGGCCGTGGGCATCGATCCAGCGCATGCCCCCCCATCCGTCACCAGTGTCAACTTCCACCGCGATCGCGCCGGGGGGCGGCCGCTGCGACTTCAGCCAGGATCGCACGGCGTCGGCCAACTCGTCGGGCGCTCCGGTGATCTCGATGCCGCCGGCGCTCCAGCGCTGGCCTGGAACCACCTCCACGATCACGCGATCGCCGGAGGGAGAGGGCGTGTCATCGAGGTGTGCCTTCACGGCAGCCTCGGCATAGCCCAGCCGTTCGAGTGCCAGCGTCGCCTTTTCCTTCACGGCGTCGAGGAAGGTTCTTCGCGGTGTCAGCGATGTCGACAGCATCAGGAGCGCGTCGTCGTGGGCGAGGGCTGCGGCAAGCCGTTCGGGCGACGGGTCGTCGATGCCTCGCACCACAAACTCGGCGGCGCCGGCGAGCGAGGGCCCGATCAAGGCCAGGATCACGAGCACCATCCAGGGCATGACTCGACGCTGGTTCGGCATAGGGTTCGCCCCCGGCAACACTGGAAAAGAGGGGGGAGGCTAGCGAGACGGGTTGGCCTTCGGAAAGCCCAATCGTGGGCGTGGTGTGGAGGCGCCGAGGCGCGGCACGGGGTGCTGGAAGACGCCTGGGAATGGGGCGGGCACCGTCTGTATCCTTCCCCCTCTCGCCATGACCAGCCCCACCTATGCCCCGGGCCCGGACGATGCAACGGTGCGTGACGCCACCGGCCGCATCCTCACGCCCCCATCCGACTGGATCCTCCTGCCACCCGGCGACGCGGCCCTCACGCGACGGGTCAAGCAGGCGGGAGACCACTGGGTGGTGCAGGAAAAGAAAGGGAGGAAGGTTTTCTCGCGGGGTGTGTGGGCACCCGCTGCGACGATTCGCCACATCCAAGACGAGCTCGCCGCCGAACGAAGCACTGACGCCTACGCCCGCCGCCAGGCTTCAGCCGCGGCGCGACGCGAGCAGGTGCAGGAGGCCTATGTCGAGGATTTTCGCGGGGCCGTGCTGGCCTACCTCGCCTTTGATGCACGGCACGCGGCCACGGCCGAGGCGATTGCCGACGCCGTCACGGCCCATGCGACGCCGGTTGGCAGCGGCACGGTCGCCCGCACCCAGCGCATCCCCATCGAGCGGCGGGCTTCGGCGGCAGTGATCGCGTGGCTGCGTCATCAGACCACCGGCTACGATTCGATGGTGATTCCACGCGTGAAGGGCAAACGACGCGAGGTTCGACGGATGCTTGCCGCGCGGTCGAAGGAGCTGCTCGCCCGGTATCGTCGAGGGGAGCCAGCCGGCCCCTCATGCCCGCTTGCCGCCGCCCTCGCCTCGAGCGAGATGCCTGTGAGGTTCCCATCCTGACGGACACCGCCGGATCGAAGAGTATGTGCGGATTGTCGTGGGAACGGCAGCAGCAAGGCCCCTCGACGACCAGTTGAGCAGGCTACGACGAGGGCGAAATTCTGTGTACCGGTTGCCCTGCGCTGCCGCGGCGTCGTCAACTCTCGAAGCAGATGCGTTGTCCGAACGAATCCGCAGCGCGATCAGACGTCATCAAGGGCTTGGAGCGCACCCCGCACATCGCGGAGTCGGGACAGGGTTTCCGGCGTGCGCAACCCTGGGTATTCCTCCATCAATGCGATGACGTCGGCAAGGTCATGTTGCCGTTTGCTGGGCCGGCGACGGGGTTCGGCGGCGGCCGCCAGTTTGAGCACGATCAGGTCGGCGGGAATCGCCACCCGCATCTGAAGGCCATGGGCAAGATCAGTAAGTTCCGCATGGGCAACCGCGTCGTTGATTCCCACGTCTTCGGCGGAAAACTGCACCGCCGTCCGAACGCCGCCTGAGCAGCCTGGGGGCGCCCGCCAGTTGTCACTGTGTTCGTGGCGGCCCACGTGATCAAAGCCGGCGGCCAGCAACGCGTCTCGCGGAATGTCGGCAAACTGTGGCACTGCGATGTCGATGTCAAGCGTTGTGCGAGGCTCCGTCGTGCGGATCTGAATCGCCACGCCACCGATCAATGCGTAGGCCACGCCTGCCCGGTTGAGCAGTTCAGCCACGAGCCGGAGGGGCCCTTCCTTCGTATCACTCGGATCACTGCTCATGGTTTCGGCCCACAGGGAGTCGAGGCGAAAGCCAACCGCCACACGGCTTTGAACGGTCTCGGGGACGGTGGTCATGGCGCCTGGTTGTCGTTGCTGCGAAAGGAAGGCATCGGGCAATGGTACACGAACACAGAAGGAGCGTCCGGCTCATGGGGTGTTCGACACGGGTCAGGACAAGAGCTGCGTCCCCTTTTCCGGCATGGGGCCGGCGAGGGATGCGGAGGCGATGAACTCCCGCTGGGCGCGGCGAATCGCCTCGACGAGCGCGGAATGACGGCGGCCGTGGCGCTCGTGCAGCATCGCGTGGGCAAGATCGACGAGGCTCGCCGCCGAGATGGCCTCCGGCGGCTGGGCCAGCGTGAACGACGGTTCCAAGCCGGCCACTCGGTGCACGAAGCCCTGTTGCATAAGCCGGTCGAGCATCGCGGCCGCGACCGATTCCGGAAGGCCCGTTTCCTCCACCACGCGGGCCAGCGGCACCGCGCGACCGGAGGTGAAGCCTTCCGCGAGCACTTCCATGAGCACCAGCACCGACGACGCGTCGATCATGCCCGAGCGCAGGCGGAGGCGTTCCACCTCGTCGAGTTCGTGCCGCCGTCCACCAAGCCGCTGGACGAGTGCCGCCACCTCCACACCAAACAGGATGAAGATCCACATCGCGTAGGTCCAGATCATGAGCACCGGAACGAAGCCAAGCGGTCCGTAGAGGTGGCTGAAGGAGAAGGCGTTGTTGATGTAGGCGGCCATGCCAACCTTGCCCACGTGGAGCAGCACGGCCGACAGAAATGCCCCGCCGATCGCCGATCGCCAGGAGACGTAGGTGTTGGGAAGGAGCATGAACGTGCCGAGAAGCATCACGGTGATCAGCCCAACGCTCCAGACCACGCCGATCATGTGGAGGAGCACGGCGCTCGCCTCGAACGACGCGATCCACCGGCCCACATGACCGTCGACGAGAAACAGCAGCGCGATCCCGATCGGCCCCACCGTCACGACCGTCCAGTAAACCGGCACGCGCCGCAGCCAGGATCGCCCCTCCGGGGCGCGGTAAATCGTGTTGAAGCAGTCTTCGACCGTCACCATCATCGCCACCGCCGCATAGATCATCACCGCAAAGCCGAGGAGGCCGAGGGTTTCGAGGTTGATCGTGCCGAACTTTCGGATCATGTCTTCCAGCCAGGCGCCGAGCGAGATGCCGGCCGCGTCGCCGGTGGCATCGGCCGGCATGATCCGCACCGCGTCGAGGCCGGCCGACTGCACGAGCTGGTGGACGAGCGACTGGAGCTTGTCGACGCCCTGCATGCCCTTGAAGAGCGTCGTGCTCACGATCGCCAGCGGCATCAGGGCGAAGAGCGTGTGGAAGGCGAGGGCCGCCGCCATCTGCAGGGCGCGGTCTTCGCGGAGCTGGCGGCCTCCCACGCGGGCGAGGTCGTACCAGAACCTGGCCGTGGCCTGCCAATGAGTGAGCTCCTCGCGGGGATGGTGGATCACGCGAGCAATCCACTCGGCGGCATCGCGAAGAATCGTGCGAATCGTGCGTATCATGGTGGGGCCGGGTTCAAGGGAGATGACGTTCCAAGACTCTACCAACGCCTCCCGCCCGCCGAATGGGTCCGGCTTTGCAAACCGGGAGATGACCGTCGTGGCCCGAATCGGCTATCCTGCGGCCGCGGCCCTGTCGGGCCTTTTGATCCGAATCCTGTGGAGAGGCTCCCCCGATGTACGAGACGCTCAGCGAAACCGAGGGCTGCGACCTCCTGTCGCGACTGTTCACGAAGCGTGGCTACGCCATCAAGCGAAACGTGCTGTTTCACGAGTATGGAGTCGAGTTTCACATCGACGGCTGGGATCCTGTGGCCCGCGTCGGATTCGAGTTTCTCACGAGCGAAGACGACGACCACGACGATCTCTCGCTCGAGGAATACAAGACGCTCACCGCCGCCCAGCGTCGGGGCGAGTTGGCGATGTTTATCATCGACGAAGTCGAGCCGGTGTCGGCCGAGGCCCTGGCCGCCGAAGCCCATGAGTTTTTGGACGAGGTGGCCGACGCCGCCCATGCCCGCCTGGTGGCCGCCAGCCGGCGCGTGAAAGCGGCGGGGCGGAGGGGGAAGGCCGCCGCCCCGGCTCGCCGTCCGGGGAAAAAATCACCAGCCTCGGCACAATCATCGGCCGCGTCGGCCCGAGCCACGAAGAAGCCGACGGTCGGCAAGGCCGTGCGGACCAAGGCGGTCAAGAAAGCCGCAGAGAAAAAGCCGATGAAGAAGGTGAAGGCAGCCAGGCCACCGACGAAGAAAGTGAAGCGAGCCCGAGGACGGTAGGGGCCCCTGCAGCGAGGGGATGGCGTGGTGCTGGTGGGGCTCGGCCGGACTGGGGGCTTTCGAGGACGTCAGGCTATACTCTCGGCGTCAGGGCGTTCGAAGTCCGCAGGCAGGTGCGGCGAGTTTCCTTCCCATCATGATCACCTCGGCTCGTGCTGCGCCCCACGCCCATGGCTGTCATCCACGACAGTCGCGGATCGTGTTTCCGACGGGCTTCACGCTCGTGGAACTTCTCGTGGTGATTGCCATCATCGCCACGCTCATCGGCCTCCTGCTTCCCGCCGTGCAGTCGGCCCGCGAGTCGGCCCGCGGCGTCACGTGCAAGAACCAGCTCAAGCAGATCGGGCTCGCCTTTCAGTCGCACCACGCCGCCGTGAACATGTTTCCCACCGGGGGCAACGACTGGTGGACGCCCCCCAACTTCGTCAACGGTCGGCCGGCGGTCGGGATCCAGCAGGACGGCGGATGGGCCTTCCAGATCCTTCCCTACATCGAGGCATCGACGGTCTGGGAGTCTTCCGGCGGGAGCGACTTCGAGCGGTCGATCGCCGCGATGGCGGTGATGCATCCGTTTTATTTCTGCCCCAGTCGGCGCGGCCCGCAGTCGGTGACCTATGCCGACCCGTTTTTTCTCGAGGGCGTTGAGCTCACTCATGGCCTCATCGATTATGCGGGCAGCAACCTCGATGGAACCGGCGTGCTCGTTCAGCTCGGCAGCGATCGGCCCGGCCGCCCGCGACGCATGAATGCGATCAGGGACGGGGCGTCGAAGACGCTCGTGGCGGGCGACAAACGGCTCAATCTCGCGTTGCTCGGCACGCCTCAGCCCGACGACAACGAGGGCTATGCGGCGGGATGGGACGAAGACAGCATCCGGGAAACGACCGACGCTCCGGGGCGGGATGATTTCGAGAGCCCCGATGGCGAGCGGCTCTTCGGCTCCTCCCATCCCACGACGTTCAACACGGTGTTTGTGGATGGTGCGGTGCACGCGCTGTCGTTCGAGATCGATCCCGACACGTTTCGTCGGATCGGCGACGTGGATGACGGCGAGCCGCTCGATCTGGGAGGCCTGTGATGGACACCGTGCGGGCGATACCCGACAGCGAGGCCCCCACCATCGTGAACGGCATGCCCTCGGAGGCAGCCCCAAAGCCCGTGCACGGCCTTCGATGGCGGGTGCATGGCCGATACCTCGCCCGTGGCTCCGAGAAGGTGGTTCCCCGCGGCGTGACGTATGGTCCGTTTCCCGCCAACGCCCGCGGCGAACCCTTTCCCGAGCCCGGGGTCGCCGCCGCCGATTTTCGCCTGATGCGCGAGGCGGGGATCGATGCGATCCGAACCTACTTCGTGCCACCGGAATGGGTCGTCGCCGCCGCCGAGGAGGCGGGGATCGGGATGCTCATCGACGTGCCGTGGGCGAAGCACCTCTGCTTCCTCGACGGGGCCCGGGCTCGGCGCGATGCCCGGGAGGCGGTGCGCACGGCGGCCCGGCTCGGTGCGAGGTTTGGCAACATCATCGGTTATTCCGTCGGCAACGAGATCCCCACCGACGTCGTTCGCTGGCACGGTGCGGACC
Source organism: Pirellulales bacterium (assembly GCA_017853835.1). Lineage (GTDB taxonomy): Bacteria > Planctomycetota > Planctomycetia > Pirellulales > UBA1268 > QWPN01. The sequence continues at coordinate 13,971 of JAFMIU010000033.1, read as the reverse complement.
GGGTGTCGCGATTCATCGCGTCGCTCGCCGATGCAGTCCGCCAGTCGGATCCGTTCGGACTCGTCACCTACGCCAACTTTCCTCCCACCGAGTATCTCGACCTGCCGTTTCTCGATTTCGCGACGTTCAACGTCTACCTCCATGATCTGGAGACGTTTCGTCGCTACCTGCTCCGTCTCCAGAATCTCGTCGGTGAGCGGCCCGTGCTCCTCGGCGAACTCGGCATGGACTCACTGCGTCATGGCGAGGCCGGCCAGGCCGCGTTTCTCGCCGGTCACCTGCGCGAGGCGGCGCTCGACGGCATCGCAGGCACGTTCGTCTTTTCGTGGAGCGATCTCTGGCATACGGGCGGACACACGATCGACGACTGGAAGTTTGGCATCACCCGGGCCGACCGCTCGCCGAAGCCCTCGTTCGAGGCGATGGCGAGCGTCGCAGTCGATCGGCCGGAGCGGCTTTTGACGAGCCGACCGCGGGTGTCGGTGGTGGTCTGCTCCTACAACGGCGCCGCCACGCTCGCGCAGTGCCTCGAATCGCTGGGGCGGCTTCGCTATCCCGACTACGAGGTGATCCTCGTCGACGATGGCTCGACCGACGGCACGCCTGCGATCGCTGCGCGGTTTCCCGACATCGTCACGATCCGGCAGGACAACAAAGGGCTCAGTGAGGCGAGGAACGTGGGGCTGCGTGCGGCCACCGGCGAGATCATCGCCTACACCGACTCCGACTGCTTCGCCGATCCCGACTGGCTCACCCATCTCGTGCACCAGTTCGAGGTGACGGGCGCCGATGCCGTCGGCGGGCCCAACCTGTCGCCCGACGACGGCTGGCTCGCGGCGTGTGTCGCGGCGTCGCCGGGGCAGCCCACGCATGTGCTCGAGAGCGACCAGGTGGCGGAGCACATCCCAGGCTGCAACATGGCCTATCGCCGGGGGCCGCTCGAGGCGATCAACGGGTTTGATCCACAGTTTCTCCGGGCAGGTGACGACGTCGACGTCTGCTGGCGTCTGCAGCAGTCGGGCCGCTGGATCAGCTTCGCCCCCGGGGCGTTTGTCTGGCATCACCGGCGGCAGAGCCCGAAGGCCTACCTCCGGCAGCAGGAGGGCTACGGCGAGGCCGAGGCGCTCCTGCGGTTCAAGCACCCCGAGAAGTTCAATGGCCGTGGAGCCTGGAAATGGCGAGGCGTGCTCTATGGGGCGTCGCTTCGTGGCCTCCAAACCCGCGAGTCGCTCATCTATCGCGGCACGTTCGGCACCGGACTCTTTCAGTGCCTCTACGCCGCTCCCACGTCGCATTGGGCGATGATCCCCACGACGCTCGAGTGGCACCTGGCAGCGCTCGTCGTGGCGATCAACGCGTTTGCCTGGCGACCCGCCGGCTGGATCGCCGCCGCCATGATCGGCCTCTCGGTGCTGGTGGCCGTGCTGCAGGCGGTCCAGGCGAAGCTCCCGCGAAGGTTCTCTGGGCCGGTCGCCCGAGCCACCGTGGCCGCGCTCTGTTACCTCCAGCCATTGGTTCGGTCGTTCGCACACTACCGGGCCAGGCTCTCCACCTACCGCAGCATTGCGATCCACCCAGCCGATGCCTGCACGGGCTGGCGGTGCCCCTGGCAGTTTTTTGCGGGCACCGCCTCCTACTGGGGCGAGGCCTGGGGCGAACGCCCCGAGGTGGTCACTCGCACCGCCGATGCCCTGCGGGAGGCCAAGTGGGGTGTCACGCTTGACACCGGCTGGAGTGACTGGGACGTGGAGATCTTCGGCCATCCGTGGACGTGTGTTCGTGTCACCAGCGTGCAGGAAGAGCACGGCTCCGGCCGACGCCTCATCCGTCTGCGGTATCGTCTCCGGCCGACCTGGCTCGGGTGGGTGACGCTCGTGGCGGTCGCCGCGACGCTGGCCATGGCCGCCGTTGTTCGGCCCGTCGAGGCGGCGGTGCTCGCGGTAGCGGCTGTCGTCGCCATCCTGTGGGTCGCCGGACGCGGAGGACGGCTTGCCACGCGGATTCGCGATGCGTTCGACCGTCAGGCTCGAGGCCTCGGACTCGTGCCGTGCGATGAATCGCCACGACCAGACGCCTCATGAGCTCGGCCAGGCGACTCATCGTGAATGCCGACGACCTCGGCTACACGCGGCTCACGTCGGAGGGCATCTTCGCCGCCTGGCGACATGGCATCGTCACGAGCGCAAGCCTGATGGTGCGGCAGCCCGACGCCTCCGAGGCGGCGCACCGGGCGTGCGACGAAGGATTCACCGACCTCGGCCTGCATCTCGACTTCGGGGAATGGATCTGCCGCGACGGCCGCTGGCACAGGCTCTACGAGGTTGTTTCGCTCGACGACGATCAGGCGGTGCGAGAGGAGTGCGAGTGGCAGCTGCAGGAGTTTGAACGGCTCGTGGGCAAGCCGCCAACCCATCTCGATTCCCACCAGCACGTGCACCGTGAGGAGCCCGTGCGTTCCGTCGCCCGGGCGATGGCGGCTCGTCTCGGCGTGGTGCTTCGCGACGCGTCGCCTCTCGTGCACTACGATGGCGGCTTTTACGGGCAGCAGGGCAACGGTCAGCCGGCTCCCGAGTGCCTCCGCGGGGAGTCGATCATGGACATGCTTGCCGCGGCCCCGGGAGACGTGGTCGAACTCGGCTGCCACCCAGGGCTCGATCCCAACCTTGCCACGATGTATTGCCGCGAACGGTTTCGTGAGGTCGACGTGCTCTGCACGCCCGGGCTTCGCGAGCGGATCGCCGACGCCGGCTTCGAGCTGGTGAGCTTCGAATCGCTCGGACCGCAGCCTGCGCCGGGAGGCCCGGCATGACGAAGATCGTGATGCTCGGCATGATGACGAAGATCCCGGTCGCAGGGGCGATCTGGGGCCAGATGCACTACCTCGAGGGCCTTCGCCGCCTCGGCTACGATCCCTACTACGTCGAGGCCCACGCCCGCACCCCGTCGATGCTGATGACCAGCGCCGACGACGATCCGACCGCCCTGGCGGTCGATTTCATCGGTCGAATCATGGAACGGTTTGGCATGGCCGACCGATGGGCCTTCCACGCCCTGCACGACGACGACCAGGTGCATGGCATGACGGACACCGCGCTGAAGCAGCTCTACAAAGACGCGGCGCTTCTCATCAACTACCACGGCGGCACGGTGCCACTGCCCGAGCACACCGCCACGAATCGGCTCGTCTATCTTGAAACCGATCCCGTCGACACGGAGATCGAGGTGTATGAGGGGCGTCAGGAGACGATCGATTTCCTGTCGGCCCACTGCGCCTTCTACACGTGGGGGCTCAACTACAACCAGCCCGACTGCCGCGTGCCCATGCCCTCGCCGTTTCATTTCAAGCCGCAGCCGCCGGCCGTGGTGCTCGATCTCTGGGATCCCCCCGCCAACGCCTCGTGCCGTCGCTTCACGACCATCGGCAACTGGCGGCAGGCGTGGCGGGAAGTGGTGTTTCAGGGGGAAACCTACACCTGGAGCAAGCACCACGAGTTTCTCAAGTGCCTCGACCTCCCGTCGCGGGTCAGCCAGGAGTTCGAGCTGTCGCTCGCCAGCTATGGGCCGGACGATCGGGCGATGCTCGAGCAGCACGGCTGGATCGTGAGCGATGCGGCGGCCATTTCGTCGGACCTCGACGCCTACCGATCGTTCGTGGGCGCCTCGCGGGGCGAGTTCACCGTTGCGAAGGATCAGAACATTCGCCTGCGGAGCGGCTGGTTCAGCGAACGCAGTGCCCAGTATCTCGCCGCGGGCCGCCCGGTGATCACGCAGGAGACCGGATTCTCCAATGTGCTCCCCACGGGCACCGGCCTGTTTGGGTTTTCAACGGTGAACGAGATCGTCGACGCGGTCAATCGTGTCAACGCCGACTACCCGGCCCACGCCGCCCGCGCCCGCGAGATCGCCGCGGAGTTTTTCGATTACCGCAAGGTTCTCGGCCCGATGCTGGCCGAACTCGGCGTGTGAGTGGGCGCCATGGGCCGCGGCATGCTTCGCATGCGGAAACGTCCCGGCGTCGGCTCCGGCCTGGGGGCGCCTGTGGGAGCTTGGGGGGTGGCACGCTTCGGGGTTGCCCACACGCTGATGGTCGCGCCGTCGCCGCCGTCCCGGCGTCGGCTCCGGCGTGTGGGAGCGTGTGGGAGCCTGTGGGCGCTTGGGGGGTGGCACGCTTCGGGATTGCCCACACCCCGTCGCCGGACGCTCGCGTCGGGCATCCATGCCCTTTGGCTCGCTCGGCATTGGCTTCGCTCCGCCATCCTGGCTCCGCTCGCCACTGACGCCGTCTCCCGGGGCATGGGCAACCCCTCGCTCGTCATACGGCGGGGCGCTGCGGTGCCCGTGGAAGCCCAACGGCGTGAGCCGTGGGACCGGCGCGGTGCACCACGCGGTGGGTTGGGCGTGATCGGGTTCAACGCGCTCAACGGCGTCGGCGGTGGTGGTGGGCGTGTCCCAGGCCTTACGGCCTTGGGCTTGGACGTTCATGAGACCGAAGGGGCGTCGACGCTCCGTGGAAGCCCAACGGCGTGAGCCGTGGGACCGGCGCCGTGCACCGCGCCGGCGGGTTGGGCGTGGTGAGCCGAGGGCGCTCAACGCGCTCAACGGCATCGGCGGTGGTGGCGGGGCGTCGGTTGCCTCAGGCGAGCGACACGCCAATGCGGTCGCACGCTTCGCGGTGGATCGCGAGATCAGCCTCGTTGGCGGCGATCAGCTCGTCAAAAAGCGTGTGGCCAATCGTCTCACGAACCTGCTCGATCCGCGCTGTGAGCGACACGCGATGATCTCTCGACGTATTGACCTGCACCGAGGAGAGATGCACGTCACCGAGTCCTTCGGCGGTGAGCCATCGCCCCAGCCGGTCGAGCGTGCCCGGGAAATCCTCCACGATCCCGACGAAGGGGAGCTGCTGCAGCATCTGTCGCGCCCGGTCGAGCGGGCTGCCCGCGTCCGACGGAAGGCCTCTCGAAAGGAAGTCCACGTGAAAGTTGCGACACTGCGGGTCGCCCAGAAGGGCGAGGCGGGTTTCGATGTATCCGGCAAGCGTCGTGTTTCTCGCGAGGACGGCGCCAAAGGTGCCGGCTTCCTGCGTGCGCTCGTAGGCGTAGGCCGAGGCGATCCGATCGACGGGATGTCGGAGCAGCACGATCGGCAGCACGCGAATGCCATCCGCCACGGGAGGAGGAAGCCGACCGGTGTGGGTCGAAAAGCAGACCGCGTCGGGATGGTCCTCCATCCATGCTGCCAGGAGACGGCGATGGCCGTCGTCAGGGACCGTGCCGTCGAACTCCTGTGTGACCCAACGATTGGGAAACGCCTGCCGAAGGATCGCGTCGAGCGACGAGCCGGCGTTCTTGAAGAGGTGGTAGTGCAGGACGATCGGGCGGGGTGAGGAGAACATGGTGCGTGTCGTCATCAGGAAACTGGGTTCGGGGGCGCGAGGCCCACGTCGGCGAGAAGCCGTGCGAGCACCCGCTCGGCGGCGAAGCACGATTCGGCAATCGCCCGGGCCGCACGGCTGTGGACCTGATAGTTGTCGATGATCCGACGGGCGCCGTCCACCGCCTCGTCCAGCGAGCGAAATGTCACGATGCCCTCGCCGATGGGAATGACGGCGAGGGCCGTCTCCTGCACGAGCACGGGCCTGCCGCTGGCGAGATACCGCGTGCTCCGATCGCTGAACCAGCCGGTGCGGGCATGGGCGTACACGCCCTGAGCCACCGAAAACTCGGCGTCGGAACCCTGGACGTAGTCACGAAAGGCGTTCGGCGTGGGCACCGCCTCGTCGGGGCGCACCAGGCCCCAGCCAGCCGATCGCAACGCGTCTCGATCTCGGGCGTCGGCGTCGTGGATGTCGAGCGCCAGTTCAAATGTCGCGTCGAGTTGTTTGGGGAGTTCGATGACGCGTCGAAACTCATGAACCTTTTGCCCGTAGGTCACGCCGTCGTGCACGAGCGGGCCGTAGGGACCCCGCCAACTGGCGATCGTCGTGAACCGACGCCGTCGCGGAGGAGGACTCACCGGCCACCGATCGAGCAGCACCGGCTGTCGCGTCGACTTCCAGAGGAGGCCGCCCGTCGGAATCGGGCAGCCGGGGCGGCCGATGTTCTCGCCGATCGTGAAGTAGTGATCATGGCGGGGCACGGTGAAGGGGATGCTCGGGTCGGCATGCCACACCTGCGTGTACCCGGGATCGACGTCGACATAGGCTGTCTGAGGCGCCGCCTCCAGGAGGTCGGGCGACGTCAGATTGCCGCTGAGATTGATCAGGATCGAGGCGTCGCCGATCGATCGCCGCAGCCCGTCTCGATCACCGCCGAGAGCCCAGCCATCGCGGGCCACCATCGCGGCTTCACGGATGCCAAACTCACGCATCGATGTGGAGAACCATGCCTCGGCCGCGGCTGACGGACGCTCCGACACCTCTTCCAGAAAGGTCACGTCATACCCGAGCCGTCGAAGGCCCTCGGCACAACTGAGCCGCTCCCATACCCCGCCGGCGTTGCCCGGCTTGGCGGCGACCGCGCCGGCAACGATGGCTCGTGGTGTCATGGGGCGATCAGGCGGTGATGGCGTCGAGAAATCGGGTGAGTACGCGGTCGGACTCAAACGCGGCTTCGGCGATCTCGCGAGCGGCCCGGCAATGTCGCGGATAGTCGGCCACGATCGATTCCACCCCCGCCGCCGCCTCGTCGAGCGTCGTGAAGGGCACGAGCCCCACACCCAGAGGATAGAGGCCGTCGAGGCCGGTGTCGCGGGCCAGCACCGGTCGGCCGGTGGCCAGGTAGGCGGCGCTGCGGTCGCTCAGGAGGCCTCCCCGCGTGTCGGCATACATCTGTTTCGGCACGACGAACTCCGCCTTCGAGCCGGCGAGGTACCGCTGGAAGGCATCGGCGTCACCAGCCACCGTGAGGGGATCGACGAGTCGCCATCCATGGGCCTCGAGCGCGGCGATGTCGCGTGCATCGCCGGGGTGGATGTCGATCGCCTGCTCGAACATCTGCGAGGGGCAGCGGCTGGGAAGGTCGAAAAACCGGCGAAACTCGTGGCAGCGGAGGCCATAGGTGTGGCCCTGGAACTCGACGGGGCCCGTCGGCCCGCGCCATGCGCCCACGCTCGTAAACGCCGCGTCGGGTTGAGGTGGGGTGACCGGCCAGTGATCGAGCACCACAGGCTGCGGCAGGGTGATCCAGTCGAGGCCACAGGTGGGAATCGAACAGTCGACGGCACCAATCCGTCGGCCCAGGGTCGCGAAGCGGTCATGTCCGGCGAAGGCGTCGTGCAGGCCGAGTGCCCGCCACATCTGCGGAAACCCAGGGTCGATGTCGAGAAACACGCGACGGGGAACCGCCTCGAGAATGGCAGGATCGTGGCAGTAGCCCATCACGTTGACGAGGGCGACGGCGCTCGCGGCCCGAGCGACCACCTCGGTTCGCGACATTCCGAGTACGTCGCGGCCGTTGGCATGATCGAGGTGGAAGGAATCGTCGAGGCCGAAGCGCCGGAGCGTGTCGAGGAATCGTCGGCGGGTCGCCGACGAGGCGAAGTCGGCCGGCTCGCCACGATCGTCCACGCACATGCCCTCATCGAGTCGATCGACGAGGATCACGTCGTAGCCCAGCCGGCGAAACCCGAGCAGGAACTGCAGGTGAAACCACGACAGCCCTCCTCGCAGCACGGTCTGGGCGAACGCGCCGGAGTAGAGGATCGTGTCGGGCATGTCAGCGACCGCCGGCGGGTGAGAAGGTCAGTCCGGCTGTCGTCCGCGAGGCATCCACGACGCGGCGGGTGGCTTCCAGAAACGCCAGCCCATGACGGCGGTCGGGTTCGAGATGGGCACCCTCCGCCCATTCGTTCCAGGCATTGACGAACACGATGCGGTCTTCCGGTGGCCGCTGCATCGCCCGCTTCACCGCGATGCTCAGCCAGGCCTCGTAGGATTCGGGCGTGTTGTGGTGCAGCACCCAGGCATCCTCGCCACGGCGGGCCGTGTTGTCCCAACCGGGGCAGACGGTGTCGTATCGAAGGTAGGGCACAGGCGGTGGCGAGGCGAGTGTCGGCCAGACGGAGTCGTAGTCATACACACGGGTGCGCGGCGTGCCGAGCGGAAGCCGCTCGAGGCCGGCAAGCGTGCTGAACTGTGGCTCGAACAGGAGCTTGGCATCAAAGCCCACCTGCGTCGCATCCCAGCCGGCATCCCAGCCTGTTTCGACGGCCACGAGGTGCAGCCCCGGCAGACCGGCCCGCTCCACCTCCCGCCGCCAGCAGTCGGTGGTGCGTTTCGGATCGGGGAGTTGGTCGGCTCGATAGACCATGAAGAGCGGCTTGCCATTGACGCAGATGGCGCGGCGGTCGGCCAAGGCATCGAGGAGGGCGCGAATGTGGGCGAGGTCGTCGTCGGCGGAATACTCCTGAGACTGGAGCACTTCCGACTCGGAGCCGTCCCAGCGGCGCGACCATGGCTCGTTGGCCCAGCAAAGACAGAACGGAAAGTCGGGCTCTCCGCTCGCGAGCACGTCGTTGAAAGGCCGCTCCAGAAGCCGTTTGCCCTGGAACCAGTAGTGGTAGTAGCAGAATCCATGGATGCCATGGTCGCGCGCGAGTTCGGCCTGGGCCTCTCGGGTTTCGGCGAGCCGAAGATCGTAGAACCCGAGATCGGCAGGGAGCTGAGGCTGGTGGTGGCCGGCAAACAGCGGCGTCGCCTTCCCCACGTTTCGCCATTCCGTGAATCCCTTGCCCCACCACCGGTCGTTCTCCGGAATGGGGTGAAACTGCGGGAGGTACAACGCGATGAGCCGCACGCCATCACCGTCAGGCTCGACATCGATGGTGTCGGGCATGGCCGTGACCGGGGCAGGCGTCGCCAGTTCGGCCTGCAGGGCCAGGCGACGCTGCCGGGCTTTTTCGTCGCGGGCGAGCCGGCCGAAGCGTTCCTCGTGGGCCTCGAGCGAACAGTCGGGAAGCATCTCCCCCTTCGGCTTCGCGGCGAACACGGCGTCGACGGCATCGAGCAGCGCCCTTCGGGCTGCTTCGCGGCCTCGCGACGCGACCACGTGTTCAAGCCCCCGGCTGGCGAGCGACTCGCAGAACGTGTCGTCGCGCAGGAGGCGTTCGATGCCACGGGCGATGGCGATCGGGTCGTTGGCGACGACGACATGCTCGCCATCGACGAGATCGAGCCCCTCGATGCCGATGTCGGTGCTCACGGTGGGGGTGCCGTGCATGAGCGCCTGCACCATCTTGCGCTTGGTGCCGGCGCCGTGCAGCAGCGGCACCACGCTCGCCCGCACGCGGTGAAAATAGGGAGTCACGTCGGGCACCCATCCGACCATCCGCACGCCGTCGAGACCGCGGGCACACTCGCGGAGACGGTCGGTGAGGCCGTTGCCGACGACGTAGAGAGGATGCTTGGCGAGCAGGGCCGGATCGACGAGGGGCAGCACGTCACGGCAGAGGTATTCGAGCGCTTCGACGTTGGGCTGGTGCTCGTAACTGCCCACGGTCAGCAGGCCGGCGCGATCGGCCATCGGGATCGGGCTGGGGGTGGGATCCTCGCAGTCGGGAACCGTGCGAGAGGTGACCGATGCCCCGAGGAAGTCGGCCAGGAGATCTCGCTCCTTGTCCGACACGCTCACCACCGCATCGGCTGCGGCGTAGACGTTGAGTTCGGCCGTCATGTCGGCGGCAAATCCGGCATCCAGCAGGAAGCCGGCCGCCGCCGCCTCCGGGCTCCCCATGATGCGGCGCGAATCGCGGAGGAAGTGGAGGTCGACCGAATCGACGATCACTCGGGTGCGCGGTGATCGCCGGCGGATCGTCGGCATGAAGAGCCGAGCCACCGGCCAGAAGGCGAGCAGTGCGAGATCAAACTCCACCCGCGACACGAGGTCTTCGAGGAGCGTGCTGCGCATCCGAGTGCCGTCGGATCGCGAGATCGGCGAATCGTCGTGAACGGCCACGCCGAGGGCGTTGAGATCGCGGACGTAGTCGTCGCACCCGGTGAGGCCGTGGGGCGCGAGCACGTCGACCGTCCATCCCGCATCGAGCAGGAATCGGACGAGATCGTGATGCCGCTTGCCGCCCGAATCACGATCGGGACGGGGGACGGTGTAGGCGGCGAAGAGGGCTCGGCGACTCATCGGGCGACCTCCGTCGGCGCAGCGTGGGCGAGCACGGCCCAGACACCCTCGTCGATCACGGTCGGCCGTTGCCGTTGGCGGGCGAGGGCGGCAGCATGCCGCTTCAGGAATCGGCGGCGATTGATCTCCTGGTGCCGTTTCATGCCCACGGCGTGATCGGTGCCCGCCGTGCCCCCTTCGAGATGCACCACCACCGCGTTGGGCTGGAACACCACCTCGCGGCCGGTTTCACGCAGACGGAAGCAGTAGTCGGTGTCTTCGTAGTAGCCGGGGGCAAACTCAGCGCCAAAGCCGCCCAGCGACGCAAACACCGCGCGGGGCGTCGCCAGGAGCGCGCCCGACACGTAGTCGACCGGACGCACGTGGTTGAAGAGCCTCCAGGCGGGGTCGGGATGCTCGCGGCCGAAGTGGCAGGCAGAGCCATCGGCGAAGATGATGCCTCCAGCTTCCTGCAGGCGGCCGTCGGGGAAAAGCAGCTTGCCGCCGACGGCCCCGGCCGTCGGTCGGTCGCGAAAGGTTTCGATCAACGGCGGCAGCCAGCCCGGAAGCGGCACGGTGTCGTTGTTGAGAAACACGAGGAAGTCGCCGGTGGCGGCGGCAGCGCCACGGTTGGTGCTGCCGACGAACCCGAGATTCGTGTCGTTGCGAAGCACGCGGATCCGGTGGTCGAGCCGCGAGAGCGAGGTCAGGCGCTGGGGCGTTTCGTCGGTCGAGGCGTCGTCCACCACGATCACCTCCACCAGCCAGTCGGCCGGAAGCGAAGGGAGCAACGCCCGCAGGCAGGTGTCGGTCACCGCCCACTGGTTGCTCACGGGAATGACGATCGAGACGGACGGGTGGGACGGAGCCTTTGGTTGATGGATCCACTCCACCACCGGAACGGTGGTGGCATCGACGACCGCCATCGCCGCGACCCGGCGGGCTTCGGCGAGCATGGTGTCGCTCGGATCGGCCACCACGACGACATCGATGCTCTGATCGATGTAGGGGAGTTCGTCGGATGCCTCGGCCGCGAAGACCTTGGCATCGGGGAACAGGCCCGCGGCACGGGGGGCGTTCCATGCCAGCACGCTTGGCGGGCGGCCAAGCGCCTCGGCCACACGGCGGCCGAGGCAGGCCGACGCAGCATCGGACGAACCGACGAGCTCGTAGAGGGTGCCGATCCCCTCACGCGTCTCGACGATGCGGGCGCGCTGGTCGAGGTGGTGACGAAACGCCGGATAGCTGGTGAGCCACCAGGCGTGGGTTTCGGGCACGAGCAGGTGGGTCGCGCCGCGGGCACGGAGGGTTTCGAGGTTCGCGACGGCAGCCAGGCCGCTCGCCGGGTGATACCCCAGATAGTCACCCCGCTCGTCGCGGGGAAAGTGCCACGCGGTGCAGGATCGTTGCTTCACGAGTTCGTCGTCGCCCTTGCTGAGCACGGCCACGATGCCCTTGCGGGGCACATGCGCCGAAACGAGATCGCGGAGGCGATGCACGCTCTGGAGGTAGCTCGCGTTTGCCGTTGCCGTGTCGCCGCTTCCCGCTCGCGGGAGGCTGTCGATCAGGTCGCGAAGGCTGGCATCACGGCTGGCAAGATCATGGCGGAGCCGGGCGACATCGCGGTGGAGCCTCGAGATCGAACGCCGCAGGTCGCGACGTCGCTGCCGCCGCCGATCCGCGCGGCAGGCAAGGGCCAGGTCACGGAGCACGCCATCGTCTGACGAACCTTCGCCGTCATCGGGATAGCCCGCCTCCACGCAGAGTCGACGGTAGAGCGACCGAATCCCTCGCGGCGCATGGCAGCGAACCAGATCGCCCGCCGTGAAGGTGGCCGATGGCCGCTCGCTCCTCCAGACGCGGACGCAGGCGTCGATCGATTCGGTGGCGGGCGCAAGATCGAGGAGAGCGGCGAGCCGGCGCGTGGCGCCGCGCACATCGTCCCGCAGGGCCGCGTAGTGGACGGTCACCCGTTGCTCGGGCGATGTGCCACGAAGAATGGCGTGGGCATGGGCATGCCAGAGTGCCAGACCCGTGGCCAGCGGCACGCCATGGCGGTCGCGCAGAGAGACGGCCACTTCAAACGGATGGCGAAGGCACAACACGACCCGTGTCGCGGCGTCGGCGGAAGCCCGCATCGGCACCAGGAGGCTTCCTCGGCCGTCGACCCAGCCCCACGGCTCGATCAGGCCGGTCGACTCGGGAGGCGCACCACCGGAGCAGCCCTCGGCGATGTGGACACCGCACAGGCGAAGGCACTCCGCCGTCACTCCGGCACCAGCGGCCGGCATTCCAGCGACGATAATTGGCATCGGTAGTCGGCCGGCCGATTCGCCGGAGTTGATAAGAGTGCCTGCCCTGACACAACCTTAAGGCGTGTTGGTGGTCTGTCAAACCCGTACGGTCATGTCGATCGTGACGTCTGGAGAGGTTTTGTGGGACGTCGGCCGTCTGTGGTGATCGCTGGAATGGTGGCCGGTCAGCCTCATCAGGGGGGGGCGGCCTGGGCCGTGCTCCAGTACGTGCTCGGATGTCGGTCGCTCGGCTACGACGTGACGCTCGTGCAGCCGGTGGCCAGCGCGACCCCGGATGCGGTCGGGTATTTCCGTCGGGTGGTCGAGGCCTTCGGGCTCGATGGTCAGGCGGCGCTCGTCGATCCGGCCGGTGCCACCGCGGGCATGACGCGGGAATCCTTGCTCGCGCGGATGGATCGGGCCGATGTGCTGTTCAACATCTCGGGCATGCTCCGCGACGAGGAGATGCTGGCGGCCATCCCGCGGCGGGTGCTGCTCGACCTCGATCCGGCCTTCAATCAGATCTGGCACCTGCAAGGGGCCGACATGGGCTTCGATCGACACACCCACTTCGTGACGATCGCCACGCAGATCGGCCAGCCCAGCTGCACGGTGCCCGAGTGCGACGTGCCATGGATCACGACGCTTCAGCCGATCGTCCTCGACGCATGGCCCGTCTCGAACACGCTCACCCACGACGCGCTGACGACGGTCGGCCATTGGCGCAGCTACGGGTCGGTCGTTCACGATGGCGTGTTCTACGGCCAGAAGGCGCACGCGTGGCGTGGACTCATGGGAATTCCCAGCGTGGTGGCGAAGCCCTGCATGCCCGCCCTGGCGATCCACGCCGACGAGATACGAGACCTCGCCGCGCTCGACGCCGCCGGCTGGCAGCGGTTCGACCCATCCCAGGTCTGCGACACGCCGGCCACCTATCAGGCCTTTGTGGCAGGGTCGTGGGCTGAACTGGGCATCGCCAAGAGCGGCTACGTGGTGTCGGGCAGCGGCTGGTTCAGTGACCGCAGCATCGCCTACCTCGCCTCGGGACGCCCCGTCATCGCCCACGACACCGGCTTCTCCGCCGTGCTGCCGATCGGCGAAGGGCTGATGGCGTTTTCGACGCCCACCGACGTGGCGGAGGCCGTCGACGCGATCGCGAGCGACTACTCGAAGCATCGTCGTCGGGCCCGTGAGATCGCGGAGGAGTTTTTCGACGCACGACGGGTGTTGCCTTTGCTGGTCGATCGCGTGCTGGGGTGATGGGTCGCACCCGCGTCGGGTGCCCGTGGAAGCCCAACGGCGTGAGCCGTGGGACCGGCGCGGTGAAACGCGCGGTGTGTTTGGCTCGATGAGCCGAGGGTGCTCAACGGCGTGTTGTGTGAAACACGCTTCGGGTGCCCGTGGAAGCCCAACGGCGTGAGCCGTGGGACCGGCGTGGTGAAACGCGCGGCGGGTTGGGCGCGGTCGGGTTCAACGTGCTCAACGGCGTCGGATGGGGTGGCGAAGCGTGTCGTTGAAACACGCTTCGGGGTTGCCCACACCCCGTCGCCGGACGCTCGCGTCGG